>NZ_JBIAXP010000017.1:0-145828 GCF_042896795.1 Kitasatospora sp. NPDC001261
CAACCCCCCCCCGGGGGGGCCCGCTGGGGGGGCCCCGCCCCCCGGGGGTGATGGGCCATACCCCCCCCTCACTGTGGGTACGTGCGGGGGTGTGCCCCGCGGGGCAACCCCCACGTCACACCGCTGTCCTGTGTCCGGGGCGGGCGCGACCATCACGGTGATCGACATGTGCGGCAAGGTGGTTTCCCTCAGCCTGGAGAAAGAGGGAGGGACGGAGATGGCGATCTCCTACAGCCTCGACCTGGTGACCACGTGGACCACGGCCGAGGTCGCCCGGAGCCTCACCGACGCCGCCCGGCCGATGCGGCTCTTCGACGCCACCGCAAGCGTCGACACCCTGCTCGGAGACGGCGCGCTCACCGAGCACGGCACCTGGATCCGGGTGACCCCTTGCAGGCCCACTCCCTGGGGGGACCCGCGGATCGGCGGCCGCGTCTTCACCCCGACCGTCTCGGTCGCGTTCCGGCTGGGCAAGCACACCGACATCCCCGGCCAGCAGGACGACATGACCCGCCTGACCGACGGCCTCCTCGCGCAGGTACCCGGCGACGCGGTCCTGCACCTCGACTACGAGGACGTCTGGCTGGTGCGCCAGGACGGCGAGTTGGTCCTCAACGAGCGCTCCGACCTCTGGCCGCCGAACCGCCTCGCCGCCCTCCCGAGGACCTACCGCCGCCGGACGCACGAGTTCACCGACTGGGACTGAACCCCGTGGAACTGACGGAGTGCTTCCAGCCTCGGTTGTCCGGTCTCCATACGGCCCGGCCGCTGCCTGATGAACTCGGCAGGTCGGGGCCCGCCTGAACTTCGCTGTCGCTACTTGGGGGCGGTGAAGGAGTAGGTGGCGGTGCCCTTGAACGCCTTCCCGTTGTCGAGCTTGCCGAGTTCGAACTCGAACGTACCTCCCCGCAGTCCGTCGAACGTGGCCCTGTAGCCCTCGTGGCACAGGATGGTCTCGTGGCCGAGGTCCGTGTTGATTCCATCGGTTCGGCGCAGTGTGACGGTCATGTCCGACTTGGGGTGGTCGCAGCTCTTCACAGTGAAGTGGATGTTGCCGTCGCCGGCCTCGAACTCCGGGGTGATCCACAGGTGCTCGTACTCGAAACTGACCGTTCGGCTTGCCGCGTAGGCCTGTGAGGCCTGGGTGACGGCGAGGACCGCGGCACAGCCTGCGGCCGCCGCGATGCGTGCCAGGTGTCGCATCCCGAAACGAGAGCGGTTCATATGGCCTCCCTGTCAGCGTGTACAGCTCCTGGGCTCATCGTCTCGGAGAGGGGCCGCACCGGATATCGCACATGCGGGTGAAGGTGGGCAGTCCGGCGTTGACCGGAGCCCGGTCGGCGGGAGCGATTGCGGATCGAGGGAGGGGCCCTGAACGAGCGAAGACCGTCTCCACCCCAGCGGGCCGCCATCGCGGTGCCGTGGGGCGGATATCACGCCCGGCCCGGTTCTCCGGGCCGGGCTTCGGCGCGCGCGGCAGGGGCGGCCGGGGCCGGGCGGCCGTCAGGCGGGCGGGTTGGGGCGGGTGAGGCCGCGGTCGTAGGCGAAGATCACGGCCTGGACGCGGTCGCGGGCGCCGATCTTGGCCATCACGCGGCTGACGTGGGTCTTGACGGTCGACTCGGCGAGCACGAGGCGGCTCGCGATCTCGTTGTTGCTCCAGCCCTGGGCGACGGCGACGAGGATCTCGCGCTCGCGGTCGGTGAGGGCGTTCAGCCGGCTGTCCTCGACGGGGGCGGCGCCCGGCGGCCGGGTCGGCAGGTGGTGGGCGTACGCGTCGAGGAGGCGCCGGGTGATGGCGGGGGCGACGACGGCGTCGCCGACCGCGACGGCGCGGATCCCGGAGAGCAGCTCCTCGGGGCGGGCGTCCTTGAGGAGGAAGCCGCTGGCGCCGGCCCGCAGGGCGGAGTGGGCGTACTCGTCGAGGTCGAAGGTGGTCAGCACGAGGACGCGGGAGCGGCCGCCGGTGGCGACGATCCGGCGGGTGGCCTCGATGCCGTCCATGCCGGGCATGCGGATGTCCATCAGGACGACGTCGGGCCGCAGGTCGGCGGTGAGCCGGACGGCCTCGGCGCCGTGGGCGGCCTCGCCGACGACCTCGGTGTCGGGTTGGCTCTCCAGCAGCATGCGAAAGCCGTACCGCTGCAAGGGCTGGTCGTCCACGATGAGGAGGGTGGTCACGCGGGGCCGCCTGTCGGGTCGGGGGTGAGGTCGAGTACGGCCTCCACGGTCCATCCTGCCCCGGGCCCGGGGCCCGCCGTGACGGTGCCGCCGTACAGGGCCGCGCGTTCCCGTATGCCGGCGAGGCCGTGGCCCTCGCGGGGCGGCCGGCCGGGGGCGGACGGCGGGGGGCCGTCGGGCGGGCCGCTGTCCCGTACGCGCACCCGCAGCCGGTCGTCCTCGGAGGTGAGGGTGACGTGGGCCCGGGTGCCGGGGCCGGCGTGCTTCAGGGTGTTGGTGAGCGACTCCTGGACGATGCGGTAGGCCATCAGCTGGACCCCGCGGTCGAGGGCGTCGAGGTCCCCGGCGGCCGTGTACACCACCTGGGGGCCGGCCGCGCGGATGCGGGCGCACAGCCCGTCGACGTCGGCGATGCCCGGCTGCGGGGTGAGTTCGGCGTCCTCGCCCTGGTCGCGCAGGACGCCGAGCATCCGCCGCAGCTCGCCGAGCGCCTGGCGGCTGGTGTCGCCGATCAGCAGCAGCGCCTCGCGTCCGCGTTCGGGGGAGGCCTCGGCCGCGTAGGCGCCGCCGTCGGCGAGGGTGACGATGACGGACAGGTTGTGGCCGATGATGTCGTGCATCTCCCGGGCGACCCTGGTGCGCTCGGTGACGGCGGCCAGCCGGCTGCGCTGGTCGCGCTCGATCTCCAGCCGGGCCGCGCGTTCCCGCAGCCCGGCGAGCTGGGCGCGGCGGATCCGTACCGCGATGCCGAGGGCGACGGCCGCCGTCGCGGCGCTGAACAGGAAGAACAGCGCGTCGCCGACGGGCAGCCCGGAGGACACCTCCGCGGCGACCAGGGTGCTCGCCGCGGCCATGGCCGCGCACGCCCAGGCCAGGTGCCGCAGGCTCCCGTGCAGGGCCAGGCTGTAGAGGGCGACGAGCAGGGCGGCGTCGGCCCGCAGTGCCGCGCCCGTGGACCACTGGACGACGAAGACGGTCATGATGGCCGCGAACGCCGCCGTCGGGCGCCGCCGGCGCCACAGCAGGGGCAGGACGAGGCCCGCCTGGAGGGCGAGGGTCGCGGCCAGGGGCAGCCGGGTGAAGTGGATCCGGTGCTCGCGCGCGTGGTCGACGTCGCCGTGGAGGAGGTCCGGCAGGCCGAACATCAGGAGGACCATGACGACCACGGCGGTGTCCAGGACCCACGGGTCGGAGCGGTCGGCCTGCCGGATCCGCTGGCCCAGGCGGGCCAGGCGCGCGAAGGCCGGGTGGGAGGGGAGCGGGTCGGGCACGGGCGGCGGCGCGGACGGGACCGGTCCCCGGGTGTCGAGGTGGCTCACGGTCGTCACCTGTCGTACGAGGGAGGGGCGGGGCTGCGGCACCCGGAGGACCGGGTGCCGCAGCGGAGTCTCTCAGACGTCGCTGCGCACGAGTCGCACCGCTGCGCCGGCCAGGGCGAGCACCGTCCACAGGAGGAAGACCGCCAGCCCGGCGGCGGGCGACAGGGTGGTCGAGTCGTGGTGCAGGGCGAACATCGCCTCGCCCGCGTGGCTGGGCAGGTACGGGCTGATGTGGCTCTGCCAGGACGTGGGGAGCAGCGAGACGAGGCCGGGGACCAGCATCAGGGTGGCCACCAGGACGGAGATGCCGCCGGCCACGGAGCGCAGCAGCGCGCCCAGGGCGACGCCGATCACGCCGACGAGGGCGAGGTAGAGGCCCGCGCCGAGCAGTCCGCGGACGGCGCCGGCGCTGGAGAGGTCCATCGCCACGCGGGTGCCGGACAGGATGCCGCTGTCGGTGAGGAAGGCGACGAACACGCCGACGGTGCCGAGCAGCAGGGCGATCACGCCGTACACGGCCGCCTTGGACCAGAGGACCGGCAGGCGGCGCGGCACGGCGGCGAGGGTGGAGCGGATCATGCCGGTCGAGTACTCGCCGGCGGCGATCAGCACGCCGAGGACGCCGAGCGCGAGCTGGGCGAAGTTGGTGCCGAACAGGGACAGGCTCAGGGCGGTGGCGTCGGAGAAGTCCCGGTCCAGGTGCCGGCCGGAGTCGAGCCTGGACTTGAACTGGACGGCGGCGATCAGGCCGAACGCGACCAGGAACAGCAGGGCCAGGCCGAGGGTGATCCAGGTGGAGCGCAGGGACCACAGCTTGGCCCACTCCGAGCGCAGCACGCGCGCGGCGGTGACCTTGTAGACGGGGCGCTCGGGCCCGGGGCCGGCGGGCGTGGCGGTCTGGCTCGGTGCGAGGGTGCTCATGCCGCGCTCCTCGGGGTCTCGACAGTGGCGGTGGTGGTGGCGCCGTGGTACTCGACGGCGTCCCGGGTGAGGTCCATGAACGCCTGCTCCAGGGAGACCGTGCGGGTGGCGAGTTCGAACAGGGCGATGCCGTGCGAGGCGGCGGTCAGGCCGATCTCGCGGGCGGTGCGGCCGGTGACGAGGAGTTCCTCGGAGCCGGAGCGGCCGGAGATCTCCACGCCGGGGCCGGCGAGCAGGGTGCGCAGCCGGGCCGGGTCGGCGCTGGCCACCGTGACGGCGTCGCCGCCGGCCTCGCGGACCAGGTCCTGGACGGTGGTGTCGGCCAGCAGGCGGCCCCGTCCGACGATGATCAGGTGGTCGGCGACGAGGGCGACCTCGCTCATCAGGTGGGAGGAGACGAAGACGGTGCGGCCCTCGGCGGCGAGCGAGGTGAGGAGGTTGCGGATCCACAGGACGCCCTCGGGGTCGAGCCCGTTGACCGGCTCGTCGAGCATCACCGTCGCCGGGTCGCCCAGCAGGGCGGCGGCGATCCCCAGCCGTTGGCCCATGCCGAGCGAGAACGCCCCGGCCCGCTTCCGCGCCACCGACCGCAGGCCGGTCAGCTCGATCACCTCGTCGACGCGGCGGCGCGGGATGCCGTGGGTGTGGGCCTGCGCCATCAGGTGGTTGAACGCCGAGCGGCCGGGGTGGATCGACCTGGCCTCCAGCAGTGCGCCGACCTCCTGGAGCGGAGCGGCGTGCTCGGCGTAGCGGCGGCCGTTGACGCGGACCGAGCCGCCGGTCGGCGCGTCCAGTCCGACGATCATCCGCATGGTGGTGGACTTGCCCGCCCCGTTGGGCCCGAGGAAGCCGGTGACCGTACCCGGCCGGACCGTGAAGTCCAGCCGATCGACGGCGGTCTTCTCCCCGTACCGCTTCGTCAGCTGGTGCGCCTCGATCATCGCTCACCCTCAACGTTCGTGGGCCGGGTCGTCCCGGCCGCCGGTACCTTCCACGCTAGGTTCGACGGCGCGGCGATCCGTGGTACCCGGGGCCGATCATCGCCGGGGCCGTAGTACCGGGGTACCGTGCGCCCGTCCGCCTCCTGGCTCAGCCCAGGCCCTCGCGCTCGGTCCGGGCTATGAAACTCAGTCCAGGCCCCGCCCCCGGCGGAACCGCTCGGTGAGGGCGTCCGGGGCGATGAGCGGCGCCGGGTAGTCGGCGTCGTGCAGCCAGGGGCGGTGGACGGCCGGGCCGGGCAGGTGGGCGAGCTCGGGGACCCAGCGGCGGACGTACGCGCCGTCCGGGTCGTAGCGGTCGGCCTGGCGCAGCGGGTTGAGCACCCGGTTGGGGCGGGTGTCGGTGCCGGTGCCGGCGACCCACTGCCAGTTGAGCTGGTTGTCGGCCACGTCCCCGTCGACCAGCAGCGACAGGAAGTGGGCGGCCCCGATCCGCCAGTCCAGGTACAGGGACTTGGCGAGGAAGCCCGCGGTCAGCAGGCGGGCCCGGTTGTGCATCCAGCCCTCCTCGGCGAGCTGGCGCATCCCGGCGTCGATGATCGGGTAGCCGGTGCGGCCCTGCCGCCAGGCTTCGGCCTCGCGCTCGTCCCGGTGCCAGTGGTCGTCCCTGTCCCGGTAGTCGCGGTGGGCGGCGTCCGGGCGGGCGGCGAGCACCTGGTGGTGGAAGTCCCGCCAGGCGAGCTGCCGGACGAAGGCCTGCGCGCCCTCGCCGTCGTGCCGCAGGGCGCGCTCGACGAGTTCGGTGGCGGACAGGCAGCCGAAGTGCAGGTACGGGGAGAGCCGGGAGGTGGCGTCGGCGGCGAGGTCGTCGTGCACCCGCGCGTACGCGTCGACGTCCCAGCGCCGCCACCGCCGCCGGGCCGCCGTCTCGCCGCCGGGCGGCAGCGCGGGCGAGAGCGGCCCGGTGGGCTGGAGGCGCTCGCCGCCGATGCCGTCCGGGGTGTCGAGCGTCCGGGGCGCGCCCAGCACCGTGCGGTGGGGCGTCTGCTGCCAGGCGCGGTGGTACGGGGTGAAGACCGCGTAGTGGTCCCGGCCGGCCGGGGTGATCCGGCCCGCCGGGACGACCGTCAGCGAGGCGTCGTGGACGTGCAGGCGGTCGCCGAAGACCTCGCGCAGCCGTTCCTCCCGTCGGTGCGCGAAGGCGCTGACGCCCGCGGCGACGTGGACGGTGGCGGCACCGGCCTCGGCACCGGTCTCGGCCTCGGCCGCGACCCTGGCCGCCTGCTCGGCGGGCTCGCCGCGCCGCACGACCAGCCGGGAGCCGATCCGGCGCAGCGAGGCGTCCAGGTCGGCGAGGCAGTCGGCCAGGAACGCCAGCCGGTTGGGCGCGGCGAAGCCGGCGCCCTCGACGGCGGGGTCCAGGACGAACAGCGGGACGACCCGGTCGGCCGCGGCGCGGGCGGCGTGCAGCACGGGGTTGTCGTGCAGCCGGAGGTCCTGGGTGAACAGGGCGATCGATACGGTCACGGGTGGGCCTCGCAGGTGGTGCCGACGTCGGTGTCCCCAGCTTTCCACCCGGACGTCCGGAGCCGTCGGCGGTGCGACGCGGTGTGCCTGCGGTGCCGCGTAGTGCGCCGGAGTGCGGCGTGGTGCGCTGGGGTCGCCGCGTGAGAGGCTCGCCCCCATGGAACAGCGCGTACTCGGCCGGACCGGCCGTCCCGTCTCGATCGTCGGACTCGGCACCTGGCAGCTCGGTGCGGACTGGGGGGATGTCCGGGAGGAGGACGCCCTCGCCGTGCTGGAGGCCTCGGTGGAGGCCGGTGTCACCCTCTTCGACACCGCCGACGTCTACGGCGACGGCCGCAGCGAGCGGCTGATCGGCCGCTTCCTGAAGGACCGCCCGGACGCCGGGGTGTTCGTCGCCACCAAGTTCGGCCGCCGGGTCGAGCAGCGGCCCGAGCACTACAACCTCGCCAACTTCCGTGCGTGGGCCGACCGTTCGCGGGACAACCTGGGGGTGGACCGGCTCGACCTGGTGCAGCTGCACTGCCCGCCGACGCCGGTCTACTCCTCGGACGAGGTGTTCGACGCCCTGGACACCCTGGTGGCGGAGGAGCGGATCGCCTCGTACGGGGTGAGCGTGGAGACCTGTGCGGAGGCGCTGACCGCGATCGCGCGCCCGAACGTCGCGAGCGTGCAGATCATCCTGAACGCGTTCCGGCTCAAGCCGTTGGAGCAGGTGCTGCCCGCCGCCGAGGCGGCCGGGGTGGGCATCCTCGCCCGCGTGCCGCTGGCCTCGGGGCTGCTGTCCGGCCGGTACGACGAGCACACCGTCTTCGCGGCGGACGACCACCGCACGTACAACCGCCACGGCGAGTCCTTCGACCAGGGGGAGACCTTCTCCGGGGTGGACTTCGCGACGGGCGTCGAGGCGGCGGCGGAGTTCGCCGCGTTCGCGCCCGAGGGGGTGAGCTCGGCGCAGGCGGCGCTGCGCTGGGTCACCCAGCAGCCGGGGGTGACGACGGTGATCCCCGGGGCGCGCAACGTGGCGCAGGCCCGGGCCAACGCGGCGGCGGCCGACTCGGCGCCGCTCCCGCCGGCCACCCTGGCCGCCGTGCGCGAGCTGTACGACCGGCGGATCCGGGCGCAGGTGCACGGCCGCTGGTGACCGGAAGCGGCGGCGGGCGCCGGTGAGGGGGCGGCGGCGTCAGGGCCGCCCGCCCCGCTGCCCGCTGTCCCGTCGCTCCTGCTCCCGCCGCTCCCCGTCCCGCTGCTCTCCGTCCCGTTGGGCCCGGGCCGGGGTGCGGTCGCCCTCCCCGGACCCGCGTCGGCGCAGGAACCACCAGACGGCGAGGGAGACGACGACGAACGCGCCGATCACCAGGGCGAGGACCCGGCCGACGGTGCCCTCGACCCGGGCGTAGGCGGCTCCGGCGAAGTAGCCGAGCAGGGTGAACCCGACGCCCCAGAGGACCCCGCCGAGGGCGTTGAACAGGACGAAGCGGCGGTAGGGCATCCGGGACATGCCGGCCAGGGTGGGCACCATGGCGCGGAAGAAGGCGACGAACCGGCCGAAGAAGACGGCGGCCGGCCCGCGCCGGCGGATCAGCTCCTGCGCCTGGTCGACCCGGTTGGCGTGGCGCCGCATCGGGCGGGTGTCGAGGATCCTCGGGCCGAGGTGGCGGCCGATCTCGTAGCCGGCGGTGTCGCCGAGGACGGCCGCGCAGACCACGGCCAGGACGAGCCAGCCGACCGGGGCCCTGCCCTGGTGGGCGAGGAACCCGCCGAGGACGGCGGCGGTCTCGCCGGGGAGGAAGAAGCTGAAGAAGAGGGCGTCCTCGGCGAACACGAGGGCCGCGACGACCACGCACACGACCGGGCCGGACAGGCCGCTCAGCCAGTCGGTGATCGAGTGCATCGGCCACCCCGCTCGGGATCGGCGCCCCTCTCCGCTCCAATGTAGTGCCTGCCGCCCGTCGGGGGCGCGGGGCGAGGTCGGCCGTCATGGCCGCCCCGATCCGGACCGGGGCGGCCGCGGGTGCGGTGGACGAGTCTCACGGGGCCGGGGTCACGTCGATGACCACGCCGTCGCGGGGGCCGTCGTCGCCGGGAAGGTCGGGCACGTGGCGTGCCAGGTCGAGGAAGAAGCGGTCGGCGTCGATGGCCGTCTCCGGCGGGTGGACGCCGGGGCGGCCACCGGTGCCGTCCAGCAGTTGCGCGAGCCCCAGCGCCAGGGGCAGGCCGGTCGCCTCCGCCATGTCGTCGATCAGCGCCGAGGCTCCGGGCGTGTCGGCGAGCCGGGCCAGGACGGTGACGCGGCGGCCGTCGCGGGTGCCCGTGGCGGCGGCGAAGAACGGTGGCAGTGAGCCGGGTCCCTTGCGGGTCATGGCACCCGCGGTGGCCCGCAGCGCGCGGCCCACCGTGGGTTTGGCGAGTGCGGCCGCCGCGGTCTCGTTGGTGAGTCTTCCGGCGTCGATGTCGCGGCGCAGGACGTCGAGGTAGGCGAGTGTGCCGGGGGTGACGACCATGAGGTTGGCGGCCTCGCCGGCCGGTCGGAAGCTGCGGTGCAGGGTGACCGGCTCGGGGTGGCCGACGGTGTAGGCCGTGCCGGTGCGTCCGGCGGACACGGAGAGCGCGACCGGCTGGAGCGGCCGCCGGTGGACGAGCCGTCCGCCGCTGACCATCGCGACCTTCCCGCTGATCTGCTCCATCCAGTGCACGGCGGCCGCGCTGGGGCGCCCGTCGGGGTCGCTGAGCTGCTCGTCGTCCCCACCGCTGCCGGAGACGTCGACGGGCCAGGCGGTGTACAGGTCCTGGACCTGGTCCAGGTGCCGGACGGCACGTGTGGCCAGCAGATTGCTGACACCGGGGCTGGCGCCCATGCCCACCACGGCACGGACCCCGGCGGCCCGGGCCTCCTCGTCCAGGCCGAGCATCCGCAGGGTCGGCTCCCAGTCGTCGCAGATGTCCAGGTAGTGGGTGCCGGTCGCGATCGCGGCCCGCAGCACGGTCAGGCCGAAGCGGTAGTACGGGCCGACGGTGTTGAGGACGGCGTCCGCGCCCTCCAGGGCGGCGTGCAGGGCGGGGCCGTCGGTGACGTCCACCGTCAGCGCCCGCATCGGCGCGCCACCCGTGCCGCCCTCGTCGAGCCGGCGCACCAGCGTCCGGGCCGCCTCCGGGTTCCGGTCGGCCACGACGATCTCGGTGACGCCGGTGAGTCCGGCGGCCACGCGTACCGCCACGGCGCCCATCGCTCCGGGGCCTCCGAGAGCCAGAATCCTCATTCGCCACTCCATCTATCGTAAGAGTTACGATCGTTATGTCTACGATAGCATTCAGTTCGAACAGTCTTCGGCCGGAGGGGAACCATGACCGACCCGCACACCACGAGCCCGGCCCCGCGCGAAGCGGCCGGCGCCTCACCCGGACACGTGTCCGTCGTCATCGTCGGCGCGGGATTCGCGGGCCTCGGCACGGCCATCCGGCTGCTGCGGGAGGGCCACCGCGACCTGCTGGTCCTGGAGCGGGCCGACGAGGTCGGCGGCACCTGGCGGGACAACGCCTATCCCGGCTGCGCCTGTGACGTGCCCTCGCGCCTGTACTCGTTCTCGTTCGCACCCAACCCCGCCTGGAGCAGGCGCTTCGCGCCCCAGGAGGAGATCGACCGGTACCTGAAGCACTGCGTCGGCCGGTACGGCCTGGCGCCCCACCTGCGGCTCGGCTGCGAACTGCGGCGCGCCACCTGGGACGCCGAGCGGCTGCGCTGGGAGCTGGACACCAGCACCGGACCGCTCAGCGCCGGGCTGCTGGTGATGGCCCAAGGGCCCCTCTCGGAGCCGGCCGTCCCCGCGCTGCCCGGTCTGGCCGGCTTCACCGGAGAGGCGTTCCACTCCGCCGGGTGGCGGCACGACCTGGACCTGTCGGCCAAGCGGGTGGGCGTGATCGGCACCGGCGCGAGCGCCGTCCAGTTCGTCCCCCACCTGCAGCGCACGGCCCGGCAGGTGACCGTCTTCCAGCGCACTCCGTCATGGATCGCCCCGCGCCGGGACCGGCCGGTACCGGCGTGGCAGCACCGCCTGTTCCAGCTGTCCCCGACGGCGCAGCGACTGGCGCGGGGCTGGGAGTACCTGGCACGGGAGGCGACGCTGCCGGCCCTGCTCGGCAACCGCGCCATGTCCGAGCTGGGGCGCCGGGAGGCCCTGGCCCACCTGCACCGCCAGGTCGAGGACCCCGAGCTGAGGTCCAAGCTGACCCCGGACTACGCGCTGGGCTGCAAGCGGGTCCTGCTCTCCGACGACTACTACCCGGCACTGGTGCAACCCAACGTCCGCGTCGTCACCGACCCGATCGCGAGCATCGGACCGGACACGGTCCTCACCACCCCGCGCGGAGGCACTCCGGCCGCGTCCGCCGGCACCGCATCCGCCGGCACCGCGCATCCGGTGGACGTCCTGGTCTTCGGGACCGGATTCCGGGTCACCGACGCCTCCTACGCGAAGCACGTCATCGGTGGTGACGGACGGTCCCTGGACGAGGTCTGGCAGGGCAGCCCGCAGGCACACCTCGGCACGACCGTCGCGGGATTCCCCAACCTGTTCCTGATGGCGGGACCCAACACGGGCGTGGGACACACCAGCCTCATCCACATGATCGAGTCGCAGATCAACTACCTCCTCAGCACCCTGCGGCTGATGCGGAGCCGCGGTCTGGGCTCCGTGGACGTGCGCGCGGAGGCGCAGCACGCGTACAACGCCGAACTGGAGGAGCGGATGGCCCCCACGGTCTGGGCCGCGGGCGGCTGTTCCGGCTGGTACCAGGACCGCACGGGCCGTGTCACCACCATCTGGCCCGCGTCGACCTGGCGGTTCCGCCGTCGGACCCGGGCCATCGACCCGGACGAGTACGTCCTGACGGCGCCGCGCGTCGCCCCGGACCGGTCCGGCTCCGACGGGCCCGTCCGCGCGGGCGCCGGTGAAGCGCAGCCGGGGTCATGACGGGTTCGCACCGCCGCCGGGCGAACGGCTGCGCCCGCGGCCACCGGAGACTCCTGTCCTGGGAGACGTCGGTGGCCGCGCCCCGTACCCCCGCCGCCCGGCTCGTCGCCTTCGAGGCGTCGAGCACCCTGCTCTTCGCGGTGCCGATGCTGGTGGTCACCACGTCAGGCCGGCCCAGCGTGCCCGAATGGGCCCAGTTGCTGGGGCTCGCCCTGCTCCTCACGATGATCGCGGCGCTGGTGCACACGTGTCGGCTGACCACCGCCGAGGGGCTGCGGCTGGTCACCGGTGGGGCCGCCGGGCAGGGCGAGCGGGCGGCCGGGCGGCTGCGCCAACAGGCCGGAGCGGAGCGGCGGTTGGCGTGGCTGCTGGTCCTGTATCCGGCGGTGCTGGCGGTCTTGCTGCCCGTCCCCGACACCTGGGTGCGTTTCTGGTTCTGGTCCACGGTGCTGCTCGGCCTGTCCGCGATGCTCTCGCTCGGCTCGCTGCTGCGCGGCGCGGGCCACCCGGACCGCCGGCACGGAGGACCTCCGACGACTCCTAATTCGGTTGACCCGGTCGCGCGGCCGCGCTGAACTTCGGGGGGCGCCAAACGAAGTGGCGTCGGCAACACGGGGAGGCAGCAGCACCACATGGAGATCCGTTCCACGACCGACCAGGACCTCGACGCGTTCGTCGCCACCTTCCACACCGCGCTGGGGCGCTTCTCGGACACCCCCGGCGCGGACGGCGGCGGGGTCTGGTGGGCCGCGACCGAGATGGACCGCAACCTGCTCGCCGTGACGGCGGACGGGCGGCCCGTCGGCACCGCCGGTGCGTACACCTTCGAACTCACCCTGCCCGGGCAGGTCGTCGTCCCGACCTCCGGAGTGACGGCCGTCGGCGTCCTGCCCACCCACCGGCGCCAGGGCGTGCTCACCGCGATGATGCGGCACCAGCTCGCCGAGCTGCGGGGCCGGGGGGAGTTCCTGTCGGTGCTGCTGGCCTCCGAGGCCGGGATCTACGGCCGGTTCGGCTACGGCCCGGCGACGTACACCCAGCGGCTGACGGTGCAGCGCCACCAGGCCGCCTTCGCCGCGCCCCGGGCGGTGCGCCTGGCGGCCGGGGCTCAGGCGGGCGGCTCGGTCGAGCTGTTCAAGCGGGCCGACTGCGGGCGGATCATCGAGGAGGTCTACGACCGCTACCGCCGCGCCCAGCCCGGCGCGCTGTCCCGGCCGCGCCGCTGGTGGGAGCTGGGCGCGGGCCAGGTGCCGACCGCCCCGACGGTGCGCCACGTCGCCGTCCACCGCGGCGCCGACGGAACGCCGGACGGGTACGCCAGCTACTCGATGGACGGGGACACCCTGACGGTCGACGAGACCATCGCCGTCGACGACGCCGGCTACACCGACCTCGCCCGGTTCGTGCTCGGCCACGACCTGGCCGCCCAGGTCGTACTCAAGCACGTCCCGGCGGAGCACCCGCTGCGCTGGCAGCTGGAGGACTTCCGCGCCGTCCAGCCGGGCGGCGAGACCGACTGGCTCTGGGTACGGCTGCTGGACGTCCCGCGCGCGCTGACCTCGCGCGGCTGGTTCACGGACGGCGAGCTCGTCCTGGACGTCGACGACCCGTTCCTCGGCGAGCACCACCGCCACCTGCTGACCGTCCGGGACGGGAAGGCCGAGTGCGTCCCGACCGACCGGGAGCCGGACCTCTCCCTGGACATCCGGGACTTGGGCGCGGTCTACCTCGGCGGCACCGCCCCGAGCGCGCTCGTCCGGGCCGGGCACGTCCTGGCCCACCGCCCCGGCGCGGCCGCCCTCGCCGACGCCCTGTTCCGCGCCGAGCGCACGCCGCACTGCCTGCACTGGTTCTGATCCGGCGGCCGCCACCCGCGACAGACACCGAACGCCGGTCCCCGCCCTGGTTGGGCGGGGACCGGCGTTCGGCTTTTCCGGGTCGGGCATCCCGAACCGCCCGTGGGGGCGTACCGGTTGCCCTCAGGGACCAGGCCGGTTGCCCTCAGGGGCAGATCACAGCAGGTTACGGGCGGGTCGGTTTGGTTCGGACGGGTGCACGATGCAACAGTGTCCGTCGGGTATTGACATGGTCACGAGACGTGAGGGGGACGTGGGGGAGGAGCGGGA
The DNA here is from genome assembly GCF_042896795.1 of Kitasatospora sp. NPDC001261. Classification (NCBI taxonomy): domain Bacteria; kingdom Bacillati; phylum Actinomycetota; class Actinomycetes; order Kitasatosporales; family Streptomycetaceae; genus Kitasatospora; species Kitasatospora sp. NPDC001261. Next base: position 13,980 of record NZ_JBIAXP010000017.1, read on the forward strand.
ATTCGGAGACGAACGGCCTGGAAACGCTCAGTTTCCTTGCCGGATGTCGCTCAGGGTCCCGCTGACGTTGAGGAGTTCGTGGCACGTGGGCGCCTGCTTGCCCGAGGCCGGGGTGCCCGGCACCTCGCAGGTCACGTTCGCGGTCACGGCCTGGTCCTCGGGGACCTGGAGGGGAGTCACCCAGTGGTAGTCCTGGTTGCGGAAGGTCTCCAAGGCGATCGTGGTGATGGTCGTGTTGCCGGCCATGATGGTCACCAGCCCCTGGTCGCCCTGGAAGTTGGCGACCACGAGGTCGGTGATGTCGAAGACCTTGCCGTGCGGCACCTGGTAACTGCCGGTCTTGGCGGTTCCGGTCTCGGTCACGACGTCGATCGCGGCAGAGCTCTGCCGGCCGGTCCCCGGCACCGCCAGGCCGCCCGGACCGCCCTGGCTGCCCGGGCCGGTGGTCGGCTTCCCGGCGCCCGGCTTGGTCTGGCCGCCCGGGGTGCTCCCGGTACCGGGGCTGCCCGGTGTGTCACCGGCCGGAACGCCGGCGGGCGGGGCCGGGGTGGCGATCTGCTGGGCGACGGCCTTCTCGGCCGCCTGCTTCGCGGAGCTGCGCACCGCCGGACGGACCAGGGCGAACCAGGCCAGCAGCAGCGCGATCAGCGCCGCCAGCAGCGCGAGCAGCCACTTCGGGAAGATCGGCAGCTGGAGGAACTCGCCGTCCAGCAGCGGCTTCTGGACGGGCGGCTGCGCGGCGCCCGGTGCGGCCTCCGGCGCCTTCTCCTCCTTCGCGTCCTTCCCGTCCCTGCCGGGCTTGCCGTCCTTCGCGTCCTTGCCGTCCGCCCGCTCCTCCGGGCCCACCGTCACCTCGAACGGCCAGGTCGCCTGCTTGCCGAACCAGATCAGCTTGCGGGTGCGCGCCTGCACCCGCACCTCCCCGGACTCGCCGGGCTCCAGCCGCAGCTTCTCCGGCGTGACCCGGAACCGCAGGTCCTCACCGGCCTGTCCCGGAGTGAACGTCACACCGGTCGGCGCGTTGCCGAGGTTGCGCACCGAGGCCCGGTAGCGCCCGCGCAGCCAGCCGCGGCGACGGCGCGGGGCCAGCGCGGCCTGAAGCTCCTGGAACGGCGTCACGGTGACCGTGGCCTCCGGCACCGTCACCAGGTCGGGGCGCTCGACCGGCAGCACCCGGATGCCGAGCGGGAACTCGCCGGCCCGGGTGGCGGGGGAGCGGGGCGGGGCCAGCCGGACCGTCACGGTCTCGGACGTCCCCGGGTACAGCGAGACCCGGGCCGGCTCCACCTTCGTCCAGCCGGCACAGTCGCCGACCACCTCGAACGTGTAAGCCTCGACGATGTCGAGGTCGTTGCGGACCGTCAGGGTCGTGGTGGCCACGCCACCGGGGGCCACCGTGAGTGCTGGCAGGCCGAGTTCGGCGGATGTGGTCATAGCGTGACGGTAGGGCCGTACCGCGCCGGAGAAGAGGGCCGTACGGGCAAGCTGGGGGCCACACCCCTTGCCCGTACGGACCGACCGGAGACCCCGCCCGGTCCCGTCGCGGGCCCGGCCCGGCTCCACGTGACCCGCCCCCAAGCCCCCGGCCGGCACCGCCCCGCGGCGCCCGGCCGTCACCCTCGCAGGCACTTGCAGAATGGAGCAGTTCGATGACGTCGACCGATACAACCCGTGAGGAAGCCGTCACAGCCCGCCGCGCCACGGTGGCACCGAAGCCCGCCGGCGCCGCCGTCCCGCGCGTACCCGCCCAACTCCGCGGCAGGCCCAGCCAGGTGCGGGTGGCGGTCTACGCGGAGGACCTCATCCTGCAGACCGGCGTGGTCCAACAGCTGCGCCAGCGGCCCGAGGTCGTCCTGCTGAACGAGAGCGAGGCCGGGCAGGCCGAGGTCTCCCTGCTGGTGGTCGACGCGCTGACGGAGACGGTGACCGAACACCTGCGGCGGCTGCGACTCGCCACCACCGGCCGGATAGGCCTGGTGGTGGGGCACTTCGAGGCCGGCGGGCTGCAGACCATCGTGGAGAACGGGGTCGCCGCCGTGCTGCGCCGCTCGGAGGCCGACCAGGACCGGCTGGTGAACCTCATCACCGCGCTGGCCAACGGGGAGGGCGTGATGCCCGGCGACCTGCTCGGCGAACTGCTCGACCGGATCGGCATCCTCCAGCGCACCATGCTCGACGGGCGCGGCCTGACCCTCTCGACGTTAACTGCACGGGAGGCGGAGATGCTGAAGCTGGTGGCGGAGGGCTTCGACACCAGCGAGATCGCCGCCAAGACGTCGTACTCGGAGCGCACGGTGAAGAACGTGCTGCACGAGATCATCACCCGCCTCGGCCTCCGCAACCGGGCCCACGCGGTGGGCTACGCCATGCGGCGCGGGCTGATCTAGCGGCAATGACGGTGCCCCGCCCGGGTGGGCGGGGCACCGCGTGGAGCGGAGGAGTTCACGCGGGGGACATGACCTCGTAGAGGTTCCCGGCTTCGTCGGTGAAGTACAGCCCGCGAGGGCACAACGGGTGGTCGATCCGGCCGTTGCCGGGTTCGCGGGGATCGTCGCCGTAGGGCACCTCGGCCTCGCGGAGCCGGGCGAGGATCCCGTCGAAGGAGGCCGGGTCCACGTCGAAGGCCAGATGATGGCCGACCGGGTCCTCGACGGTCATGAAGTCCAGGGTGAGGGAGTCGTTGACCCGCACCGGCGCGAAGTGCCGGTCGGCGCCCTGGTAGTCGAGGCCCATGACGGAGGCGAAGAAGAGGGCTGCCGCCTCGTTGTCGACGGCCGGAACGATGGTGTGGTTCAGGGATATGGGCATGTGAGCCTGCTTCTCTATTCGGTGATCAGAGCAGCCCGAAGTCGAACTCACCGGTGGCGACGGCGGCGATGAAGGAGGAGTGGGCCGCGCGGTCGAAGGCCAGGGCGGGGCCGGAGGGGTTCTTCGAGTCACGGATGTAGGAGACCGGCTCACCCAGGGCGAACTCGACGCAGTTCGTGGACTCGTTGCTGTGTGATGACTTGCGCCAGACTGCGGCGATGGTGGCTGCGTTCGGGATGAACGTCATGTGAGCTTGTCTCTCTGTTCGATGATCAGGGCGAGGGAGTCGTCGAGGCCCAGAGCATCCGCTCGGATGGCGTCGAACTTCGCCGAGTACAGCGCCACATCGGCGGCGTCCTCGACCCAGAGGTCGTTCAACGCGCCCTCCACGAGGACGACGTCGAGATCCTGCCGTTGCGGAAATCCGAGGATGGAGAAGGCACCGCCCATGCCATGGTGCGCAGGTGCACCAATGGGCATCACCTGGATCTTGACGTTGGGCTGGCTTGCTCTGTCGGCGATCCTGGCGAGTTGCTCAGCCATGACCTTCGGCCCGCCGACTCCGGACCGGATTGCGGCTTCGTTTATCACTGCCCACAGCGCGAGCGGTTCGGCTCGGGTCAGCGCGCTCTGGCGTGCCATGCGGACATCGACGAGTGCCTCGACGTTGACTCCAGGGCGGAGAGTGAGCTTCCTGATGATCTCGCGCGCGTAGGCGGGAGTCTGAAGAAGACCTGGGATGAAGAAGCCTTCGTAGGAGCGCATCGATGAGGCGCTTGCCTCCAACGAGATGAGGTTGCCAAGCGGCTCCCCGATGTCAGCGCTGTAGCTTTGCCACCACATTCCGCGCTGTGCGCCGCGCTTGGCCAGATCCACGAGCGCGTTGATCAACTCGTGGTCCTCGCACCGGTAGAGGGCGAGGAGTCGCTTGACGTCATCGACCTTGGTGGCACCCCGGCCGTTCTCAAGGCGGGACAGCTTCGGCTGGCTCATCCCGCTCAGCGCTTCGGTGACTTCCTCATGTGAGAGGCCGGCTTCCTCTCTCCGGCGGCGGAGTTCGGCCCCGAGTTGCCTCCGCCGAACCGTCGGACCTGTTGCTCCGCCCATCCCCGCCCTCTCTGAGCCTCAGTGGACCAGTTTGCCTTCCCGGCGGGCACGTTCGCCACCGGCTATGGCCACTGTAGGGGCCCTGCTGGGCGTTCGATTTGAATATATCCAAAACATCATGACGAGTTGCCAAACACAGACGCCTGGCCCCATGCTGTGTGTGACGGGCTGCACACTGACAGCAATTGCTGGATGCTTCATCGTGTGCACACGTCGCGATCATGCTCCGGGTCGACTCTCCTGACTGATCATCGGTCGCTCGGAGTCATCTCTCGACTCCCATGGAGGTTCCTTCGTGTCTCCCCTTGGACTCCCCCCTGACTGGTCGGCCGCGCGCGAAGAGTTGCGCGAGCTCACGGCGCGCGCCGGGTGGGACGCCGACCTGGTCGCCGATGCCGAGGTCGCGCTCCTCGAACTGTTCGTCAACGCCTGGCGCCACGGCGGCAGTGCGGCGCCGCTCGTCGTCATCGCGCTGATCGACCACGTGCTCCGGGTCTCCGTCAGCGACGGGAACCCCATCGCCCCGATCCAGCGCGACGGTTCCGACCTCCTCGCGGTCTCCGGCCGGGGCCTGCGCCTCGTCCGCTCCCTCACCGACCGGTTCGGTACGGAGCCCCGGAAGTCCGGCAAGTCCTGCTGGTTCGAGCTGGACGCCGCCGCGTGACCGCCGACCACCGCCGCCCGACCGGGCCGGCCGACGCGATCATGCGCACCTACACCGAGCCGGAGGTCGCCTCCCTGCTCGACGAACTCCACGAGCGGGGCCGCAAGTTCGGCCTCCTCTGGCCCGGTGCGGCCACGGACCACGTGGGGGTCGACGGCCGCGTCTCGGTCCGCTTCGGCATGGCTCCCGCCAGTACCGTTCTCAACCTCCTCGCGATCCTCCGGCACTACGAGAGGACCGAAGCCCCGTGCGACTCCTGATCGGCCTCGTCCTCCCGCTCCTCCTGCTCCTCGCCATCGCCGTCGTCGGCCTCGGCGCGGTCGCCGTCCTGCGGATGCCCCACCGCCCGGATGAACGCGCCGCAACTCCCAGCCCAGGCCGAGACCGCCAACCGGTGGCCTGAAGCCCCACTCGCCCATGCCGCCCGGCCGGACCCGCCGGGCGGCGTGGGCGTACGCACAGGAAGTCGGCCCGGCCGACTTCCTGCGCATGGTGCTGCTCGGGCCGAACTCGGAATGCCGGTCGTCCAGTTGTCGTGGGGCCCAGCCGGTAGGTTCTCGGATCCTGTGCCAGTTCCTGACCATGCTGGGCGGGGGAGGGGCATCGCCTTTCTATGGCCTGCTGCCTTTGCAGTCATGTCGGCTCTTCACGATGGACCCCCACGGGGAGCCCGGCCGCCCTCGGGGGTTCACGTTCGCCGGCGGCCCGTCTCACCGAAGTGATCTGTTCCTGCACATCATCGAGGCGGGGTGCTCCGACCTGGTGCTTCTCGGCATCACAGGTCCCCTGGCGGGCCGGGTCGTCACCGGAAACGCTGACGGCTTCTGGGGCCCCAACGTCTCGTCGGCCACGGACTTCCTGGCCTGGTACGAACGCTGGCTCGACCACATGCTCGCCGGGCGCGACAACCGCAACCTGGAACTGACCTCACCCGCCCTGAGGGCGCCGGTCGACCGCATCGAGAGGCGGCACCGCGATCGCGAGGATCTGTCACAACTGTGAGGATCCGAAGCTGCGCCATCCGGCCGAGACCGGGGGCGGAGTCACAGGTCGCATGGTTGCCCGTATGACACGGAGGCCGAGAACCTTCACAACCATGACGGCCGGGCCGGGCCGGGTCGCGACCGTACGGACCGGAGGGCTCCGAGCTCTACCGGGCCGACTCGGCCGCAGCGTCGGGGCCGTGGACGTGCTGCGCGAGGAAGAGGGCCGCGCGGTCCAGCGCCTGGTCGGCCTCGTCGAGCACGCCGGCGAAGGACTGGAACACGTGGGGTACGTCGGCGGTGATGTCGAGGACCACGTCCACTCCGGCCGCGCGGGCGCGGGCGGCCATGCGGGTGGAGTCGTCCAGGAGCAGTTCGTTGGTGCCCGCCTGGAGGAGCATCGGCGGGAAGCCCGTCAGGTCGGCGAGGACGGCGGGGCTGAGCAGGGGCTGGTGCGGGTCGGCCCCCGCCAGGTACATGGCCCCGGTGTGTTCCAGGTTCTCGCGGGTGAAGATCGGGTCGATGCCCGCCTTGGTGTCCATGCTCTCGCCCGTCCGGGTGGCGTCGAGGCCGGGGGAGAAGGCCACGATCGCGGCGGGCAGCGGGAGGCCGGCGTCGCGGGCGGCGAGGCAGGTGGTGACGCTGAGGCCGCCCCCGGCGGAGTCCCCGGCGAACGCGATGCCGGCAGGGTCCTGGCCGCTGTCGAGGAGGGCGCGGTAGGCGCCCAGCGCGTCCTCGATTCCGGCCGGGAACGGGTGCTCGGGGGCGAGCCGGTAGTCCAGCGAGTACGCCCTGAACCCGGTCCTGGCCACGAGGTTCCCCGTCAGCGACATCGCCGTCTCGGGGGAGCCGAACACCCAGCCGCCGCCGTGGAAGTACAGGATCGTCCCGGTGCGTGTCCCCTCGCCCAGCTCGTCGCCCGGCTCGACGTACAGCGCCGGCCGGTCGCCGAGCGTCGTCCGCGTGGTGCGAAGGCCGTCCGGGACGATCATCCGGGCCATCAGCGCTTCGAATCCGACCCGGATCTCCTCGACCGACCGGGGGCCGTCGGGCCGGGGCTGCCGCAGCATCGCGTCGACCTGTGCTCGCTGTTCCTTGCTCATGATGGCTGCTCCTGTCGCAAGTGGCTTCTTCGGCACTATATGCTGAGGCATCTAACGTAGACTATATGCCATGGCATCTAAAGTGACCGGCGAGACGGTCGACCTCCCGAGCTTCTTCGCCGACCTCGTCCGATGCGAGACGCGCCTGTACAACGCCCTCAACGACCGTCTCCGCGAGCGGCACGGGATCGTCACGTCCCAGTTCGAGTTCCTGCGCCACCTCCGCGACCACCCCCGGGCCCGGGTGGCGGACCTGGCGGCCGAGTTCGCCGTCGGCATCGGGTCCACCAGTAAGGGCGTCGACCGCCTGGAGCGGCAGGGCTGGGTCGCCCGCGTGCCGAACCCCTCGGACCGCCGGTCGTCACTGCTGGAACTGACCGACGAAGGCCGTCAGTTGGTCGACGCGGCGGAAGGGACCTTCACCGAGCGCCTGGCCGAGCTGACCGCGGACGCGCTCAAGACGTCCCCCGTGGCGGCCGCTGCACAGGCCCTCGCGGAGCTGCGTTCCGCCCTGGAGCGCGACCAGATCGGCATGCCCACGGGCTGACGCGCTCCATGGCCGGTCGGGAAAATCACTGGCCGCCGCTTGCCGACGGTGGTCATACTGCCGCGATGGATCCAGTGACGCTTGAGACCGATCGTCTGCTGCTCCGGGCCTTCACGCCCGCCGACGTGGACGCGGTGTACGAGGCCTGCCAGGACAAGGACATCCAGTTCTTCACCCCGGTGCCGGTGCCCTACCGGCGTGCGGACGCGGAGCACCTGGTCGGCGAGCGGCTGCCCGCCCAGTGGGCGGAGGACAAGGACTACACCCTCGGCGCGTTCCGCAAGGACACCGGAGCCCTGGCCGGCCTGTACGGCCTGAGCCTCAGGCGGCGCGGCGTCTGGGAGCTCGGCTACTGGGCGGTCAAGGAGCAGCGCGGGCGCGGGTACTCGGTGGAGGCCGCCCGGGCCCTGTGCGACTGGGGCTGGGCCACGATCGACGTGCACCGCATCGAGTGGTGGGCCATGGTCGGGAACACCGGCTCGCGTGCCGTCGCCGAGAAGCTCGGCTTCACCGTCGAGGGGACCCTGCGCAACCGTGACTACGCCAACGACGGCCAGCCGCACGACTGGTGGGTGGGCGGACTGCTGAGGCCCTGACACCCGGGCGGCGGTGTGTTCTGACGGTGCGCCAGGATGGCCGCATGGCAGATGAAAAGATCACCCCGCGCACCATCGCCGACCACCACCTCGACCAGGTGGCCGCACACGACCCGCTGGAGGCCGCCTGGTTGGGCCTGCACCCCGGCGACGAACGGCAGCCGGACCTCTCCCCGGAAGGGTTCGAGGCACTCGCCGACATCGCCCGGCGCACCCTCCGTACGCTCGACACCGCACCCGCCACCGAGGACCCCGCCGACCGGGCCTGCGCCCGGCTGCTGCGGGAGCGCCTCACCGCCGAACTCGCCCTGCACGACGCGGGCGAGAACTTCCGCCAGCTGCGCAACATCGGCGCGCACGTGCACCACGTGCGGGAGATCTTCACCTACATGCCGACCGTCACCGACGAGGACTGGGCGGCCGTGGCCGGGCGGCTGCGCAACGTGCCCGCCGCGCTCGACGGCTACCGGGCGACGCTCACCGAGGGGATGGCCCGGGGCCTGTTCGCCGCGCCCCGCCAGGCGGCCGTGGTGATCGACCAGCTCACCGCCTGGACCGGTGAGGCCACCGACCAGCGGGCGGGCACCGGAGCCGGGTGGTTCGCCGACTTCGTCGCCCCCGGCCCCGACCGGTTGCGCGGCGACCTGGACGCGGCCGCCGGCCAGGCCACCGCCGCCGTCGCCGGGTTCCGCAGCTGGCTGCGCGACAGCTACGCCCCCGCCACCGCCGACACCCCGGACGCCGTCGGCCGGGACCGCTACCGGCTCGCCGTGCGCCACCACACCGGCGCCGACGTCGACCTGGACGAGGCCTACGCCTGGGCCTGGAGCGAGTTCCACCGGACGGCCGCCGAGATGCGGGCCGAGGCGGGGCGCGTGCTGCCTGGGGCCGGCGCCCTCGACGCCATGGACCACCTGGAGCGGCACGGCCACCGGGTCGCGGGTGAGGAGGGGATCCGCGACTGGCTTCAGCAGATCATGGACGGGGCGATCGAGGCCCTCGACGGCACCCACTTCGACATCTCCGGACCGGTGCGGCAGGTGGAGTCCCGGATCGCCCCCGCCGGGAGCGCCGCGGCACCGTACTACTCCGGCCCCAGCCTGGACTTCAGCCGGCCCGGCCGCACCTACCTGCCCACGCTCGGCCGGGACGCGTTCCCGACCTGGCAGCTCGTCAGCATCTGGTACCACGAGGGCGTCCCCGGCCACCACCTGCAGCTCGCCCAGTGGGTCGCCGTCGCCGACCGGCTGAGCCGCTACCAGAGCACGCTGGGCATGGTCAGCGCCAACGTCGAGGGCTGGGCCCTGTACGCCGAGCGCCTCATGGACGACCTGGGCTTCCTCACCGACCCCGCCCACCGCCTCGGCTTCCTCGACGAGCAGATGCTGCGCACCATCCGGGTGATCATCGACATCGGCATGCACCTGGGCCTGCCGATCCCCGCAGACTCGGGCTTCCACCCCGGCGAGCGCTGGACCCCGGAGCTCGCCACCGAGTTCATGGCCACCTACAACGGCAGCCCCGCCGACATGCGCGGCAGCGAGATCGCCCGCTACCTCGGCTGGCCCGGGCAGGCCATCGGCTACAAGCTCGGCGAGCGCGCCTGGCTGGAGGGGCGGGAAGCCGCCCGCCGCCGGCAGGGCGCGGCCTTCGACCTCAAGGCCTGGCACATGAAGGCGCTGTCGCTGGGCTCGCTCGGCCTCGACGACCTGGTCGACCACCTCGCCGCGCTGTAGGCCGGCGGCGCAGGCCCGCACGGGAAGTCGGCCCGGCCGACTTCCCGTGCACGGCGCCGGCGGTCTGCCCTTTGGGGACAGGAGGTGCTTCCCCCGCCAAGGGTGCCCGGGCTCTGTCCCCGGGCGCCCGGGCCCGGGAGACTGCGGGGGAGACCGCCCCTGCAACCTGTGAGGTCGAGCCGTGATCGGCGCCACCGCCACTCCCCGCTCCGCCCGGCGGCCGGCCCGGGCCGCCCTCGCGGCGCTGCTCGCGCTCGCGACGGCCCTGGTGACCCTGGCCGGCGCCGCCCCCGGCGGGCAGGGCGCCGCCGCGGCCCCGGCGGCCGCGGTCGACCCGGCGGCCGGGCGGATCGTCTTCGCCGGCACCGACCACCGCGGCCTCGGCCGGGTGACCGGCATGACGGACAGCACCCCGCTGTTCGGGCCCGGCCCGATCCACTTCGACCGGGACCCGTCCGCCCGCGGCGGCGAACTCGTCTTCACCAGCCTGCGGGACGGCCCGCTTCCCCAGGTGTACCTGCGCGACGCGGCCGGCGCGGTGCACCGGCTCACCACCGGCATGGACACCGCCCACCCCGCGCTCGCCCCCGACGGCAAGGGCGTCGTCTTCGAGGCCCTGGAGCCCCGCGCCGGGGACGCCGGCCCCCGGCACGTCCTGTGGGCCGTCAACCGGGACGGCAGCGGACTGCGCCGGATCACCGAGGGCGCGGCCGACGAGACCCACCCGACGGTCTCGCCCGACGGCAAGTGGATCGCGTACTCCTGCGACGGCGAACCGTCGCACCGTCAGATCTACCTGCGGCCGTTCGAGGGCGGCGCGCCCGTCAAGGTCACCAGCGTGACCAGCGGGGACGCCGTCGACCCGGCCTGGAACCCGGTGAACGACGACGCCCACCGCAACGAGATCGTCTACACCCGGGACGAGGGCGCCCAGGGCCGCACCCTGGTCCTCACCTCGCCCACCGGCGGCGAGAAGGCCTTCTTCCCCGGCACCGGCTCCACCTGGAAGACCGGCTCGGCCGGCTGGATGGCCGACGGCAGCGGGGTGCTCTTCCTCAGCGCCGACCTGCTCGACCCCAACGACCCGACCCCGCAGCCCGACCCGTCCCGGCCGCCGGTGGTGAACCTCTACCGGGCGCTGACCTGCAACTGCGAAGCGCCGAAGGTGCTCTACCGCGCCAACCGGCTGATCGCCACGCCGACCTGGCTGGGCACCCAGAACGAGGGCGGCCCCGTCGTCGAGCAGACCAGCGCCTCCGGCGCCAACGTCGCCGACGTCGAGGACGTCCTCCCCGACGGCTCCGACCCGCGCGACCTCGGCATCAGCGTGCTCCGCGAGGACCCGGCCGCCGCCGACAACACCAGCACCGACCCGGGCGCCGATCCGCTGTTCCACCCCCGCCCCGGCTTCGACCCCTGGTACGAGCGCCAGACCTACACGCCCGACGGCCGCCGGATCGTGGTCACCCGCTACGAGGACGGCCCGGCCGGACGGATCCAGCGGATCTGGACCGCCGACGGCGACGGCGCCGACCCGCAGCCGATGAACCTCGCCGGACGCGGCCCGAACGACCGCGACACCGACCCGTCGATCTCCCCGGACGGCCGGCTGATCGTGTTCAGCCGCAGCACCCCGGCCACCGGCCAGGACCCGGCCCGGCCCGGGCGGGTGCTGGTCGCCGAGGTCGCCACCGGGAAGATCGTCGGCACCGTCCAGCCGCCGGCCGGCCAGCAGGGCGCCTCCGACGGCCAGCCGTTCTGGTCCCCCGACGGCAAGCTGATCGCCTTCTCCCGGACGGCGGTGGTCAACGGGAACGCCGGCAACCTGCACGTCTGGACCGTCACCGCCGACGACCTCACCCGGCAGACCGACCTCAGCCGGACGGCCTGCCCGGGCAGCTGCGACGTCATCGACGACAGCCCCGCCTTCGCCCCCGACGGCCGCCGCATCGCCTTCAACCGCAAGGCCGGTGACGGCGGGAACAACCAGCAGGACGGCGTCGTCGTCACCTCGCCGACCGGCGAGGACTGCACGGTGGTCGTGCCCACCGGGCTCGGCCAGGGCGCCTGCACCCGGCCGCTGCCCGACCGCCCCACCACCGGGCCCTTCCAGCCCCGCGACGTCGCCTGGACGGCGAACAGCGCGCAGCTGGTCCTGACCTCCCGCCGCGCCGCGCCGCCGAGCTCACCGGAGGGGCTCAAGGTCTACGACTTCGCCAGCGCGAAGCTCACCGAGCTCGACTGGCGGCTGCCGGGCCGCCAGAAGGAGCCGGCCGTCCAGCAGTCCGTCGACCTGGCGGTCAGCGTGCCCGAGCGGACCCCGGCCGTCCCCGTCGACGGCAGCACCGAGGTGACCGTCACCGTCACCAACAAGGGCCCCGCGCCCTCACCCGGCACCGCCCTCACCGTCTCGGTGCCGACCGGCGCCCGGCTCGACAAGCTGACCACCCCGACCGGGACGTGCGACGCGGCCGCCCTGCGCTGCGAACTCGGCACCCTGACCCCGCGCCAGGTGGTCCGGATCAAGGCCACCCTGGTCGGCACCCGGCCCGGCGTCCCGGACTTCGGCTGGACCGTCACCGGGACGGTCGTCGACCCGTACCCCGACGACGACTCCGCCCGGACCTTCCTACCGGTGCTGGAACCGTCGACCCCCTCGCCGAGCCCGAGCCCGACCCCCTCGCCGACCGCGACGCCCACCCCGACCCCGACACCCACCCCGACCACGACCCCGCCCCCGACCGTGACGCCCAGCCCCGCACCGCCGCCGCCCCCGGCCCCCGCCCCGGCACCGCCGCCGCAGGCCGGTCCGGAGATCACCGTCGGCGCCCAGCCCAACCCCGGCTACGTCGGCGGCCGCGTGACCGTCAGCTACACCGTGCGCAACACCGGCCAGGCCCGCGCCACCGGACTGCGCCTGACCCTCGGCCTGCCCGCCGGCGTGCCCACCGGGGCCCTGCCCCCCGGCTGCCGCAACGGCACCTGCACGGTGAGCGACCTGGCCCCGGGCCGCAGCGCGGTCGTCCGGGTGGTGCTCTCACCCGTAGCGGCGCTGGACACCACCATCACCGCCGAGCTCACCACCACCGGCACCGACGCCACCCCCGGACCGCACCGGGCCGGCACCCCGCTGCGCATCCTCCAGCCCCGCATCGTCGCGGTGCCGCCGATCGGCAAGCCCGGCTTCGTCACCTCGGTGCGCGGCGTGGACTTCCCGCCCGGCGCACCCGTCCGGTTCACCTGGCAGCCCGGCATCACCGCCGCGGCCGCCCCCACCCGCCCGAAGGGCGACGGCACCTTCGCCGGCCAGCTGCTCATCCTCCCCAAGGACGAGACCGGGCCGCGCACCATCACCGCCGAAGGCCCCGGATTCTCCCCGGTGACCTGCCCCTTCCTCGTCGTCGAGGGCAGCATCGGCCCGCCCGGGGAGGTGGAGCGCCGGTGATCCACGAGGTCGACGAGGCACTGCGGCAGCTGCTCGCCGAGACCGGGCTGCCCGAACGCGGCATCGAAGTCGTCTTCGACGCCCCCACCCGGGACTTCGCCGCCCGGCGCAACGCCCCCACCGTCAGCGTCTTCCTGTACGGGCTCCGCGAGGACACCGGCCGCCGACAGGCCGGCACCGTCGCGGAGCACGACGCGGACGGCCTGGTGACCGGCCACCGCCCCGCGCCCCGCTGGTTCGAGCTGGCCTACCTGGTCACCGCCTGGACCAACCGGCCGCAGGACGAACACCGGCTGCTCGCCGAGGTGCTGCAGTGCCTGACCGCCACCGACACGCTGCCCGCCCGGCTGCTCACCGGCACGCTCGCCGAACTCGGACTGACCGTCGGACTGGACATCGCGGGACGCGACACCGGCCTGCCGTCGGTGTCCGACGTCTGGTCCTCGCTCGGCGGTGAACTGCGGCCCTCCGTCGACCTCCGGGTGCTCGCCCCGCTGCCCGGCGGACGCACCCCGGCCGGACCGCCCGTCACCGAGGGGCTGGTGCTGCGCGCCGGCGACACCACCCCGGCGGGCCCGCCGCCCGCCGACGGCCCGGGCCGCCGACTGCGCTACCAGGACGCCACCGACCCCGGTCCTGACGGCTTCGCCGCGCCCCGGGACCGCGGGCTGCCGCCCGGCCGCAGGCCGAGGGGCAGGGCCCGATGAGCGTGGACCTGGACGAGGGGCAGGACGCTGTGAGTGTCGACCTGGACGAGGCGGTCGACGGTGCGCCGCCCGGCCACGACCCCCTCTGGGAGCGGCTGCACCGGGTCGAGCAGCGGGTCCGCGCCGCGGTGCGCGAACGCCGCGCCGACGACCCGGACCCGGACGACCCGTACCGCGGCCAGTACCTCGGCCCGGACGCGGTGGAGCGCATCCTGGCGGCCTCCGCCACCGTGCACCGCGCCGCCGCGGACCCCGGCGACGGGCCCGCGCCGCCGCCCGGCTCCCGGCTCGGGCGGCTCACCGCCGCCTTCGGCCTGCTCCCGGTGGACCTCGACCTGCTGCTGGTGGCGCTCGCCCCCGACCTCGACTCCCGCTTCGAACAGCTCTACGGCTACCTCAACGACGACCTGACCCGCCGCCGGGCGACCATCGGCCTGGCCCTCGACCTGTGCGGACTGCCCGGGGCCGGCGCCGGCCGCTTCCGGTTCTCCGCCCGGTCCCCGCTGGTCGCCGGCGGCCTGCTGGAGATCACCGAGCCGGACCGCCCGCTGCTCTCCCGCACCCTGCGCGTCCCGGACCGGGTGACGGCCCACCTGCTCGGCGACGACGAGCCGGACGGCGCGCTCGCCGGGCTCGCCCACCGCGCCGGTCCCGGGCCCCGCCTCCAACGGCCGGACGAGCGGCTGCGCGCGCTGGCCGCCGACGGCGGACTGGTGCACCTGCTGGACCGGGGCGGGCACGCCGGCCCGCTCGCGGTGGCCGCCCTCGCGGCCGACGGCCCGCCGCCGCTGGTGGTCGACGCCGCCGCGCTCGCCGCCCGCCGGCCGGAGGGCACCGTCCGGGTGCTCGCCCGCGAGGCGCGGCTGGGCGGGGGCGGCGTGGTGCTCGGACCGCTGGACCGGCTCGAACCCGAACGGCCCGAGCGGGCCGCGCTGTTGCGCGAGCTCTGCGCGGAACTCGACGGCGTCCCGCTGGTCGTGCACGGCCCCCAGGTCTGGGACCCGGCCTGGGCGGCGCGGAGCCCCGTGGTGGTCACCGTCCCGCCGCCGCAGGAGCACGACCGCGCCGGGCAGTGGGCCCAGGCGCTGGGCGGGCAGCCGGGCGGCGAGCTGAGCGAGGACCTGGCCGAGGCCGTCGCCGCGTACCGGCTGGACCAGGAGCAGGTGGCGCGCGCGGCCTCGGTGGCGGCCCGGACGGCGGCCGCCGAACACCGCCCGGTGCGGGCCGAGGACCTGCGGACGGCGGTGCGGGCGCAGAACGGCGCGGGCCTGGCCCGGCTCGCCCGCCGGATCGAACCCGCGGTCGGCTGGTCCGACCTGGTGCTGCCCGCCCCCACCGCGGGCCGGCTGCGCGAACTCGTGCTGCGGGCCCGGCACCGCGACCAGGTGCTCGGGAGCTGGCGGATGCGCCCGGGCGGCGGCCGGGGCAACGGGGTGGTCGCCCTGTTCGCCGGGGAGTCGGGCACCGGCAAGACGATGTCCGCCGAGGTGGTCGCCGCCGAACTCGGCATGGAGCTGTACGTGGTGGACCTCGCGACCGTGGTGGACAAGTACATCGGCGAGACCGAGAAGAACCTGGAACGCATCTTCACCGAGGCCGCCCAGGTCAACGGCGTCCTGCTGTTCGACGAGGCCGACGCGCTGTTCGGCAAGCGCTCGGAGGTCAAGGACGCCCGCGACCGCCACGCCAACGTGGAGACGGCCTACCTGCTCCAGCGGATGGAGTCCTTCGACGGGATCGCGGTGCTGACGTCCAACCTGCGGGCCAACCTCGACGAGGCGTTCACCCGCCGGCTGGACGTCATCGCGGAGTTCCCGCTCCCGGACGAGGCGCAGCGGCGCCGGCTCTGGGACCGCTGCCTGGGACCGCTGGTGCCCCGCGGCGACGACCTCGACCTGGACTACTGCGCCCGGAACTTCGAGCTCACCGGCGGCTCCATCCGGGCCTGCGCCGTCTCCGCGGCCTACCTGGCCGCCGGGACGGGCGCCCCGCTGGGCATGGCCCAGCTGGTCTCCGCGGTGGTCGGCGAGTACCGCAAGCTCGGCCGGCTGGTGCTGGCGAGCGAGTTCGGGCCGTGGCTGGGCGTCCTCGGCGACGCCGGGCACGGCTGAGCGCCTCCCGCGTGGCCAGCGGGCACGGCCGAGCACTTCCGGGGCGGCGGAGGCCGGTGGGTACGTACGGCGGTGTCCGCCGGGGGCAGCGGCATTGCCCCCGGTCCGGCACCTGGGGACATGTCCCCGGGTGCCGCCCGGGCAGCAGACTCGGGGGCGAATGACCGGCGAAAATGCAGGGCCAGCCGAAGGAGCGCGTATGCCGTCGTACCTCACCCCGGGCGTGTACGTGGAGGAGGTCCAGTCCGGTGCCCGGCCGATCGAGGGCGTCGGCACGGCCGTCGCCGCGTTCGTCGGCTTCGCCGAGACCGGCCCCTTCCACGAGCCCACACTGGTGACCAACTGGGACCAGTACGTCCAGCGGTTCGGCGGCTTCACCGAGGGCACCTACCTGGCCCACTCGGTGTACGGCTTCTTCGCCAACGGCGGCGGCTCCGCCTACGTCGTGCGGGTCGGCGACCCGGCCCGGCGGACGCCCGGCGCCGCCCCCGCCGTCACCGCGGCCCCGCCCGTCGAGATCGCCGGCTTCCTCTTCTCCGCCCTGCCCGGCGCGGGCGGCGAGGTGTCCGTCGAGGTCGTCGACGCGGAGGGCGAGAACGTCCCCGACGACCGGTTCCGGCTGCTGGTGCGCCGGGGCGCCGAGGTCGTCGAGACGTACGACGTCTCGACCCGCAAGAGCACCAAGGGCTACGTCGTCACCCAGCTGCGCGAGTCGAAGCTGGTCGCCGTCGCCGAACAGCCCGGCACCGCGCCGAGCCGCCCCGAGCGCCGCGGCCACGCCCTGGCCGCCGCGCCCGCGCCGGCCGCGGCCCCGGCCGGCCGGCTCGACCCCGCCGAGTACGTCGGCGACGCCGCCGCCCGGACCGGCTTCGGCGGCCTGGAGGCGATCGACGAGATCACCATGGTCGCGGTCCCCGACCTGATGAGCGCCTACCAGCGCGGCGACCTCGACGACGAGGGCCTGCGCACCGTCCAGCTGGCGGTGATGTCGCACTGCGAGCAGATGGGCGACCGGATCGCCGTCCTGGACCCGCCGCCCGGCCTCAACGCCCAGCGGATGCGCACCTGGCGCAACGACGAGGCGGGCTTCGACTCCCGCTACGCCGCGCTCTACTACCCGTGGATCAAGGTGTTCGACCCGGCGAGCGGCCGCAACGTGCTGGTCCCGCCGAGCGGGCACGTCGCCGGGGTGTGGGCCCGCAGCGACGCCGAGCGCGGCGTGCACAAGGCGCCCGCCAACGAGGTCATCCGCGGCGCGGTGGACCTGGAGCTGCGCCTCAGCAAGGGCGAGCAGGACCTGCTGAACCCGATCGGCGTCAACTGCGTCCGGGCGTTCCCCGGACGCGGCATCCGGATCTGGGGCGCTCGCACCCTCTCCTCCGACCCGGCGTGGCGCTACCTGAACGTCCGCCGGCTGTTCAACTACCTGGAGGAGTCCATCCTCCTGGGGACCCAGTGGGTGGTCTTCGAGCCCAACGACGACCGGCTGTGGTCCAGCATCCGCCGGAACATCACCGCGTTCCTCACCGAGGAGTGGCGGCGGGGGGCCCTGTTCGGCCAGACCGCGGCCGAGGCCTTCTACGTCAAGTGCGACCGCGACAACAACCCGCCGGAGTCCATCGACCTCGGCCAGGTGATCTGCGAGATCGGCGTCTCCCCGGTGAAGCCCGCGGAGTTCGTGGTGTTCCGGCTGTCCCAGTTCTCCGACAGCACGAGCCTCGTCAACGAATGACCGGCCGGCTCGGTCGGCACCACCCCTCCGTGCCGCTCCTCGGCACCCTCGGCACCCCTCGCATCGGAAGGTGACACAGACCCATGGCTGAAGGCGATCCGCTCTCCACACACATATTCGGCGTCCAACTCGGCGGCTACAACGTCGAGTCCGTCAAGGAGATCAGCAACCTGACGGTCGAACAGGACGTCGTCGAGTACAAGCAGGTGACCCAAGAGGGCAAACTGATCGTCCGCAAGCAGCCCGGCGCCCGGCTCCCCGGCGAGGTGACCATCACCCGCGGCCTGGACAAGAGCGGCGCGTTCACGGACTGGATCAAGGAGACCCTCAACAACGGGGCGATCAACACCGCGCGGCAGAACCTCACCATCGAGGTCAAGGACACCACCGGTGCCACCCTGCGGCGCATCCAGCTCCTCAACGCCTGGGCCAGCCGCTGGGAGGGCCCGACCCTCAGCGCCGGCGAGTCCAGCGCCGCCACCGAGACCGTGACCATCGTGTTCGAGGAGATCTCGGTCGAGTGAGGCGCAAGATCGGCCTGGAGGAGCTGCTGGAACGGGCTCCGGCCCCCCAGAACACCGCGCCGCAGCAGCAGGCCCCGGCGGCAGCGGCGGCGGCGCAGCCCCGGGGGCGGGTGCCGCACACCGAGTTCGAGTTCGAGCTGCCGATCGGGTACGTGGACGACGACGGCACCGTGCACCGGCACGGTGCCATGCGCCTGGCCACCGCCCGTGACGAGCTGATGCCGCAGATCGACCTGCGGGTCAAGGAGAACCCGGCCTACCTCAGCGTGGTGCTGCTCAGCCACGTGATCACCCGGCTCGGCGACCTCACCGACGTGCACGCCGGGATCGTCGAGCGGATGTACGCCACCGACGTGGCCTTCCTCCAGGACCTCTACCAGCGGATCAACAGCGAAGGCCACACGCGCGCCGCGGTGACCTGCCCGCACTGCGACGGCGCCTTCGAGGTCGACCTCGCCGGTGGGCGCCTGGGGGAATCGTGACGTACGCGCCTGCTCGGCTGTACGAGGAGATCGCGTACATCGCCTACCACTTCCACTGGCAGCGGGAGGACATCCTCGACCTGACCCACCGCGAACGCGGGCAGTGGGTCAGGGAGATCGCCCGGCTCAACACCCGCATCAGCGAAGGCGGGTGAGCCGGGTGGGGCTTCGGGAC
Organism: Kitasatospora sp. NPDC001261; assembly: GCF_042896795.1. Classification (NCBI taxonomy): domain Bacteria; kingdom Bacillati; phylum Actinomycetota; class Actinomycetes; order Kitasatosporales; family Streptomycetaceae; genus Kitasatospora; species Kitasatospora sp. NPDC001261. Next base: position 32,700 of record NZ_JBIAXP010000017.1, read on the forward strand.
TGGATCGGCCGGCGTCGGGGCGGCGGCGACGCCGCTGTCGGCGACGGCGCGTCCGGCGGTGCTGAGGGTGCGCCCGGTGGTACGGGCGAGGTCGTTCAGCGGCGCCGGGCGGCCGGGGACGGGGGCTGGCGCGCGGTCGCGCCGCTGGTCCCGACCCTGGCCGGGCCGGGCCACGGCGTCAGCGACGGCCTGAGGTTCCGGTCCCGGCTCAGCGCGTGGCAGGACCCCTCGCTCTGCGGGCCGCTCGGCCACGCGGTCCTCCCGACCGCGCCGGCCGGCATCCTGCGGGCGGTGGCCGGGCCGGGCTCTCCGGCGCCCGTCCGCACGGGCGGGGACGAACTCGTCGTGCCGGTCCTCCCGAGGGAGTCCGGGGCGGAAGAGCCCGTGGAGAGCGGGGAGCCGGCGGCGGCCCGGCCGGTCCAGCGGTCCGTCCGGCTGCGGCGGCTTCCGGTGCGCTCGGGGCCGCGTCCGGCGCGTACGGTCAAGGCCGACGGCGGTGCGCCGGGGCCTGCGGCCACGGCAGCCGGGGCGGCGGAGCACGGTGAGCCGAAGTCCGCTGGGGTGCGGGGGAGTTCGCCTCGTCCCGTGGTGTCGGCGAATGACGTCGGGACGCCCGGTGGGTCGGCTCCTGCCGGGGTGACGCCCGCTGCGGGCGCCGCCTCCTCGCGTCCCTACGGGGCCGAGCGTCCGGTCCGTCCGCGTTCCGTCAGCGCACCGTTGACCGTCGCACGGCGCCCCCGGGCCCTGCCCGTGCGCCCGGTGACGGCCGTCCCGGGGGCGGTCGGCAGGCGGGATGCCGTCGCCGAGCCGTCGAGCCGGGCCACGGACGCGCCGCCGCCACTCGCGGCGGCGACGGCCGAATCCGCCGACGGCTCGCGGCCGTCCGCGAACCCCGAGGCTGTCGTACGGACGCCGCCGGGTGCGGGAGCCGCCGCTGTGCCCGAACGGGGCGCGGGGGTGGTCCAGCGCGCCGCCGTGTCGGGTGGTGGCGCGGCCGCCCGCCCGGTCCTCGGCGCACCCCTGACCGCGCTGCCCGCCAGCGCCTCGCCCCTGGCCACCGGCGGCCCCCGGGCCGTTGACGCCCCTTCGGGTGCGCCGGCCATGCCCGTTGTCTCCGCCGCCGACCCAGGGCCCACCGGCCCCGAGGCGGGCGGGACCGATGGCGCCCGGCCGTCCGGCGGCGGGGGCCGTGACGCCGCCACCACCCCTGCCCGCCGTGCCCGTACGGCCTCCGGGTCGGGGAACTCGGCACCGGTGCGGCCCGACCGTGGGTCCGCCGGGAGCGCATCCGTCCAGCGCGCGCCGTCCGGGACCGGCGCGCCCGCACCCTCGTCGTCGCCGACCCCGGGTCGTGCCGCGTCGGATCGGCCCGGTTCGGCCCCCGCCCGTAGCGGCCGGACTGTCGAGGGTGCGCCGGTCCAGCGCGCTACGTCCTCGCCGACTCCCGAACGTGCCGCGCCTGCCCAGTCCGGTTCGGCCCCCGCCCGCAGGAGCGGGACCGTCGAGGGCGCGTCCGTCCAGCGTGCGACGTCCTCGCCCGCGCCGTCAGCACCGGCTCCCGGTCGTGCCGCGTCGGCGCAGCCTGACCCGACCTCCACCCGTCGGGGCGGGACCGTCGAGGGCACCACGTCCGCGCCCGCGCCGTCAGCGCCGACCCAACCCGACCCGGCCCCCGCCCGCAGGAGCGGGACCGCCGAGGGTACGTCCGTCCAGCGTGCGACGTCCTCGCCCGCGCCGTCAGCACCGACCCAGCCCGACCCGGCCCCTGCCCGGACGCGCGGGGGCCTGGGCGCGCCGCTCGACGCGCTGCCGCCGACGGCGGCCGTGGCGGGGGGCGCCGCTCCCTTGCTCGGCGGGCGCCGACCGGTCCAGCGGATCACGCCTCCGGCGGCAGGCCAGGCCGTCCCTGCCGTCACCTCGACGGTGGCCGGTGAGGGGCTGCCCGTGCAGCGCGCCGTCGGGCAGCCCGGCGACAGCCCGGCGGAGCCCAACTCCCTGTCCCGGAGCGGTGATGGCGGACGATCGGCGGGTTCGACCAGCCCGGCTGCCGGCACCCACGGTGCGCACCCGCAGGGGGAACGCAGCCATCGCGGACCGGCCGCCGGACGCCCGGCAGCCTCCGAGGCCCCGCAGGCAACGACGGGCACCCCCGCCGCCTCGCCGTCCGGCGGCGGCCCGGAGCGGCGGCCGGGTACCTCCGCGCAGCCGATCGTCCCCGGCGCCCGGCCCCGCCCTGCGGGCGCCGCGCCCGCAGGTGGCAGCGGCCAGGTGGTTCCCGTGACGGTTCCCGCACGTCCGGCTTCCGGCGGTCTGGGCGTGCAGCGCGCCGTCCAACTCATCGGCCAGCGGCGCGGGTTGCTCGGCGATCGCCGGATGACGGTCGCCCTCGCCACTCCGCCGGCGCCGCCCGCGACCGGCACCTCCGTGCCCACCGGCGCGGGCACGGCGCCCGCCAAGCCCGTGGTCCCGGCCGTCTGGCCCAACGCGCTCGCCTCCCGTACGGACGGCGGAGCGGCGGCCGCGCCGGCCACGGGTGCTCCGCAGCACGCGCGTGCGCAGGTGCGGCGCCCGTCGGGCACCGGGGATGGCAGCGGTGCCACCGCCAGGACGTCGGCTCCGCAGGCGGGCCCGGCGAGGTTCGGCCCCCCGGCGCGGTTCAGCACCCCGGCGGCGGCCGTCTCCGATGCGGGGGCGTCGCGCGGGGTCATGGCTGCCGTGCAACGCGCGTTCTCCCGGCGGTCGTCGGACCGGGCGGCGGAGCACCCGTCAGCGCAGCCAGGCACCGGCCCGACCGCAGCCGGACCCGCGAACCCGTCGTACGCCGTGCCCGACCGACCCCGTGGGGTGGTCCCGAACCCGAGCGCCCCGGCGTTGCAGCGTTCCGCCATGCCGACGTCGGCAGGCCGCCCGAGCCCCGGCACCCCCGGTACGGCGTCCACGACGGCGGCGGCCGCCGCCCCACGCCCGCCGGTCGTCCGGCTCAGGCCCGTGACGGCCGCGCCGGTCCAGCGCCTCCCGGCGACGTCCCGGCCCCCGCAGCCGTCCCCGGCGCAGCAGCCCGCCGTCCCGGCCGCCACCGGGCCCTCCGGCGCACCCGCGCTCGTCGTGTCACGGGCCCTGCCCACCGGGCACGCCACCACCGCCACCAGGGCCGCCAACGCCGCAGTCACCGCGCCCGCCCCGCCTTCGCCCGCCACGGCGCGGCTGTTGCAGCGGGTGGCCGAGCAGAACGGCCTGACCGGGGTGCCGCTGACCGCCGTCCCGGCGCGTACGCCCACCACGGTGCAGCGCGCAGCGCCGTCCCCGGCCGCCTCGACGGCCGCGACCACCCCGGGGAACGCCCCCGGCGGACCGCCCGCCGCGTCGTCCGCCGACCCCGCCGACCTCGACGAACTGGCCCGGCGGCTGGTCGAACCGGTCGGCCGGCTGCTGCGCACCGAGTTGCGCAGGGGCCGGGAGCGCGGCGGCAAGCCGTACGACATGCGCCGCTGAGCGCGGAGCGGGAAACGCACACCAGAACGACGCACACCAGCCGGACGGCCGCCAGCGGGCCGCGGCGACGTGATCGGAAGCAAGGGAGCAGGGAGCCGAACCGATGACCGACACCATCTTCGCGACCAGTGTGTTCTTCAGCCTGACCATCGGCGGCAACGACCTGGGTGAGTTCACCACCTGCTCGGGACTCGGCGCCCAGGTCGAGATCGAGCAGTACGCGGAGGGCGGCAACAACGGCTTCGCCTGGCAGCTGCCGGGCCGCATCACCTGGACGAACATCACGCTGACCCGGGCGGTCACCGCCGATACGACGAAGATCGCCCGCTGGTTGTCCGAGATCGTCCGCAAGGTCGAGCCGAAGGACGGCGAGATCGTGGCGCTGCGGCCGGACCTGAGCCGGATCGTCGGCTGGCAGGTGCTCGGGATCGTCCCGGTGCGCTGGGAGGGCCCGTCCTTCGACCCGGCCAACTCCCAGGCCGCGATGGAGACCCTGGAGATCGCCCACGCGGGCCTGCGCCCCTTCTGACCCGACCACCCGCCTACCCGACCCCCGCCCGACGGCCCGACCCACGGAAGGAGCACCAGGATGTCCCCAGCGGTCCCCGCGAGCGTCACCCGGGCCCAACTGACCATCATGGAGCCACCGTCCACGGTCGGCGCCCAGCCCGGCGGCACGCTCGCGCAGCTCCGGCTCCAGTTCAACCCGGCGACCCTGGTGCTGCGCAAGACCACCGAGTGGCGGCGCACCCCGTCCCGCATGGCGGGCGAGTCCGCGCTGCCCGAGTTCGTCGGCAGCGGTCCGCGCTCGCTCTCCCTCGACGTGTTCCTGGACTCCACCGCGACCCACGACAACTCGGTGGAGCGGGCGGTGGAGCAGCTGATGACGGCCTGCGTGCCCACCCCGGCCAGCCTGGCGCGCAAGACCCCGGCCAGCCCGTGGATCAGGCTGGACTGGGGCACCCTGAAGACCACGTCGTTCAACGGGGTGCTGACCGGCCTCTCGGTCACCTACTCGCTCTTCGACGTCGATGGGAAGCCGCTGCGGGCGGTCTGCTCGCTCACCATCGACGAGGCCAGTGTCGACCCGGCCGGCCAGAACCCGACCTCGGGCTCGCCGGAGGCCCGCAGCACCCACCGGGTGATCGCCGGCGACAGCCTGCCGCTGCTCGCCTGGCGCGCCTACGGGGACGCCACCGCCTGGCGCACCATCGCGGAGGCCAACGACATCGACGATCCGCTGGCGTTGATCCCGGGCGCCGAGCTGATCGTGCCGGGGATCGAGGAGCTCACCCAGAGCGGACGGACCCCGAGCGGCTCCGCGCAGGGGGTACGGCCATGACCACGCCCGAGGCCCGCGGCGGCCGCTCCTTCGCCGCCGACCCCGTCGTCGAGGCGCCCGGCCCGCTGCCGCCGATCTGGGCGACCCAGCTGGTCTCCTGCGACATCGAGGAGAGCGTCGGCCTGCCCGACACCGCCGTGCTGTCCTTCCGGGACGCCGACCACACCTTCCTCTCCGCCACCGGCATCACCATCGGCACCCCGCTGAAGGTGTCCGTGGTGACCGTCCAGGGGAACACCCGGGCGCGGCTGTTCACCGGCGAGGTGACGGCGCTGGAGCTGGAGGTGGACACCACGGGCTCGTACACCGTGGTGCGGGCCTCGGCCGTCACCCACCGGCTGATGCGCGGGCGCCGGGTGAAGGCCTTCCGGAACATGACGACCGCCGACATCGTCCGCGAGGTCGCCTCCGGAGCGGGCCTGACCTGCGGGCGGGTCGACGCCTTCCCGGTCGTCCACCAGCAGCTCTCCCAGGCCAACGTCCCGGACTGGGAGTTCCTCCAGTTCCTGGCGCAGGAGAGCGGCGCCCAGGTGCGGGTGGACGACGACGGGAAGCTGGAGTTCGTCAAGCCCGACCCCGCCTCCGGCGCGCCGGCCCCCTCCACCCCCGCGCCGCAGAACCCGCTGGTGCTGGAGTACGGGCGCAACCTGCTGGAGCTGCGCGGTGTGCTGACCGGCGCCGGAGGGGCGGACACCGTCGAGGCGCGCGGCTGGAACGTCACCACCAAGAGCGCCCTGGTCGCCACCGAGCCCGCGGTGACGTCGCAGACCGTGCAGCCGGGGATGAGCCCCTCGGCGGTGACCTCCGCCTTCCCCGGCCGGGCCCGGCTGACCGTCGCCGACACCCCGTACCGCACCCAGGCGGAGACCGCCTCGGTGGCCCGGTCGCTGGCCGCCTCGGTGGCGGCCGGCTTCGGCGAGCTGGAGGTCGTCGCCGAGGGCAACCCGCGGCTGCGGGCGGGCACCGCGGTCGCCCTGGGCAACGTCGGCGCCGCCTTCTCCGGCCGCTACACCGCCACCGGGGTGCGCCACCTGCTCGAACCGTTCCGCGGCTACCGGACCACCGTGGTGGTCAGCGCGGCCCCCGACCGCTCGCTGGCCGGGCTGACCAGCGGTGGCAACGCGCCGCCGCGCGGGCCGCGGATACCCGGCCTGGCCGTCGCCGTGGTCACCGACGTCCGGGAGCCGGGCGGCGGGCAGCGCGGCTGGGTGAAGCTCAAGTTCCCCTGGCTGGACGACACCTACGTCTCCGACTGGGTGCGCACCGTGCAGTGGGGCGGCGCCGGCGGCGGCGGGGTGGTCAGCCCCGAGGTCAACGACGAGGTGCTGGTCGGCTTCGAGCAGGGCGACCTGGACAGCCCGTACGTGCTGGGCGGGCTCTACAACGGCGTGGACCGGCCCTCCCCGCACGACGTGCCGCTGGTCGACACGGGCTCCGGCAAGGTCAACCGCCGTTCCGTGGTGTCCCGTTCGGGCCACCGGATGGAGCTGCTGGACGTGCCGGGCGGCAAGTCCGGCGTCCGGCTGGCGAGCGGCGACGGCAAGCTGGAGGTCAAGCTGGACCAGCAGCGCGGCGAGATCGTGCTGACCGTCCACGGCCTCGGCGGCGCGGCCGGCAGCACCGTGCGGCTCTCCCCCTCCGGCATCACCCTGGACGCGGGCACCGGCACGGTGGACGTGCGCGGCGGATCGGTCACCGTCCGGGGCACGACGGCGGTCACCGTGGAAGGCGGCGCCGAGGCGGTGCTCAAGGGGGCCATCGTCCGGATCAACTGACGTATCGTCACAGACACTTGGCAGTAGACGAGTGCCCCACGACCAGCGGGCACCATCCGAAACGGAGACCGCACATGCCCCCCGCAGCCCGGACCGGCGACCTGACCGATCACGGCGGCGCCCTCACCACCCCGCCGCCGGGCGCCCTCAAGGTGGCGACCGTGCTGATCGGCGGCCGCCCCGCCGCCGTCGTCGGCACCGTCCACGCCTGCGTCGTCCCCCCGCACCTGGCCCTGGGCCCCGGCGACGTGGTGCTGCCCTCCCCGGGCGCGCTCGCCGGGGGAGTGGTGCTGATCGGCGGCCTGCCCGCGGCCCGCGTGGGGGACAAGACCACCTGCGGCGCCACCGTCACCGTCGGCGCGTTCAACGTGCTGATCGGCGGCGCCGTATGACGGGCAGCTTCATCGGCCGCGGCTGGGCCTTCCCGCTGCGCGTCAACGCCACCGGCGGCATCGCCCTGGTGGAGCGCGACCGCGAACTCGCGGAGGCGATCCGGCTGATCCTCGGCACCGCCCCCGGCGAGCGGCCGATGCGCCCGGAGTTCGGCTGCGGCATCCACGAGTACGTCTTCGCCACCGGCGACAGCACCACCGCCGGGCGGATCGCCCGCGAGGTGCGCATCGCCCTGGAACGCTGGGAACCGAGGATCGAGGTGGACGACGTGGTGATCGCCTTCGACAGCGTCGAGGAGGGCACCCTCTACATCGACGTCCACTACACCGTGCGGGCCACCAACGACCGCCGCAACCTGGTCTTCCCCTTCTACACCATCCCGGAACACCCGAACTCGGCCGAGGGGTCTGCGAACTGATGGCCCTGCCCTCCCCGAACCTGGACGACCGCCGCTTCCAGCAGCTCGTCGACGAGGCCAAGCGGTACGTCCAGCAGCGTGCCCCCGAGTGGACCGACCACAACGTCTCCGACCCGGGCGTCACCCTGATCGAGACCTTCGCCTACCTGGTGGACCAGCTGCTCTACCGGCTGAACCGGGTGCCGGAGAAGAACTACGCCGCCTTCCTCGACCTGCTCGGCATCCGGCTCTTCCCGCCGGCCGCGGCCCGGGCCGAGGTCGACTTCTGGCTCTCCGCCCCGCAGACCGAGACCGTCCTGCTGCGGGCCGGCACCGAGGTCTCCACGCTGCGCACCGAGACCGACGAGGCGGTGGTCCTCTCCACCGCCGAGGACCTGCCGGTCGTCCCCAGCTCGCTGGAGCGGCTGGTCACCGTCTCCGCCTCCGGGGAGCAGTCCGACGGCACGGCCCGACTGGCCGACGGCGCGGACGTCCGGTGCTTCCAGCAGCGCCCGGTGGCCGGGGACGCCATGCTCTTCGCCCTGCCGGCCGTGGTGCCGCGCTGCATCCTGGTCGTCCGGCTGGACAGCCGGGTCGAGGGCGTCGGCGTCGACCCGCGCCAGCCGCCGCTGGCCTGGGAGGTCTGGGACGGCGCGCGCTGGATCGCCTGCGAGACCGGCAGCGACACCACCGGCGGCCTCAACCGGCCCGGCGAGGTGGTCGTCTTCGTGCCCGCCGGGCACACCGCCTCGGTGGTCGCCGGACGGCGGGCCGGTTGGCTGCGCTGCCGGGTCACCGAGCCGCAGCCGGGCCAGCCGTTCTACTCCGAGTCGCCCACCATCCGCCGGGCCGAGGTGTTCACCGTCGGCGGCACCGTCACCGCCGTCCACGCGCAGACCGTCACCGACGCGCCGCTCGGCACCTCGGAGGGCGTCGCGGGCCAGCGCTTCCGGCTCGCCCGGCCCCCGGTGCTGCTCGACGGCGAGCCCCCGGTGGTCGAGGTCGCGGCCGGCGAGGGCTGGGAACGGTGGACGGTCGTCGAGCACTTCGGCGAGTCCTCGCCCACCGACCGGCACGTGGTGCTGGACGCCACCACCGGCGAGTTCCTCTTCCCGCCCGCGGTCCGCGAACCGGACGGCAGCCTGCGCGCCTTCGGCGCCGTCCCGCCCAAGGGCGCCCACCTGCGCGTCCCGCGCTACCGCACCGGCGGCGGGATCGCGGGCAACGTCGCCCGCGGCACCATCACAGTGCTGCGCAGCTCCGTCCCGTACATCGCCCGGGTCGACAACCGGGAGGCGGCCCGCGGCGGGGTCGACGGCGAGACCGTCGAGAACGCCAAGGCCCGCGCCCCGCACCAGCTGCGCCTGCAGGAACGTGCCGTCACCGCCGGGGACTTCGAGCTGATCGCCCGGCAGGCCGCGCCGTCCGCCGCCCGGATCAGCTGCGTGCCCGCCACCGGCGGGGAGGCGGGCGCGGTGCGGGTGCTGGTCGTCCCCGACGCCGTCGCGGACGAGGGCGACCGGCTGCGCTTCGAGCAGCTGATCCCCGACGACCAGGTGCTGGCCGCCGTCGCGACCGCCCTCGACGAGCGGCGGCTGATCGGCACCCGGCTGGTCGTCCAGCCGCCCGCCTACCAGGGCGTGACGGTGGTCGCCCGGCTCACCACCCGCGCCGCCGACCCCGACCGGGTCCGCGAGGAGGTGCTCGCCGCGCTGTACCGGTACCTCAACCCGCTGCGCGGCGGCGCCGACGGCACGGGCTGGCCGTTCGGCCGGGCGGTGCAGTACGGGGAGGTGTTCGCGGTGCTCCAGCGGGTGGCCGCCGTCGCGGGCGTCGACGAACTGCGGCTGTTCCCGGCCGACCCGATCACCGGCCGCCGGGGCGCGCCGACCGAGCGGGTCGAGGTCCCGCCGGACGCCCTGGTCTTCTCCCACCAGCACCAGGTCGTGGTCACCGCGCAGGCCGAGGACGGGCGGTCATGACCAGAGCCGCCGTCCCCGGGCTGCCCAGCCCGCACCCGATCGGCGAACTGCTGCCCGCGATGTTCGCCGAGGACGACTTCGCCCAGCGGTTCACGTCCGGCCTGGACACCGTCCTCGCCCCGGTCTTCGCCACCCTGGACAACCTGCCCGCCTACTTCCAACCCGGCCTCGCGCCCGCCGACTTCCTCGACTGGCTGGCCTCCTGGGTCGCCGTCGAGGTCGACCCGGCCTGGCCGGTGGAGGTGCGCCGCGCCGTGGTCGGGCGCGCGGTGGAACTGCACCGCTGGCGCGGCACCCGGCGCGGCCTCACCGAACGGCTGCGGCTGGTGCTCGGCGTCGGCGCCGAGATCGTGGACGGCGGCGGCGCCTCCTGGTCCGCCGACCCGGACGCCCCGCTGCCGCCCGCGCCGAGCGGCGAGCTGCTGGTCCGGGTCTGGCCGCTGCGCGGAGCGGAACCGGACGAGGACCAGGTGCGGTCCGTCGTCAGGACCGGCTGTCCGGTCCATCTGACCTGCCGGGTGGAGATCCTGCCCGGCCCACCCGGGCGAGCGGAGGGCTGACGAATGCCGGTGTGCCCCGAATGCGGAACGGCCAACGGGGAGGGGGACGACTTCTGCGGCAACTGCGGCGCCTACCTCGGCTGGTCGCGCACCGCCGGCGCCGCGCCGGCCGCGCCCGCGGCCGCGCAGGCGGAGCCGGTGCCTGCTCCCGCGCCGAAGTCGACGCCTGCGCCCAAGCCGACGCCCGCGCCCGAGCCGAAGCCCGCCTCCGCGCCTGCCGAACCCGTACGGCGAAGCGCCTCGCGCCGGACGGCGCGCGCCGAACCGGAAGCCAAGGACGGCGAGGCGAAGCAGGAGGCGAAGGAGCGGGTCGAAGCATCGCAACCGCCCGTCCCGGCCGCCGAACCCCCGGCCGCCGCCGACCCCGCGCGCCCCGCGACCGCCCCCGTACGGCCGGCCCCCGCGCGGACCCCGGCCCCCGACCCCGCAGCGCAGGTCCCCGGTGCGCAGGCCCCCGCAGCCCCGGCCGACCCGGTGGCCGTCCAGCCCGCCAAGCCCGTCGCGCCCCGCCCCGTCAGCCGGGCGACCGAGGCCGTCGAGACCCAGGACGGCCCGCCCTGCCCCAGCTGCGGCACGCCCAACCTGCCCGGGCGGAAGTTCTGCCGCCGCTGCGCCGCACCGCTGACCCCCACCGAAGCCGTCGCCGAACTGCCCTGGTGGCGCACCCGCTGGCCGTTCCGGCGCCGGGTGCGGATCGGCGGCTCGGGCAACGCGCTGCGCCGCACCATCGCCCTGCTCGCGCTCGTCGCGGTGGTCGTGGCCGGGGTCCTGCTCTTCCCGGCCGGTCAGCGGGTCTTCCAGGACGTCCTGGACAAGGTCCGCGGCACCGCGCCGATCGCCCCCGCCGCCACCTCGGCGAGCGCCGCCGTCGAGGGCCACCCGGCCACCCTGGCCGACGACGGCCTCAGCAACACCTACTGGGGCGCGCCCGCGATCGGGGACTCCGTCACCTTCTCCTTCCGCAGCCCGTTCCGGCTGGTGGACCTGATCGTCCACACCGGGGCGTCCCCGGAGCCCCAGCAGTTCCAGCAGCAGGCCCGCCCCGTCGTCCTCACCCTGGAGGTCACCGGGAAGGACGGCGAGGTCCACACCCAGCAGGTCCCGCTCAACGACCAGCCGGGCCCGCAGACCGTCCAGACCGGGATCAGCGACGTCACTCAAGTGAAGCTCACCGTCCGGGAGGCCGCCGGGACCGGCCCCGGCCGCGCCATCGCGCTCGCGGAGGTGGAGTTCTTCAAACGCACCTGACCCCGTCGCCCGCCACCGGAGGGAACCCATGGTCTACCGGATCCACTTCACCTCCCAGGACCTGGCCAGGACCCGGCCAGCGGGTCCGATGCCGTTCGCCGAACTCCTGGCCGCGGCGCGGGCCCTACAGGACCGGAGCCGCGCGGCGCGGCTGGACCCGTGGCGGCGGAGCGTCCTGGGGCGGCTGCCCGAGCGGGCCCGGATGGCGCTCTCCCTGGCACCGGCGGACGGCTGGGGGCCGACCTTCCTGATGCCCGCGGTGGCAGGCCGGCCGGAGGAGCTGCTGGAGCGGGTACGGGCGACCCCGGGCCGGCTCGTCGCGGCGGAGCTGGCCGCGATCGCCGAGCACCAGCCCGTCCCCGGGTGGGCCCGCCGCCTGGCCGAGGACGGCGCGCTGCGCGAGGAACTCGCCCAGAGCCTCGGCCTCCTCTACGAGCACCTGGTCGGCCGCTACTGGTCGCGGATCACCGACTGCTACGCCGCGGACCGGGCGGTGCGGATGCGCCAGTTCCTCGGCGGGGGCGTCGAGCTCCTGCTCGCCGGCGCCAGCCCCCGGTGGATGCGCTGGAAGCCGCCGGTGCTGGAGGTCCGCAGCAGGGTCGACCACGACCTGCGGCTCCAGGGGCAGGGCGTCCTGCTGGCCCCCTCGGTGTTCGCCAAGCGGGCCATGGTCAGCGACGACTCCCACGGCCTGCCCCAGCCCGCGGTCACCTTCCCGATCGACGACGGCCGCCCCGCGGGCTGGCCGGACCTGCTCGGCCCCGAGCCGGCCCCGGCGGGGTCGGGGCCCACCGTGACCGCCCTGCTCGGGCGCACCCGGGCCGCCGTGCTGCGGGTGATCGCCGACCACCCGGGCTGCTCGACGAAGGAGCTCGCCGCCCTCGCCGGGATCACCCCCTCCAGCGCCAGCGAGCACGCCACCGTGCTGCGCGAGGCCAGGCTGATCGGCACCTCCCGGTACCGCAACACCGCGCTGCACAGCCCGACCGCCCTCGGCCTCGGGCTGCTCGGCGACGCGCCCGACGTTCCCGATGTGCCCGGTTCGTAGGGGAGTTGAGCGGTGCGTCCGTGATTCGGGCCAGGCCGAAACACGTCGAGCGGCGGTGCCCCGGACTCCGAGACTGAGGTGCGGGCGCCGGACCCGGCGGCCCGCACCACGACGTCACTGCTCCCAGGAGGTCCCCCATGCGCTTCGTCCACAAGGCCGGCATCGTCCTCGCGGCCGGATTCGCCGCCGCGACCACGCTCCTCGCCCCCGTGGCGAACGCCCAGCCGGCCGTCTCGGCGGCCCCGTCCGACTGCTACAAGGGCTACATCTGTGGCTACAAGTACAGCAACTACCAGGGGCTCGCGTTCCGCTTCAGCGACTGCGGCGTCCTCCAGGAGATCCCCAACGGCCTGAACAGTGGCGGGTCCTGGTACAACAACCAGTCCACCGGCACCAAGGCGAAGATGTACGACAAGTACAAGAACCTCATCTACACCACGCCCGGCGCCCCCTACGGCGACCCCAACGCCAACTGGGCCCCGGTCTGGTACGTCAAGGCCTGCTGACCCCGCCCCACGGGCCTGCCGCCGGGTGCGCCGTCCGCGCCCGGCGGCAGGCCGGGCTTCCAAGGAGTTCCTCATCTGCGCCGCGTACGGTCACGCGTCATGGCGGAACTGCGGGTGGTGGCGGGCATACGGAAGCTGGGACACGGGACGCGGCTGGTCGCGGTCAGCGTGGTCGCCGGGGTGGTGGCGGCGGGGATGGTGCTGCCCGCGGTGGCGGCGGTCGGGCTCGGCGCGCAGTCGGCGGCGGACGACTTCCAGAGCCTGCCCGACGACTTCAAGACCCCTCCGCTGTCCCAGGCCACGACGATCCTCGACGCCCAGGGCGGCACGATCGCCACCGTGTACGACCGGGACCGCACGGTCGTCCCGGCGGACCGGATCTCCCCGCTGGTGAAGACCGCGCTGGTGGACACCGAGGACAACCGCTTCTACGAGCACGGCGCGATCGACCTCAAGGGCGTGCTGCGCGCCCTGGACAAGAACGCCTCCTCGGGCACCACCGCCCAGGGCGCCTCCACCCTCACCCAGCAGTACGTGAAGAACGTCTTCGTCGAGGAGGCGGGCGACGACCCGCAGAAGGTCGCCGAGGCGCAGCGGCAGACCGTCGGCCGCAAGATCCAGGAGCTGAAGTACGCGATCAAGGTCGAGGAGACCCTGAGCAAGGACCAGATCCTCACCAACTACCTGAACATCACCTTCTTCGGCGAGCAGGCCTACGGCATCGAGGCGGCCTCCCAGCGCTACTTCGGCGTGCACGCCGCGGACCTCACCCTGCCGCAGGCGGCGCTGCTGGCGGGCCTGGTGCAGTCGCCGACCGGCTACGACCCGACGGTCAACCCGACGGCGGCGAAGGAGCGGCGCGACACCGTGCTGCGCAAGATGGCCGGATACGGGCACATCACCCAGGAGGAGGCCCGGCAGGCGATCGCCGCCCCGCTCGGGCTGAACGTCCAGGCGCCGCAGCAGGGGTGCATCCTGGCCAAGCAGGGCGAGGGCTTCTTCTGCGACTACGTGCGCGAGACGGTGCTCACCGACCCGGCCTTCGGCGCGTCGGCCGCCGAGCGGCAGGCGGTCTGGAAGCGCGGCGGCCTGCAGATCCGCACCACGCTCGACCCGAAGGCCCAGGCGGCGCTCCAGGCCTCGGTCACCGGCCACGTCGACGCTGGCGACCAGGCGGCGACCGCGATGAGCATCGTCCAGCCGGGCACCGGGAAGATCCTGGCGATGGGCCAGAGCCGCCCGTACGGCGTCGACGGCAAGCAGCACCAGACCCAGATCAACTACAACGCCGACAAGGCCATGGGCGGCGGGCTCGGGTTCCCGACCGGCTCGACCTTCAAGCCGGTCGTCGCGGCGGCGGCCCTGGAGAGCGGCATCCCGGCCGACCAGGCCTACACCACGGACTACAGCATCCCGTGGCCGGCCATGACGGACTGCTCGGGCGGGAGGTTCCCGTCCTCCGGGCAGGTGCACAACGACAGCCAGAGCCTCACCGGCCGGTTCGACATGAAGTCGGCCATGGCGCAGTCCGTCAACACCTACTTCGCGAAGCTGGAGGCCGACACCGGCCTGTGCAACGTCGCGCGGATGACGAACAAGCTGGGCATCACCCAGCAGGCGGGCGGCGAGAAGCTCCAGGTGGTCCCGTCGATGACGCTCGGCAGCAACGACCTGACCCCGCTGACGATGGCGGCCGTCTACGCGGCCTTCGCCGCCCACGGCACCTACTGCGCGCCGACCGCCATCGCCTCGGTGACCGGCCCCGACGGCAAGCCGCTCGCGGTGCCGCAGGCGAACTGCTCGGCGGTGATGTCGGCCGGCACCGCCGACACGGTCAGCGCGATGCTCAAGGGCGTGGTCGAGGACGGCACCGGGCAGACGGCCGGCCTCACCGGCCGGGACAGCGCGGGCAAGACCGGCACCACCAACGACAGCCGCCAGGTGTGGTTCGTCGGCTACACCCCGGAGATGGCGGGCGCGACCGTGGTCAGCGACACCGACAACCCCAAGCCGCTGGACGGCCAGCGGATCGGCGGCCAGGTGGTCGGCCAGGCCTTCGGCGGCACCCTGGCCGGCCCGATCTGGCGCGACGCCATGGACGGCGCGCTGGCGGGCACCCCGGCCGGCACCTTCACCCCGGTGCAGCTGCCCTGAGCCGCAGGTGACCCGGGGCAGCCGGTGTCCCGTGGCACCGGCTCGGGGCAGCCGGTGACTCAGCGGTAGAGCGCCACCCGGGGCTCGACCGTGCCCTGGAGCGGCGCCTTCCCGACCACGGTGACCCGGTAGTGCGCGGTGAGGGTCTGGTGGCCGTGCAGGACGGTCTTGGCCGGGACGAGCCGGGTGTACAGCGTGCCGGTCTGGCTGCCGAGCGGAATGGCGCGCCAGTGGCCGTCGGGGGAGAGCACCTCGATCCGGATGCTCGCCGGGTTGAGGAAGGGCCCGTTGTCCGGCGACTCGACGAGGATCTGCGGGGCCACCGTCCGGTCGGCCGAGGAGTCGTTGCGGTACGTGACGGTGATCGGCCGGGTCGCGTGGTCGCGCGGCAGCGCGGTCTCGGGGAGCTCCACGAAGGACACCGGCGCGGCGGCGGTCGCGGCCCGGGCACCGGTCGCGGCCTGGGCCGGGGCGACGAGCGCGGCGGTCGGCAGGGCGGCGAGGGCCGCGGCCAGGGCCAGGCTCCGACGGGGGATCTTCAGGGTGCGCATGGCGCCTCCTTCGGCCGGCCGCCGGGTCACCGGTGGCGCCGCGTGGTTCGGGCAGGTCCGTACGGCACCACCCTGCCCCCTCACTCGGAAAGCCGCACGCGGTGGAGCGGTGGCGGGCCGGGCGGGGTGTCGCGAGCGGTGCTCCGACTGGGCCGAACGTGCGACCGCCGGACCCACCACGCCGCCGCACCGCCCCTGCCGTGACCGGGCCCCGTACCTTGGGCGCAACCTCCGCCGGGCGGCTGCGCGCCGGGCGGGGCGCCCGAACAGCGGGGGACGTCGCGAGAACGGGAGGGACGGCTTGCGGGCGCGTTCCGTCGAGGAGCCGGGGCCGCGGCTGCCGGTGCTGATCAGGTACGGCCACCGGTCCTGGCTGGTGCCGCTGGCGGTGCTCGCGGCGGTGGTGGGCGTGGACGCGGCCACCCCCGCCACGTTCGCGTCCGTCAGCTGGCTGGCCATGGTCCCGGTGGTGGCCGCCGGGCTCTGCGGGCCGGCGGCCACCATGCTGTTCGCCCTCCTCGCCGTCGTCGCCTACCCGGCCCTGGACAGCATCTGGAGCAAGTCCCAGGGGATCGAGGACTTCCTGCTGGTGATCGCGGGGGCCGCCGTCTCGGTGCCGATCAGCATCTTCCGCGCCCGGGCCGCCGCCTACGTCCACCACCTCCAGGGCACGGCCGAGACCACCCGGCAGGTGGTGCTGCGCCCGGTGCCGCCGGGCTGGGGCGGGGTGGACTCGGCGGCGCGCTACCTGGCCGCGGACGTCGAGGCCCGGGTGGGCGGCGACTTCTACGACGTGCTGGCCACCCCGTTCGGGGCGCGGGTCATCCTCGGCGACGTCCAGGGCAAGGGCCTGCCGGCGGTCTCCGCGGCGGCGGCCCTGGTGGGCTGCTTCCGGGAGGCCGCCTTCCACGAGGCGGACCTGGCCACCGTCGCGTCCTGGCTGGAGGAGCGGCTGCACCGGCAGAACCTGCTGGCGGAGCGGCTGGGGGAGCAGGAGGAGCGGTTCGCCACGGCGGTGGTCGTCTGGTTCCCGGCCGACGCCCCGGGGGAGGTGGAGGTGGTCAACTTCGGCCACGACAGCCCCCACGTCCTCGGGCCCGCGGGGGTGCGCCAGCTGCCGCCGGGCAACGGCGCACCGCTCGGGCTGGCCCAGCTGGCCGGCGGGCTGCCGGAGGTCCGGCGGCTGAGCCTGGGCCCGGAGGAGACGGTCCTGATCGTCTCGGACGGGGTGACCGAGGCCCGCGACCGGACGGGCGCCTTCTTCGCCCTGCGTGACCACCTGGAGCGCCTGGCCGCCCTCCCCGGGGTGGTCGACCCCGGGCGCCTGGTCGACGAGGTGGCGGCCGAGGTCCTCCGGCACACCGGCGGCCGGTTGACGGACGACACCGCCCTGCTCGCCGTCCGGACGCCCCCGGTGGCGCCGGCGGCGTTGGCCGGGTCGGCGGACTGAGCCGGCCTCAGTCCTCGGCGTGACTGACCGCGCAGGTCAGGACGCCCGGGAGGCGGGCCAGTTCGGCGGTGAGGGCGGACAGGTCCCCGCGGCCGTGCACGGTGATGTGCACCTCCGCGATCCGCTCGTCGACGCCGCCGCCGCCCTCGTCGGGCGGCCCGGCCCGGTCCACGGTCGCCAGTTCGGCCACGGCGAACCCCGCGGCGGTGATCCGGGCGAGCAGCAGCCGCAGCAGGCCGTTGCCCTCGGTGTAGGTGACGTGGCAGCTGACCGGGCGGGTGCGCAGCCTCGGCAGCCGGTGGGTGAGCGGCCGCAGCACGTAGCCGACGAAGAAGTAGGCGGCGGTGGCCGCGGTGGCGAGCAGCGGCAGTCCGGCGGCGGCCGCCGTGCCGATCGCGGCGGTCAGCCAGACGGTGGCGGCCGTGGTCAGCCCCCGGATCGAGCCGCGCTGGACGAAGATCACCCCGGCGCCGATGAAGCCCAGCCCGGAGACGATCTGGGCGGCCATCCTGGACGGGTCCAGGGTGACCACGCCGGACTGGACCACATCGCTGAAGCCGTACTTGCTCACCAGGGTGAAGAGCGCCGCCCCGAGGCCGACGACGGTGTAGGTGCGCAGTCCGGCGGCCTTCTGTCTGATCTCCCGTTCCAGGCCGATCGCGCTGGCCAGGACCAGGGCGATGGCGAAGTCGGTGAAGTGGACCCATCCTTGCCCGAAGGGCTCGACGAACGCTCCCAGCGTCCTCAACTCCTCCTGCCGTCTCAATCGTCCCGCCCGCCCCCGGGAGGGCGGGCACCGATCCCGGTTCGGCGAAGCGGGTGCCGTCGAGCCTACGGTTCATCAGACGATCGGACCGGCGCTCGGACGGGTCGACTTGACGGTCAGGGGGTCGAGCGGAGGCGAACCGACGGCGCGCCGGCTCGGCGGCCCCGCCCGGTGCGCACTCACCGCGCTCCGTCGGCGCCGACGGGCGGGCCGCTCTCCCCGACCGTCGGGGGCACGGGCCGCAGCCGGTAGGCCTCCCCGTCGGCGAGGACATGGCCGGCGGTGGGCGGGGCGAAGTGGGTGCCGAGCAGCAGGGTGTCCGTACCGGCGAGGGAGGCGAGCAGTGCCCGGCGGGTGGCGGCGGACCGCCGGGGGTCGATGTCGACGCAGGCGCCGATGGCCGGGTGGGCGAGCTGTACCGGGTGGTGGAGGCAGTCGCCGGTGATCAGCGCCGTCCGGCCCCGGCTGGTCAGTTCGACGGCGACGTGCCCCGGGGTGTGGCCGGGGGTGGGGAGCAGGCGCAGGCCGGGGACGATCCGCAGGCCCTCGGCCGGGACGTCGACCAGGTCCAGCAGGCCGGCCCGCTCGACCGGGAGCACCGAGTCGCGGAACAGCTGCGCGCGCGCCTCGTCCATGGGGTACCCGGCCCAGAACTCCCGCTCGGCGCGGGTGGTGAGGTAGCGCGCGCCGGGGAAGGTGGGCTCCCACGCGCCGTCCACCTGCCGGGTGTTCCAGCCGACGTGGTCGGCGTGCAGGTGGGTGAGGACCACCAGGTCGACGGAGTCCGGCGGGAAGCCGGCGGCGGCCAGGCGCTCGGGGTAGTCGGTGCGCAGGTCGTGCCAGGCCGGGTTGGCCCGCTGCTTGCCGTTGCCGATGCCGGTGTCGACGAGGACACGCAGCCCGTCCACGACGACGGCGAAGCTGTGGCTGTCCAGGCGCAGCACGCCGTCGGCGTCGGCGAAGTCGGGGCGCAGCCAGTCCTGGCCGGCCACCAGTTCGGGGGTGGCGTCGGGCAGCAGCCACGGCCCGGTGGCGGGCGGCAGCGGGACTTCGTCGACGCGGTGGACGGTGAGGTCGCCGACCGTCCAGGAGGGGGTAGGGGTGTTCGGCATGGGGCGGTTCCTCCGCTGCAAAAGCCATTCGTTTGCGTTAACGCGACCATAGAACCTACAGTCTCGCTAACGCAAACCCTTAGCTTTTGGCGGGGATGCCTCGTGGTGCCTCGCACCACCCCCGCCTCGCCCACGATCAGGAGCGCATCCATGTCCAATGCGGAGCTCACCCCGCCCGAGGCGGCCCGCCGGGCCGCCCGGGCCGGGCTCGACCTGCCGGCCGACCGGCACGCCGCGGTGGCGGCCACCGCCGGGCACATCCGGTCCGTCGTCGCCGTCCTGCGGGAGCTGGACCTCGGGGACGCCCCGCCCGCCGCCGCCTTCCGTGCGGAAGGGGGGCACCCCGATGCAGCCGTATGAGCTGACCATCGCCGCCGCCTCGGCGCGGATCCGGGAGCGGCTGCTGTCCCCCGTCGAGCTGGTCGACTCCGTCCTCGGCCGCATCGACCGGGTCGAGCCCCACCTCGGCGCGTACGTCGCCGTCGCCGCCGAACAGGCCCGGGACGCGGCGCGCGAGGCCGAGCGGGAGATCGCCCGGGGCCGGTACCGGGGGCCGCTGCACGGCGTCCCGGTCGGGCTCAAGGACCTGATCGACGTCGCCGGATCGCCCACCACCGCGAGCTCCCGGGTCCGGGACGGCCACCGCGCGGCCGCCGACAGCACCGTCGCCGCCCGGCTGCGGGCCGCCGGCGCGGTCCTGGCCGGCAAGACCCACACCCATGAGTTCGCCTACGGCCTGACCACCCCGCAGACCGCCAACGCCTGGGACCGCGAGCGGGTCGCCGGAGGCTCCAGTGGCGGGTCCGCCGTCGCGGTGGCCGCCGGGGCGGCGACCTTCGCCCTCGGCACCGACACCGGCGGCTCCATCCGGGTGCCCGCCGCGCTGAACGGGGTGGTCGGCCTCAAGCCGACCTACGGACTGGTGCCCCGCCACGGCGTCACCCCGCTGTCCTGGTCGCTCGACCACGTCGGCCCGATCACCCGCACCGTGGAGGACGCGGCGCTGGTCCTGGCCGCCCTCGCCGGGCACGACCCGCGCGACCCCGCCTCGGTGGCCGCCCCCGCCGTCGACTACCGGCCGGAGCGGGAGCCGGACCTGACGGGCGTGCGGGTCGGCGTGCCGGTCAACCACTACGTCGACCACGTCGACCCGGAGGTGGCGGCCGCCGTCCACCACGCCGTCGCGCGGCTGGAGGCGCTCGGTGCCCGGCCCGTCGAGGTGGAGGTCCCGCTGGCCCGCTACCTCCTGCCCACCCTGTGGGGCCTGGTGGCGCCGGAGGCCTCCGCCTACCACGCCCGCACCCTGCGCACCGTCCCCGAGCTGTACCAGGCGGACGTCCGGGTCCTGCTGGAGGCCGGCGAGCTGATCGACGCGGGCGACCACCTGCGCGCCCAGCGCGCCCGGACGCTGATCCGCGACGCGTGGGCGGGGATCCTGGAGGAGGTCGACGTGATCGCCGCCCCGACGGTGCCGACCACGGCGGTCCGGGCCGGCCAGGAGACGGTCACCTGGCCGGACGGCACCTCCGAGGGCGTCGCCGACGCCTACGTCCGGCTCTGCGCCCCGGCCAACGTCACCGGCCTGCCCGCCCTGTCCGTCCCGGCCGGCCACGACGCGGCGGGCCTGCCGATCGGCCTGCAGCTGCTCGGGCGGCCCTTCGACGAGCGCACGCTGCTGCGGGTGGGCCACGCCTACGAGCGCACGCAGCCCGCGCGGGCGCTCGCACCGGTGGTCTGACCGGGCCCGGCCCGCCTTAACGCAAAGGCGACGCTTTAAGATGACGGTATGAGTCCTCGCCAGATGGCCCGCCCGGGCGGGCGCAGCGCCCGCGTCCAGGAGGCGGTGCACACCGCGGTCCGCGAACTGCTCGCGGAGGTGGGCCGCGAGGCGCTCACCGTGCCGATGGTCGCCCAGCGGGCCGGCGTCACCCCGTCGACGGTCTACCGCCGCTGGGGCGACCTCGCCGAGCTGCTGTCGGACGTCGCGGTGGAGCGGCTGCGCCCCGACACCGAACCTGAGGACCGCGGCGGCCTGCGCGCCGACCTCACCGCCTGGGCCGAACAGTTCCTCGACGAGATGGCCTCCGCCTCCGGCCGCGCCTACGTCCGCGACGCCCTCCTCGGCGACCCGGACGGCGGCAACGCCGGCCAGTGCTCAGCCTACGCCGCCGACCAGCTCGACCTCGTCCTCGCCCGGGCCCGCGCCCGCGGCGAGGACACCCCCGAGGTCGAGACCGCCATGGACCGCCTCGTCGCCCCCCTGATGTACCGCATCCTCTTCCGCCCCTCCGGCCTCACCCCCGCCTACGCCCGCCACCTGGTCGCCGACCTCCTCGGCGCCCCGGACGGGGCGTAGGGCCCGCCGACGAGCAGAGTCCGGCGCGGTGTGCCCGGCCCGTCCGCTGTGCCCGCCGGGGCGCGGACGGGCCAGGGCGGCCGCCGCGATCCGTCACGCCGTCCTCGCACGCCTCCCGGGCGGCGGCGCTCCGTGGCACCGTCAGTGGGCAAAGCAGTTCGGGGTTCCCTCGTCGGAGGTTCGCATGAACGCTGTTCCGTCCCGAGTCGTGTTCTCCCGCCTCGCCGCGACGGCCGGGGCCGTGGCGCTGGCCGGCGGGCTCCTCCTCGTCCCGGCGAGCGCGCCGGCCCGTGCCCAGGGGGTGATGGACGTGCAGTGCACCGGCACGTTCACCGACGAGTTCACCCCCGCGCTGACCAACCAGCCGCAGAACGTCACCATCGCCACCCAGAACTCCTACGCGACGTGCGTGACCGGCCTCCCCGGGTCGAGCTCGGTCACCAACAGCGAGCCCGGCGAGACCTGCCTCAACGTGCTCCACACCCTCACCCCGTTCGACGAGACCATCACCTGGAGCGACCAGACGACGAGCACCGTGCACTGGGCCTCCGTGGAGGACACCGGCGGCGCCGCCACCTTCACCGGCACCGTCACCGCCGGCCGCTACCTGGGCGATGCCGCCGTGAAGGCCACGGAGGCTGCCGACATCACCGGGACCAGGCCGGAGCTGTGTCCGGTCGGAGGCGGCACCATCACCGGTGCCAGCGGCCCCGCGAACCTGACCCTGACCTCGGTGTGACGAAGTCCGGACCCGTCCGGCCCGTGGTCCGTCGGCGGCAACGCGTCCGAAATTCTGAAATGACATCAAGTCACCGATGTCATCGGCAGGTTGGCATCAACAGGGAAGCTCTGGTCCACCGAGGGCGATAGCCCGGTGACGGTTGGTCATGGCAGGATCGGCGCGGGTCGACACCGTGTCGACCGAAAGGAGGAGCCATGGCCGAGGACAGCGAGGCGAAGCCGTCCGGCTCGTACGCGGGCACCGAGATCAAGATCGAGGGCGAGGACCACATCATCCTCCGGGAGGACGAGGTCCCGGTGGCCGCCGACGGGGAGTGACAGGCCCACGCTTCGGTGTGAGGAAAGGGCCCCGCCGGTCGCCACCGGAAGGGCCCTTTCTGCTGCGCCGCCGCAGGACTTAGGCGCGCCCTCGGCCGTCCCCGGACCGGATGGACCCGGCCGGGCGGATGGCCGAAGCGGCCGCCTACGGCTGCGGGGGCCCCGCGAGGATGATCGGCCAGTCGCCGTCGGGGCCGAGGAGGTCGTCGAGCGGGGCGTCCGGCGGGCCGAGGAGGACGGCGGCGCCTTCGGCGAGCCGCTCGGCGACGGCCGGGGCGACGGCGGTCTCGGCGCGCAGCACGAGGACGGCCGTCGGGTCGGCCGCCGAGCGGAGCGGGAAGCCGGCCGGGTCGATCTCCGCCCGTTCCAGGACGGCCGGGTGGACGGCGACGGCGACGGTCAACAGGCCCCCGTCGTAGCTGTGTTCGGCCCAGCCGTCGGTCTGCACCAGGTAGAGGACCTCGTCGCCCTCGTAGCAGTGCCCGCCGAGGCGTTCCAGGGCCTGTTCCGCCGGGGTGCCGTCGGGGTCGACGACCAGGGCGGCCGCCGGGGTGTCCGGCTCATCGGGGTCGAGGCCGGAACGGACGTGGAGTCGGGCCATCGGGGCACCTCCGGGGTCGTGCGGGCGGGCGGCGGGTCGGGCACCAGTACACACCGCGCCACCGACAGTCCAGGCCGTCGGGCCGTCAGCGCCCGCCCATCAGGCGGTACATGCCGATCGAGTCGTGGGCGGCGGTGTCCGCGAAGCCGAACTTCTCGTAGAGGAAGCGCGCGGGCCCGTCCGCGATCAGCGAGACGTACGCGGTGGCGGGTGCCCGGCGCTCCAGTTCCCCGGTGAGCGCGGCCATGATGCGCTTGCCGAGGCCGTGGCCCTGGTGCGCGGGGTGGACGCAGATGTCGGTGACCTGGAACGCGGTGCCGCCGTCGCCGATGATCCGCCCCATGCCGACGGGCTCGCCCTCGTGGTGGAGGACCACGCCGTACCAGGTGTTGGGGAGGGCGAGCGCGACCGCCTCGGGGGCCTTGTCGGAGAGGCCGGCGTCGGTGCGCAGACGGCGGAAGACCTCGACGGTGGGCACGCCGGGGCGGATCTCGTAAGGGTCACTATTCGGATTCATACCTTACATGCTACCCGCTCGGCCCCGCCGCCCGGCTCCGGCCGCTCGGGTGAACGCGCGGCGCGACATACCGGACGGGACGGGGCGTCACGGGGGCGGAAGCGATGATCGCCGGGTTCCCGGAACCCCACCCCGTCGGAGTCGTACATGCGGATTCTTCTCCTCGCCAGCGCGTTCAACAGCCTCAGCCAGCGGCTGCACGCCGAACTGCGCGACCGGCTCCACACCGTGGACGTCCAACTGGCCGGTGACGACGAGGAGTTGCTCGACGCGGTGCACCGCCTGAAACCCGACCTGGTGCTCGCGCCGATGCTGCGCACGGCGATCCCGCGCGAGCTCTGGTCACAGCTCACCTGCCTGGTCGTCCACCCCGGCCCGCCGGGCGACCGCGGCCCGTCCTCCCTCGACCGGGCCGTCCAGGAGGGCCGCACCGACTGGGGCGTCACGGTGCTGCAGGCCGAGGCGGAGCTGGACGCCGGGCCGGTCTGGGCCTGGGCGCCCTGCCGGCTGCCCGGGTACGGCAAGAGCGACCTGTACCGCAATGAGGTCGCCGACGCGGCGGTGGCGGCCGCGCTGCTCGCCGTCGAACGCTTCGCCTCCGGCGGGTACGCGCCGGAGCCGCAGTCCGGCCCCGGCTGGAGCGGCACCGTACGGACCCGGCCCGCGCTGCGCCAGGAGGAGCGCCGGATCGACTGGGCGGCCGACCCCACCGAGGCGGTGCTGCGCAGGCTCCGCGCGGCGGACTCGCGCCCCGGCGTGCTCGACGAGCTGTGCGGCGGCGCCTGGTACCTGCACGGCGGGCACCGCGAGCCGGTGCTGCGCGGCCGCCCGGGCGAGCTGATCGCCACCCGGGCCGGCGCCGTCTGCCGGGCCACCTCGGACGGCGCGGTCTGGATCCCCGAGCTCCGCCGCCGCACCCCCGGCGGCCCGGCGGGCGTCAAGCTCCCGGCGGCCACGGCCCTCGGCGGGCTGCTGCCGGCGCTGCCGGAGGTGGCGGCGCCGCTGATGCCGGGGGAGGGGGACGGCCCGGTCTGGTCGGACCTGCGCTACCGCGAGGACGGCCCGGTGGGCTTCCTGCGCTTCTCCTTCCCGGGCGGCGCGATGTCCACCGGCCACTGCCGCCGGCTGCTGGCCGCGTACCGCTTCGCCGCGGCCCGTCCGACCTCGGTGCTGGTGCTCGGCGGCGGCCGGGACTTCTTCTCCAACGGCATCCACCTCAACGTGATCGAGGCCGCGCCGGACCCGGCCGTCGAGTCCTGGGACAACATCACCGCGATGGACGAGCTGGTCGACGCGGTGCTCACCACCACCGACCGGCTGGTGGTCGCCGCCGTCGGCGGCAACGCGGCGGCGGGCGGGGTGATGCTGGCCCTGGCGGCGGACGAGGTGTGGTGCCGCGCCGGCTCCGTCCTCAACCCCCACTACCGGCTGATGGGGCTGCACGGCTCGGAGTACTGGACGTACACCCTGCCGCGCAGGGTCGGCGCGGCGGCGGCCGAGCGGCTGACCCGCCAGGCGCTCCCGGTCTCCGCGGCCACGGCCGAGCGGATCGGCCTGGTCGACCGGGTGCTGGCCTGCGGGCCGGAGGAGTTCGGGCCGTCCGCGGCCCACCTGGCCGGGCTGCTCGCCGCCTCGCCCACCGCCCAGCAGCGGATCGCGGCGAAGAAGGCCGCGCGCGAGGCCGACGAGCGGACGAAGCCGCTCGACGCGTACCGGGAGGAGGAGCTCGCGGTGATGCACCGGCAGTTCTTCACACCCGAATCGCCGTATCACGCGCTGCGTTCCGCGTTCGTCCACAAGCGCCCGGTGCCGACGGGGCCCGCCGCGCGAGCGTGACCCGAACGGCCCCGCCGGGCTTGCCTCCCCGGGCGCCGGCTCCCGCCGCGCGGACCGGCGCCCGGCCCGGACCGTTGCTAAGACTGGCTTCGAGCCATTCCCTCCGGCTCCCATCCCCGAGGAGGCATCCTCATGGGTGCTGCAACAGCTCCAACCGCTTCGACGGCCGGGACGGCCGAGGCCGCCGCGAAGCCCGACGCCGACGCGGTGCACATCCTCTGGATCAACGCGGGCCTCAGTTGCGACGGCGACTCCGTCTCGCTGACCGCCGCGATGCAGCCGAGCATCGAGGAGATCGTCACCGGCGCGCTGCCCGGCCTTCCCAAGGTCGCCGTGCACTGGCCGCTGATCGACTTCGAGTGCGGCCCGGTCCAGGGCGCGGACAACTTCGTCGAGTGGTTCTTCAAGGCCGAGCGCGGCGAGATCGAGCCGTTCGTGCTGGTCGTCGAGGGGTCCATCCCCAACGAGAAGATCAAGAAGGAGGGCTACTGGTGCGGCTTCGGCGACGACCCCGCCACCGGCCAGCCCATCACCACCAGCGAGTGGCTGGACCGGCTCGCCCCGAAGGCGACCGCCGTGGTGGCGATCGGCACCTGTGCCACGTACGGCGGCATCCACGCGATGGCCGGCAACCCGACCGGTGCGATGGGCGTGCCGGACTACCTGGGCTGGGACTGGAAGTCCAAGGCCGGACTGCCGATCGTCTGCGTGCCCGGCTGCCCGATCCAGCCCGACAACTTCGCCGAGACGCTCACCTACCTGCTGTACCAGCTGGCCGGCTCCGCGCCGATGATCCCGCTCGACGACAAGCTGCGGCCCGCCTGGCTGTTCGGCGCCACCGTGCACGAGGGCTGCGACCGCGGCGGCTACTACGAGCAGGGGCAGTTCGCCACCGACTACGGCACGCCCGAGTGCCTCGTCCGGCTCGGCTGCTGGGGCCCGGTCGTCAAGTGCAACGTCACCAAGCGCGGCTGGACCAACGGCATCGGCGGCTGCCCGAACGTGGGCGGCATCTGCATCGCCTGCACCATGCCGGGCTTCCCGGACAAGTTCATGCCCTTCATGGACCCGCCGCCCGGCTCGCACGTCTCCACCGCCGCCAGCAGCGCGTACGGCTCGGTGATCCGCCGGCTGCGCGCGATCACCCAGAGCACCCTCGACAAGGAACCCAAGTGGCGCCGCACCGGCAGCCGCCTGACCACGGGTTACCGCCCGCCCTGGTGACGCCGCGGGGCCGCACACCGCCCGGTGTGCGGCCGCCGCCTTCCCCCGCCCCGTCCGCCGGGATCCCCTCCGCGGGGACCCCGCCCCCACGGCCCCCGTCCGCACGGCCCCCGCTCGCCGAGGCCCCGCTCCCAGAGACAAGGACACGACAGACACGATGGCAACACCGACCACCAGGGCGGCCGGCGACGGCAGCGGCCTGACCGAGATGTCCTGGGACCCGATCACCCGGATCGTGGGCAGCCTGGGCATCCACACGAAGATCGACTTCAAGCAGAAGCGGGTCGCGGAGTGCTACAGCACCTCCTCGGTCTTCCGCGGCTACAGCGTCTTCATGCGCGGCAAGGACCCGCGCGACGCCCACTTCATCACCAGCCGGATCTGCGGGATCTGCGGCGACAACCACGCCACCTGCTCCGTCTACACGCAGAACATGGCCTACGGGGTGAAGCCCCCGCACCTGGGGGAGTGGATCATCAACCTCGGTGAGGCCGCCGAGTACATGTTCGACCACAACATCTTCCAGGAGAACCTGGTCGGGGTCGACTACTGCGAGCGGATGGTCCGCGAGACCAACCCCGGCGTGCTGGAGCTCGCCGAGCGCACCGAGGCCCCGCACGCCGGCGACCACGGCTACAAGACGATCGCCGACATCATGCGCTCGCTCAACCCGATCGAGGGCGAGTTCTACCGCGAGGCGCTCCAGGTCAGCCGGTACACCCGGGAGATGTTCTGCCTGATGGAGGGCCGCCACGTGCACCCCTCCACGCTCTACCCGGGCGGCGTCGGCACCGTCGCGACGGTGCAGCTGTTCACCGACTACCTGACCCGGCTGATGCGCTACGTCGAGTTCATGAAGAAGGTCGTGCCGCTGCACGACGACCTCTTCGACTTCTTCTACCAGGCCCTGCCCGGCTACGAGGAGGTCGGCCGGCGCCGGGTCCTGCTCGGCTGCTGGGGCAGCCTCAACGACCCGGACCACTGCGACTTCACGTACCGCAACATGACGGACTGGGGCCGGCGGATGTTCGTCACCCCCGGTGTCGTGGTGGACGGCAAGCTCGTCACCAACGACCTGACCGAGATCAACCTCGGCATCCGCATCCTGCTCGGCAGCTCCTACTACGAGGACTGGCAGGGCAAGGAGCTGTTCGTCACCCACGACCCGCTCGGCAACCCCGTCGACCCCCGGCACCCCTGGAACCAGCACACCATCCCGCAGCCGCAGAAGCGCAACTTCGACGACAAGTACAGCTGGGTGATGTCCCCGCGCTGGTTCGACGGCAAGGACCACCTCGCCCTCGACACCGGCGGCGGCCCGATCGCCCGGCTGTGGTCCACCGCGCTGTCCGGGCTGGTCGACATCGGCTACGTCAAGGCCACCGGCCACAGCGTGCAGATCAACCTGCCCCGCTCGATGACCAAGCCCGAGGTCACCTTCGAGTGGAAGATCCCGCAGTGGAGCAACGCCATCGAGCGCAACCGCGCCCGCACCTACTTCCAGGCGTACGCGGCGGCCGCCGCCCTGCACTTCGCCGAGAAGGCGCTCGACGAGGTCCGCGCCGGGCGCAGCCAGACCTGGGAACGCTTCGAGGTGCCGGACGAGTCGATCGGCTGCGGCTTCACCGAGGCCGTGCGCGGCGTGCTCTCGCACCACATGGTGATCCGCGACGGCAAGATCGCCAACTACCACCCGTACCCGCCCACCCCGTGGAACGCCAGCGTCCGGGACAGCTACGGCACGCCCGGCCCGTACGAGGACGCGGTGCAGAACACCCCGATCTTCGAGGAGAACCCGCCGGACACCTTCAAGGGCATCGACATCATGCGCGCGGTCCGCAGCTTCGACCCCTGTCTGCCCTGCGGCGTGCACATGTACGTCGGCGGCGGGCGCACCGTGCAGACCATGCACGTGCCCACCGGCCTGAGCGGGCTCACCGCATGACGGCCGAGCAGACCGGGCTGCGGATCCAGCAGGCCCTGGACGCGCTGGCCGACAGCGGCGCAGACGCCGAGCGGGCCGGTGAGCAACTGGTCCGCGACCTCATGGAGTTCTACGGCCAGGGCCTGGCCCGGCTGGTGCCGGCGCTGCCCCCGCCCGCCCTGGACCGGATGCTGGACGACCCGGTCGTGGCCGGGCTGCTGCTCCTGCACGACCTGCACCCCGAGGACCTCCCCGCCCGGATCGAGCGGGCGCTCGCGGCCCTGCCCGAGCGGGTCGAGGCGGCCGGCTTCGACCCGGCCACCGGCGTCCTGCGGCTGCGCCGCACGGCCACCGGCTGCGGCTGCGGCGAACAGGAGGCGCAGGCCGTCCTGGCCTGCCACGCGCCCGAGGTGACGGCCGTGGAACTGGAACGCGCCCCGCAGCTGCTCCAGATCGGCACCCGCCCGCCGCAGCCCGCGGAGGCGCGATGAACACCCGCCGGATCTCCCGCGACGGGACCGCCCTGCTGCACCGGCTGCGCGAACCGGCGCCGCCGCGCCCCGAGCAGTGCGCCTTCTGCGGCCGGGACCTGCCCGGCGGCCACCGCCACCTGGTGGACGTCGAGGACCGCGCCCTGGCCTGCGCCTGCACCGCCTGCGGCCTGCTGTTCCAGCAGCCGGGCGCGGCCGGCGGCCGCTACCGCACCGTGCCGGACCGCTACCTCGCCGACCCGGAACGGGAGTTGGACCAGCAGGCCTGGTCGGTGCTGGGCATCCCGGTGGGCACCGCCTTCCTGTTCCGCAGCACCGTGATGGACCAGCTGCTGGCCTTCTACCCCGGCCCGGCCGGCGCCACCGAGAGCGAACTGGACGAGCAGGCCTGGCAGCGCGCCCTCGGCGGCAGCCGGCTGGCCGCCGCCCTGGAACCCGACGTGGAGGCGCTGCTGGTGCGCCGCACCGAGGAGCGCGTGGCGTGCTTCCTGGTGCCGATCGACATCTGCTACGAGCTGGTCGGCCGGCTGCGGCGGTGCTGGCACGGCTTCGACGGCGGCGCCGAGGCGCGGGCCGAACTCGACGCGTTCTTCGCGCGCCTGGCCGACCGGGCCCGCCCGCTGCCCGCGGAGGTGACGGCGTGACGGCGCTCGGCTTCGCCTGCACCGGCGTGCGGTCCGACCCGTACGCGGCCGGGCCGACCCTGGTGTTCCGGCTGCGGATCACGGCCCCGGCCGACATCCGGGTGCACGCCCTCGCCCTCCAGGTCCAGCTGCGGATCGAACCGGTCCGCCGACCGTACGGCGAGGACGAGGGCGGGAGGCTGGCCGACCTGTTCGGCGGACGGGAGCGCTGGGCGACCACGCTCAACCCGATCCAGTTCGCCACCGTGCCGCTGCTCGTCCCCGGCTTCACCGGCGAGACCGAGATCGACCTCGCGGTGCCCTGCACCTACGACCAGGACGTCGCCTCGGCCCGCTACTTCCGGGCGCTGGACGGCGGCGAGGTGCCGCTGCTGCTGCTCTTCTCCGGCACCGCCTTCGCCGGCCCCGGCGGCTTCCAGGTCAGCCCGGTGCCCTGGGACCGGGAGGCCCGGGTGCGGATGCCGGTGCGGGTCTGGCGGGAGGCGATCGACCGGCACTTCCCCGGCAGCGGCTGGCTGCGGCTGCCGGAGGACGCCATGGCCGAGCTGCTGGCCTACCGCTCGCGGCGGGCCCTGCCCTCCTGGGAGGCGACGGTGCGCGAGCTGCTCACGGCCGCGGCGATCGGGGAGGGGGCCCGGTGAGCGGCCTCCCGGAGCGGATCGAACGCGGCTTCGCGGCCGCCCGGCAGATCGCCGACGCGGTGCTGCTGGAGGGCTACGTCCTCTACCCGTACCGGGCCTCGGCGGCCAAGAACCGGCTGCGCTGGCAGTTCGGCGTCCTGGTGCCGCCCGAGTACACCGCGCAGGGCGGCGAGCACTCCCACCAGCGCACCGAGTGCCTGATGGAGGCGCGCGACGGGGACCGGCTGGCGGTCGAGCTGCGCTTCCTACGGGTCCAGCGGCGCACCGTCGAAAAGGCCACCGCCGCCGGCTTCGAGTCCGTGGAACGGCTGGAGCTGGCCGACCGGGAC
Source organism: Kitasatospora sp. NPDC001261 (assembly GCF_042896795.1). Taxonomy (NCBI): domain Bacteria; kingdom Bacillati; phylum Actinomycetota; class Actinomycetes; order Kitasatosporales; family Streptomycetaceae; genus Kitasatospora; species Kitasatospora sp. NPDC001261. The sequence continues at coordinate 63,098 of NZ_JBIAXP010000017.1, forward strand.
CTCGTCGAATGGGACGAGGGCGTCGAGGAGCGGATCGAACTCCTGGTGCCGGTCGAGGAGTTGGCCGGCGAGGGGGTGCAGCGACCGTTCCGGCTGCCGGGCGTCGGCGAGACCGGGCTGGTGCACGAGCACGACGCCGTCGTCGGCCGGGTGATACGGCGCCGCGAGCAGGTCGACGGCCTGCTCTGGCTGCGGGCCGAGGAACTGCCCGGCCCGTACCGGGCGCAGCGGCTGACCGTGGAGGTGGAGAACAGCTCCGCCTGGCGGCCGTCCCGGCACGCCACCCGCGACCAGGCGCTGCCGCGATCGCTGGTCTCCGCGCACCTGCTGCTCGGCCTGGAGCACGGCCGCTTCCTGTCCGTCACCGACCCGCCCGAGTGGGCCCGCCCGGCCGTCGAGCGGTGCCGCAACGAGCGCACCTGGCCGGTGCTGGCCGGACCGGAGGGCGAGCGCGGGGTGGTGCTGTCCTCGCCGATCATCCTGGAGGACCACCCGCGGATCGCCCCGGAGAGCCTCGGCACCCTGTACGACGCCACCGAGATCGACGAGATCCTGGCGCTGCGGACGGCGGCCCTGACCGAGGAGGAGAAGCGCGAGGCCCGCGGCACCGACGACCGGGCCGGCGCGGTGATCGACCTGGCCGAGTCCATGCCGCCCGAGGTGCTGGACCGGCTGCACGGCGCGATCCGCGGGCTGCGCGAGGCCACCGGCAGCACCGCCCTCGGCCGTCCCGAGCAGCCCTGGTGGGACCCGGGCGACGACCTCGGGGTCGACCCCGAGCGGGACCGGGTGCTGGTCGACGGCCACCAGGTGGGCGCCGGCAGCCGGGTGCTGCTGCGGCCCGGACGGCGGCGCACCGACGCCCAGGACCTCTTCCTGGACGGGCGGACCGGCATCGTGGAGGCGGTGCTGCACGACCTCGACGGCTCGGTGCACCTGGCCGTCACGGTGGAGGACGACCCGGGCGCCGACCTGTGGCGGGCCCAGGGGCGCTTCCGCTACTTCCAGCCCGACGAGGTCACGCCGCTGGACGGGAGCGCCCCGGTGGACGGGAGCGCTGCGCTGGACGGGAGCGCTGCGCTGGACGGAGCCGCTCCGGTGGAGGGGCCATGACGGACCGCACGGTACTGGTCGCCGGGGTGGGCAACATCTTCCTCGGCGACGACGGCTTCGGGGTCGAGACCGTACGGCGGCTGTCCGCCCACCCGCTGCCGGCGGGCGTCGAGGTGGTCGACGTCGGCGTGCGCGGCGTCGACCTCGCCTACCGGCTGCTCGACGGCCACCGCACCGCCGTCCTGGTGGACGCCGTCCACCGGGGCGGGGCGCCCGGCACCCTCTACCTGATCGAGGCGGCCGCCGAACAGCCGCCGGAACCGCCCGCCCTGGACGGGCACCGGATGGGGCCCGACGCCGTACTGGCCCTGCTCGCCACGCTCGCCGCCGGCACCGGCGGCGAGCCGCCCGAACGCGTCCTGGTGGTCGGCTGCGAGCCGGCCTCGCTGGAGGAGGGCATCGGGCTCAGCGAGCCCGTCGCCGCCGCCGTGGCGGAGGCGGTGCGAATGGTCCTGCGGGTCGTGGACGAGGCCGCGCAGCCGGAGAAGCAGCCGGAGAAGGAGACAACACCATGCTGAGGAAACTGTTCTGCGCGGCCCTGCTGGCGGGGATCGGCGCACTGGTCTGGCAGAACCTGCCGGACCTCAAACGGTACGTGCGCATCTCCCGGATGTGAGGCGCGCACTGCTGCGAACGGCGCAGCCCCGCGGACGGTGGCGGCGCGGCTGCGGGCCGCCGCCGCCACCGAGCCCTGTAATGGGGCGCGTTGCCGCCCGCTCCGGGAAGGGACCCATGCACGAGATGTCGATCGCCGAAGCCGTCGTCGAGCAGGTGGACACGGCCGCGCGCGAACACGGGGCCCCCGGGGTGGCACGGGTGCGGCTGCGGGTGGGCGAGCTGGCCGGCGTGGTGCCCGAGGCCCTCGACTTCTGCTTCGAACTCGCCTGCGCCGGAACGCTGGTGGCGGGCGCGGCGCTGGACACCGAGTCCGTCGCGGCCCGGGCCCGCTGCGCCCCCTGCGCGGTCGAGTGGGCGGTCGGCATGCCGCCGGACCTCGGCTGCCCGAGCTGCTCCGGCGGTGGCGGCGTGGAGCTGCTGTCCGGCCGCGAGCTGCAGATCCTCGACGTCGAGTGGGCCCAGGAGCTTTGACGTCCGGGCCGAACCAGAAAGGCTGATGCCGATGTGCCGCACGGTCGACCTCCGTCAGGCGGTCCTCGCCCGCAACGACGACAGCGCCCGCGGACTGCGGGCGGCACTGGCCGCACGGGGGACGGTCGCGGTGAACCTGCTCTCCAGCCCCGGCAGTGGCAAGACCGCCCTGCTGGAGGCCGAGTTGGGGCTCGCCCGGCGACGCGGGGTGCCCGTCGCCGCGCTGACCGCCGACCTCGCCACCGAGAACGACGCGCGCCGGCTGGCCCGCTCGGGCGCCCCGGTGAAGCAGGTGCTCACCGACGGGCTCTGCCACCTGGAGGCGCGGATGCTCGCCGGGCACCTGGACGGCTGGCTGCCGGACGACTGCCGGCTGCTGTTCGTGGAGAACGTCGGCAACCTGGTCTGCCCGGCCTCCTACGACCTCGGCGAGACGCTGCGGGTGGTGCTGGCCTCGGTGACCGAGGGCGAGGACAAGCCGCTCAAGTACCCGACGGCCTTCGGGCTGGCCAACCTGGTGCTGGTGACGAAGACGGACCTCGCGGCGGCGGCCGAGTTCGACGAGGCGGCGTTCCTGGCCAACGTCCAGCGGGTCAACCCTGGGGTGGAGGTGCTGAACACCTCGGCCCGGACGGGCGAGGGCGTCGGGGCGCTGCTGGACCGGGCGCTCGGCCTCCTGGACGGGGCGCGGCCGCACCGGCCGGTGATGGCCGCGGCGGCGCCGCACGACCACGGGCACTCTCACGACCACGATCATGGGCACTCTCAGGATCACGGCCACGGCCACGGCCACACCGCCGTGGGGGAGCACGCGTGACGGCCGCCCACCCCGGGCTCGACCGCGAGCGGCGGCGGGTCGCCGTCCGCGGCCTGGTGCAGGGGGTCGGCTTCCGGCCGTTCGTCCACACCCTGGCCGGTGAACTCGGACTGGCCGGCACCGTCACCAACACCGGTGAGGGCGTCCTGGTCGAGGTCGAGGGCAGCCCGGACGCCCTGGACGCGTTCTGCCGGCGGGTGGCCGGCGACGCGCCGCCGCTCGCCCAGGTGCACGCGGTGGAGCACGCGCCGCTCGCCGCCACCGGCGCCACCGGCTTCCGCATCGTCCCCTCCCGCCCCGACGGCGCCCGCGCCACCCTGATCCCGCCCGACACCGCCGTCTGCGCCGACTGCCTGGCCGAACTCGCCGACCCGGCCGACCGCCGCCACCGGCACCCGTTCATCAGCTGCACCAACTGCGGCCCCCGGCACACCATCGTCACCGGCCTGCCGTACGACCGGGCCAACACCACCATGGCCGGCTTCCCGCTGTGCCCGGACTGCGCCCGCGAGTACGCGGACCCCGCCGACCGCCGGTTCCACGCCCAGCCCGTCGCCTGCCACGCCTGCGGGCCCCGGCTCACGCTGACCGTGCCCGGACGCCCCGACCTCGGCGGGGAGCAGGCCCTGGCGGAGGCCCGGCGGCTGCTGGCCGACGGCGCGGTCCTCGCCGTCAAGGGCATCGGCGGCTACCACCTCGCCTGCGACGCGCGCGACGCCGCGGCCGTCGCCCTGCTGCGCCGGCGCAAGCGGCGCGGCCGCAAGCCCTTCGCCGTGATGGCCCGCGACCTCGCCACCGTCGAGGGCCTGCTGCCCGTCGACCCGGTCGAGCGGGAACTGCTCACCGGGCCGGTCCGGCCGATCGTCCTGCTGCGCCGCACCGGTCTGCCGGTGCCCGAGGGCGTGGCCCCGGGCAGCCCCGACCTCGGGGTGATGCTCCCGTACACGCCGCTGCACCACCTGCTGCTCGCCGCCCCCGGGCCGGACCTGCTGGTGATGACCAGCGCCAACCTCTCCGGCGAGCCGATCGTCACCGAGGACCGGGAGGCGCTGGAGCGGCTCGCCCCGCTGGTCGACGGCTGGCTCGGCCACGACCGGCCGATCCACGTGCCCTGCGAGGACTCGGTGGTGCGGGTGGTGGACGGCGAGCAGCTGCCGCTGCGCCGCTCGCGCGGGTACGCGCCGCTGCCGATCCCGCTGCCGGTGCCCGTGCGCCCGGCGCTGGCGGTCGGCGGCGACCTGAAGAACACCTTCGCGCTGGCCCGGGACGGCTACGCCTGGCTGTCCGGCCACATCGGCGACATGGACGATCTGGCCACCCTGCGGGCCTTCGACCGGGCGGTCGAGCAGCTCGGCACGGTCAGCGGTGTCCGGCCCGAACTGCTGGTTGCCGACCGGCACCCCGGCTACCGCTCGCTCCGGCACGCCGAGCGGACCGCCGCCGGTCGGCCGGTGCACCGGGTCCAGCACCACCACGCCCACATCGCCGCGGTGATGGCCGAGCACGGACTGGACGGCAGCCGCCCGGTGCTCGGGGTGGCCTTCGACGGCACCGGCTACGGCGCGGACGGCGCGGTCTGGGGCGGCGAGGTGCTGCTGGCCGACTACGACGGGTTCCGCCGCCTCGCCCACCTCGGGTACGTGCCGCTGCCGGGCGGGGACGCGGCCGTCGAGCGCCCGTACCGGACGGCGCTCGCCCACCTGCGCGCGGCCGGCCTGCCCTGGCTGCCGGAGCTGCCGCCGGTCCGGGCCTGCGGAGCGGCGGAACTCGGCCTGCTGGAACGGCAGTTGGAGCGGCGACTGAACTGCCTGCCGAGCTCCAGCATGGGGCGGCTGTTCGACGCGGTGTCCTCGCTCGCCGGGGTCTGCCACCGGGCCGGGTACGAGGCCCAGGCGGCGATCGAACTGGAGGCGGCGGCCTGCGGGTTCGGCCGCGCTGACGGCCCCGGGGCCGGGCCGACGGCGCGGGCGGACGAGGGCTACGCGTTCGGGTTGTCGGCGCGGGCCGGCGGCTGGACCGCCGACCCCGGGCCGGTGCTGGCCGCCGTGGTGGCCGACGTGACCGCGGGTGCCCCCGCGGGCCTGGTCGCCGTCCGCTTCCACCGTGCGGTGGCCGACCTGGTCCGGCGGAGCTGCGCGGCCGTCCGGGACCGGTACGGCACCACCACGGTGGCGCTCAGCGGCGGGGTCTTCGCCAACGCACTGCTCTCCTCGGCCTGCGCGAGCGGCCTCGGGGAGGACGGATTCACGGTACTGCGGCACCGCCGGGTGCCGCCCAACGACGGTGGTCTGGCGCTCGGCCAGCTGATGGTGGCCGCCCGGTCGACGGCCACCCGGGAGGAGTGAGAGCGGATGTGTCTGGCTGTGCCCGGCAGGGTGACGGAGATCGGGGAGCGGGACGGGGCGAGGATGGCGGTGATGGACTTCGGCGGAGTGGTCAAGGACGTGTGCCTGGAGTACCTGCCGGACCTGGCGGTGGGGGACTACGCGATCGTCCACGTGGGCTTCGCGCTGCAGCGCCTGGACGAGGAGTCGGCCCGGCGCACCCTCGCCCTCTTCGAGGAACTCGGGCTGTTGCAGGAGGAGTTCGGCGATCCCTGGGAGGCCGCCGGGGCGGCGGCGGGCTCTGGGACCGAGGCTGAGGAGGCCGGACGGTGAAGTACCTGGAGGAGTTCCGCAACCCCGAGCTGGCCGCCGGGCTGATCGCCGACATCAGGGCGACGGTCACCCGGCCGTGGGCGCTGATGGAGGTCTGCGGCGGCCAGACGCACAGCATCATCCGGCACGCCATCGACCAACTCCTGCCGGAGGAGGTCGAGTTGATCCACGGGCCGGGCTGCCCGGTGTGCGTCACCCCGCTGGAGACGATCGACCGGGCCCTGGCGATCGCGGCCCGGCCGGGGGTGGTCTTCTGCTCCTTCGGCGACATGCTGCGGGTGCCCGGCACCGACCGGGACCTGTTCCGGGTCCGCGGCGAGGGCGGCGACGTCCGGGTGGTGTACTCGCCGCTGGACGCCCTGCGGATCGCCCGGGAGAACCCGGACCGGGAGGTGGTCTTCTTCGGCATCGGCTTCGAGACCACGGCCCCGCCGAACGCCATGGCCGTCCACCTGGCCAGGAAGCAGGGGCTGCGCAACTTCAGCATGCTGGTCTCGCACGTCCGGGTACCGCCCGCGATCGAGGCGATCATGGACTCGCCGGACTGCCGGGTCCAGGGCTTCCTCGCCGCCGGGCACGTGTGCAGCGTGATGGGCACCGCCGAGTACCCGGCGCTGGCCGAACGCCACCGGGTGCCGATCGTCGTCACCGGCTTCGAGCCGCTGGACATCCTGGAAGGCATCCGGCGCACCGTACGGCAGTTGGAGCGCGGTGAGCACACCGTCGACAACGCCTACCCGCGGGCCGTCCGCCCCGAGGGCAACCCGGCGGCCCGCGCCATGCTGGAGGACGTCTTCGAGGTCGCCGACCGCCCCTGGCGGGGCATCGGCGTGATCCCGCGCAGCGGCTGGCGGCTCTCCCCGCGCTACCGCGACCACGACGCCGAGCACCGCTTCGACGTCGGCGGGATCACCACCCGCGAACCCGCCGCGTGCCGCAGCGGCGAGGTGCTGCAGGGGCTGCTGAAGCCCCACGAGTGCGAGGCCTTCGGCACCGTCTGCACACCGCGTACGCCGCTCGGCGCCACGATGGTGTCCAGCGAGGGGGCGTGCGCGGCGTACTACCTGTACCGGCGGCTGGGCGTACCGGGGACGTCCGTCCGGGCCCAGGAGCCGCAGGAACGTCGGGAGCTTCAGGAGCCTCAGGAGGCGGGTCGCGTTGGCTGACACCGAACTGCTCAGCGGGCCCGGCACGGACCCGAGCGCCGAGCGGCCCGACTTCTCCGGCTGGAGCTGCCCGCTGCCGCTGCGCGACCACCCCCGGGTGGTGATGGGCCACGGCGGCGGCGGGGCGATGTCCGCCGAGCTGGTGGAGAACCTGTTCGCGCCGGCCTTCGGCGGCCCCGTGCTCGCCGGGCTCGGCGACTCCGCGGTGCTGGAGCTGGGCGGCGCCCGGCTCGCCTTCTCCACCGACTCCTACGTGGTGCGGCCGCTGTTCTTCCCCGGCGGCTGCATCGGCGACCTCGCCGTCAACGGCACGGTCAACGACCTCGCCATGAGCGGGGCCCGGGCGGCCTACCTGTCCTGTGGCTTCATCCTGGAGGAGGGGGTGGAGATGGCCGTGGTGGACCGGGTCGCCCGGGCGCTCGGCGCCGCCGCCCGTACCGCCGGGGTCGAGATCGCCACCGGGGACACCAAGGTGGTCGAGGCCGGGCACGGGGACGGCGTCTACCTGAACACCGCCGGCATCGGGCTCGTCCCGGCCGGGGTCGACATCCGGCCGCAGCGCGCCCGCCCCGGCGACGTGGTGATCGTCAGCGGGCCGATCGGGCTGCACGGGGTCGCGATCATGAGCGTCCGGGAGGGCCTGGAGTTCGGGGTCGAGGTGCGCAGCGACAGCGCGGCGCTCGGCGGCCTGGTCGAGGCGATGCTCGCGGCCACCGCCGACCTGCACGTGCTGCGCGACCCCACCCGGGGCGGCCTGGCCGCGGCGCTCAACGAGATCGCCGTCGCGGCCGGGGTGGGCGTGGTGCTCAGCGAACGCGCCGTCCCCGTCCCGGAGCCGGTGGCCAACGCCTGCGCCGTGCTGGGCCTGGACCCGATGTACATCGCCAACGAGGGCCGACTGGTCGCCTTCGTCCCGCGTCTCTCGGCGGACGCGGTGCTCGCCGCCATGCGCGCCCACCCGCTCGGCGCGGAGGCGGTGGTGATCGGCGAGTGCGTCGCGGAGCACCCGGGGATGGTCGTCGCCCGGACCGGCTTCGGCGGCACCCGGGTGGTCGACCTGCCGATGGGCGAGCAGCTGCCGCGGATCTGCTGAGGGCCCGACCGGTTACGCCGCCGCCCCGGGAGGCGATTCCCGGGGCGGCGGCGTACGCGGTCGGGGTCAGTCCAGGAAGCGGCGCAGCGAGTCCGCCATGGCCCGGACGAAACCCTCCCGGACCTCCTCGGCGACCAGGTCGAGGGAGAGGTAGGGGTTGAGGTCCTCCAGCTCGACCAGGAGCAGGCGCCCGTCCGGCGCGCGGCAGGCGTCCACCCGCTGGATCCCGTGGGCGAGCGTGTTCCAGTCGACGAAGCCGCGGGCGAACGCGAGGTCGGCGGCGCTCGGCTCGTACGGCTCCAGGACCCAGCGCCGGGCCGGGTCGGGCGTGTGGAGGGCGTACTGGAAGGCGTCGTCCACGAAGTAGAACGAGACCTCGTACCGGAAGTCGATCCGCGGCTGGACCAGCACCTCGCCCCACTCGACGCCGTCCAGCTCCTCGCGGGTGAGGAAGCGCAGGCCTATGCTGTCGGCGCCCTCCTCGGGCTTGACCGCGTAGCGCTCGGCGGCGGGCAGCCGGTCGAGGTCCTGCGGCCGGTCGACGGTGGGGATGACCGGGTGGCCCGACGCGGTCAGGTCCAGCAGGTACCGCTTCCCGGCCATGTCGCCCCGCCCGGTCAGCGGGTTGTAGACGCGTACGCCGTCGGCCAGCGCCTGGGAGCGGAACCGGGCGTACTCCTCCCGGTAGTGCAGCACCGGGCCGCTGTTGCGCACCACGACCCCGTCGAAGCGCCCCATCAGGGCCCGGGCGTCGAGCGGGTGGCACAGGGCCAGGTCGAAGTGCTCCCGCAGCCGGGAGGTGAGGAGGACGTCCTCGTCGCCGTAGCGCCGGCCGCGGGCGGGGTAGGCCAGGTCGGTCACGTACAGCAGGCTGGGCCGGTCGGGCACGGGGGCTCCCTCGGTCGGTGGTGAGGGAGCGAATCTACCGGCCGACCGGAATCCCGCCGTCCCCGCCGCCTGTCCGTACGGCGTCCGTGCGTCGGCTCAGGCCTGGAAGGTCCATTCGTTCACCAGGTCGAGGTTGCGGAACACCGGCGGCCCGTCGCACAGGGCGGCGGCCCGAGCGGCGAACTCCGAGGTCTCAGGGCGGTCGGAGTTCCGCATCGCCGCCTCGTGCGAGGGGAACTCCACGATGTTCAGGTACACGTTCTCGCCGTCGCGGTCACGGGTCTGCAGCGAGCGGGTCGCCAGCCGGTGGCCCGCGTTCTTCTCGACCCAGCTGTCGATCAGGGCGTTGAACTCGTCGATCCGACTCGTCCGGTACTCGATGATCTGGATGAACCTCACGGGTCAACCTCCTCGGCTCCGCGCGGGGCAGCCGACCGCCCCCTCCAGGGTCCCCCCGGCGCGCGCGCCCTGCCACCTCCTGGGAGGGACGGGCACCGGGGGAGCCGCCGGGACGAAGCCGCCGCTACAGGAGGGCCAGGCCGGGCTCGACGCCGGCCGCTTCGCAGCTGGCGTCCCACAGGCGTGCGGCGAGGGCCGGATCGGTCATGTGGGCGCGGACCGGCTCCAGCTCCGGTGCGCCGCGCAGGCCGAAGGCCCTGGGCCCCCACAGCTGTCCGCCGCGCACCCGCGGGTCCAGGACGGCCCGGACGATCGGCCACGCGCCGCGGTCCTTGCCCTGGAGCAGCAGCCCGGCGGGCGCGCCCCGCAGCCGGCTGCCGCGGGTCGCCGCGTGCACCCCCGGGCGGGCCGGGGTCAGCGAGTCCAGGGCGCCGCCGGGATGCGCCACCAGGCTGAGCACGGTGCTGCCGCGGGCGCGCAGGCGGCGGTCGAGCTCGAAGGCGAAGGACATCTGCGCCAGCTTCGACCGGCCGTAGGCGCGCTTCGGGCGGTAGTCCCGGGCCGACTGGAGGTCGTCCGGGTCCAGCCGCTCGGAGCGTGCCGCGAAGCTCCCCACCGTCACGACCCGGGCGGCGGGCGCCGCGGACAGCAGCGGCGCCAGGGCCCGGGTCAGCGCGACGTGCCCCAGGTGGTTGACCCCGAACATCAGCTCGTGGCCGTCCTTCGTCGTGCACCGCGGCGGATCGTCGAGCGCGACCCCGGCGTTGTGGACCACCGCGTCGAGGCGGTCGAGTCCGAGACCGTCCGCGGCGGTCCGCACGGACGCCAGGTCGGCGAGGTCCAGCCGGAGGTGGCGCAGCCGCGCGCCGGGGACGCGGGAGCGGATCGAGGCCATGGCGGCCGAGGCCTTCGCCCCGTCCCGGCTCCCGAGCACCACGACGGCCCCGGTCCCGGCGAGCTGCTCCGCGACGAAGTAGCCGATCCCGGCGTTGCCCCCGGTGACCAGGAAGGACCTGCCGGCGGCGGAGGGCAGCCGGTGGACGTCCCACGGAGGGCTGGGGTGGGTGGAGGACATGACGGGGGCTCCTTCGGCTCGGGCGGTGCGTCGTCGGCGACGCACCGCCCGGCCAATGAACAACGCGCCACCCACAGACCGCTGATGGATCACCGTCACCACCGGCAGACCGCCGACACCGTGCCTAGTACAGGTCGGAGCTGCGGATCGTCGCCCAGCTGATGCTCCGGCCGCCGCTGGGGTTGACGAAGACGACCTTGAGGCCGCCGAGGGCGGAGACCGCGAGGCTGGCCTTCGCCAGGGAACTGGGCTTGAAGGTGTCGGCGCTCCAGCAGGGGTGGCTGTTGACGTCGTAGACGACGAAGTTCCCGTCGCCCTGCATGATCGCCTTGTAGCCGCAGCCCCAGGTCTTGGGCGCCTGCCACACGGCGTGGACGAGACTCGGGTCCTGGTAGGCCCGGTAGAGGACGAGGTTGCCGTCGTTCTGCAGGACCAGCTGGGTGTCGCCCGCCTCGATGTGGCCGCCGCGGTAGAGGATGCCGGGCTCGTCCAGGTACGCGCTGGGCGGGCCGTCGGCGTGCGCGGTCCCCGCCGACGCCACCGTCCCGACCAGGGCCAGCATGCCGGCCGCGATCCCGAGCACGGTGTGCCGCAGCTTCTTCGTCGTCTTCATGTCCCCGTGTGCCTCTCTCGTCCGTTCGCGCCCGTGAGCGTGTGGGGCGCGCTCTGCGGGATCGATCGTGCGTGACGGCGGTAGACAGACGATCAACGCCCAGGTGGACCGGCGTCAGCCGAGGGCCCTGGGCGAGCGGACCTCGGCCATAGGCCTAAGCGGGTTCCACGTGGTTGTCCGCGGTGGGCGCGGTGGGCGCGGGGACCGTTCGGAGGGTGGGATCGCCGGGGCGGGACTGGGCGAGCAGCCAGTCGTAGACCTCGGGGTCGTCGTACGTCCGGGTCCAGGAGTCGTGGCCGACGCCCGGGTAGCGGGTGAACCGCACCGGGCCGCCCAGTGCGCGCAGCGCGTCGACCAGGCGCTCGGTGTGCGAGACCGGGATGACCTCGTCCTCCTCGCCGTGGAAGGTCCAGACGGGGACGGCGGTCAGGCGCGGTGCGGACTCCCGCAGCCAGGAGCCGCAGACCGGTACGGCGGCGGCGAACCGGCGCGGGTACCGGGCGGCGAGCGCCCACGAGCCGGTGCCGCCCATGCTGAGGCCGGTCACGTACCGGCGGTCCGGATCGATCCGGACCTCCCGCTCCACCTCCGCCAGGAGGGCGGCGAGGCTGCTCAGCTCCGCCACCCAGGAACTGTGGGCCGGGCACTGGGGAGCCAGCACCACGAACGGCAGCCTCGCCCCCTCGGCGATCTGCCGGACCGGGCCGTGCGCGGCCAGGACCGCCGGGTCCTCGCCGCGCTCCAAGGCGCCGTGCAGGAAGAGCAGCAGCGGCCACGGCCCGGTCCCGTCCTGGTAACCGTCCGGCAGCGACAGCAGGTACCCCAGGTCGTTGCCGTCGTCGTCGACGGCGAACCGGCGGTGCTGGAACGGTGCGGACATGGGTTTCCTCCCGGACGAGGCGTCAGGGGCGGGGCCGCCCCCGTCACCTGTACCCCGTCGGCGCCCCGGTATCGCCCGGTGGCGGCCGCGTCAGGAGGTGGTCCGGGCGGTGCAGGTGCCGAGCTGGTCGCCGGGCCGGAGGGTGCCGTCGCCGAAGGTCTGGTTCATGACGGTGGCGAACTCGGGCAGGACGCTCATCCAGATGTCGGAGAGCGCGAGGTTGACGCGCGGCGGCAGTACGGACTGCACGTCCGGGCTGATCCGGGGCCGGGTGGGGATGTTGTACACCGGGAGGCGGGTGCCGGCGGGGTCGCTGCTGGTCTGCACGACGAAGGTGCTGTCGCCGGAGAGGCTGCCTTCGAGGTTCGAGACCTGCACGTAGTGGCCGGAGGCGTCGGTCAGGGTGAAGCCGCCCTTGGCCGCCGTCCGGATGTAGACGGAGTTCGCCAGGGTGACGGGGTTGCCGACGGAGGTGAGGTCGATGGTGACCGTCCCGGTGGCGTCGACGTCCCGGAAGGACGCGGCGTTGCCGCCGGGCGTCAGGGCCTTGAAGGTGATGCCGGGCTTCGCCCAGGTGAGCGTGCACTCGGCGCTGCCGGTGGCCATGTTCAGGGTGACGGGGGCGCCCGCGAAGGCGACGTGGGCGAGGGCTATGGTGCCGACGAGGCCCGCGGCGACGGCGGCGACGGTTTTCGGGGACATCTGCGGGGACTCCTGGTGTGGCGGGTGGCTCCCCCCGGGCTCCCAGCGTTCCGGGCCCGCTGACGTGCGGCAAACCCGCTGCGCCGAGTAGCGTCATCACCCGCTGTCACGGGTGGCGGGGTCCAGGAGCCCGGGGCGGGTGTCAGGAGACCAGGGCGGCCCGGTAGGCGGTGATCACCAGGTGGACGCGGTCGCGGGCGGCGAGCTTCGCCAGCAGGTGGCCGACATGGGTCTTGACCGTGCCCGTGCTGACGCACAGCCGCTCGGCGATCTCGGCGTTGGTGAGCCCGCGGCCGATCAGCGTGAGCACCTCCAACTCCCGTCCGGTGACGGCCTGGAGGACCCGCTGCCGCTCGCCGTCACGGTCCGCCGGCGGCTCGGCGGGGCCGGTGGCGGCGGCGGTGAACGCGCGGATCAGCCGGCGGGTGACGCTCGGGGCGAGCAGCGCCTCCCCGGCGGCGACCACCCGGATCGCGGTGAGCAGGTCCTCGGGCGGGGTGGACTTGAGCAGGAAGCCGGAGGCTCCGGCGCGCAGCGCGCCGTAGATGTACTCGTCCAGGTCGAAGGTGGTGAGGACGAGGATCCGTACGCCGCTCTCGGCGGTGATCCGCCGGGTGGCCGCGAGGCCGTCGGTGCCCGGCATCCGGATGTCCATCAGGACCACGTCCGGGTGCTCGGTGCGGGCCAGCCGGACGGCCTGCGCGCCGTCGGCGGCCTCGCCCACCACGGTGAACCCGTCGGCGGCGGCCACGATCCCGGCCAGGCCGGCCCGGACCAGCGCCTGGTCGTCGGCGACCACGACCCGGATCGGCGGGGCGGGGCGCTCCCCGGCCGCCGTCATGACGCGGCCTCGACCGCGGCCTCGGCCAGCGGCAGGACGGCCCGGACCCGGAAGCCGCCGTCCGGGCCCGGCCCGGCCTCCAGGCGGCCCCGGTACAGGCCGACCCGTTCGGCGATCCCGGCCAGGCCGTGCCCCTCGCCTGTCCCGGCACCGTTCAGGGTGCCGCACCCGGGGTCGGTCACCTCCAGCACCAACCGGTCCTCCTCGTACGCCACGTCCACCCGGGCCGAGTCGGTGCCCGCGTGCCTGGCCACGTTGGTCAGTGCCTCCTGGACGATCCGGAACGCCGACAGCTCGACGCCGTCCGACAGCGGCCGCACCCGGCCGCCGACCCTCAGCTCGACCCGCACCCCGGCCTCCGCGCTGGTGGCCACCAGCCGTTCCAGGTCGGCGAGTCGGGGCGCGGGGGCGAACTCGGCGCCCGCTCCACGGTCGGCGCCTTCGGCCGGGGCCCCGCGCAGGACGGTGAGCAGGCCGCGCATCTCCACCATCGCGTCCCGGCTCACCGCCTGGATGGCGTCCAGTGCCTGCTCGGCCTTCGCCGGATCCCGGCCGATCACGAAACGGCCGTACCCCGCCTGGACGTTGACCACGCTCATGCTGTGCGCGATCACGTCGTGCAGCTCCCGGGCCAGTCGGATGCGCTCCTCGGCGAGCTCCTCCGCCAGCTCGGCCCTGGCGAGGTCCCGCTGGTGGCGGCGCAGTTCCGCCCCGTACGCGCGGTAGCGGGCCGCCGCGCTGCCGAGCGCCCAGGCGGTGACGACCGCCAGCGCGGCGAACACCAGGTTGTTCCACAGCTCCCGCGAGCCGAACCCGCTCAGCCCGGCGCCCACCAGCCCGAACGCCAGCGCGGCCGCGCCGATCCGCGGCGCGCCGACCGCCGCGACCAGGTAGACCGTCATCGCGGCGGCGAGCACCACCTGGAACCCGGCCAGGTTGGCGATGGTCAGCCGTCCGGCCACCGCCACGACCACCACCCAGGCGGCGAACACCACCCCGGCGGCGGCCACCGGCGCGAGCCGCCGCAGGCCCGCCGCCGCGCCGACGACGACCACGCACCCCAGCACCGTCACCAGCTCGGCCGCGGTCGGCTCGGCGTAGCCCCGGTGGTGCGGGTCGAACACCCGGTAGGCGTCCAGCACCCGCAGCCAGGTGAGCACGGTCAGGGCCAGGGAGACCGCCAGGTCGACCAGAACCCAGTGGCCCGGGCGGAGCCTTCCGGTCACCGGCGGGCGCGGGATGTCGGACATCGCCCCAGGCTAGCGGCGGCCCGCCGCCGGGGCATCGCCCCCCAGGCCTACGACCACGGGCAGAGACCGGCCCCCGTCCGATGCCGGGATTCCGCCCACGGTGGGAGGCCGGGCCCCCGGCGCGGACGGGAGCGTGGAGGCACGCCACAAGGAAAGGCAGCACGATGATCGAGGTACGCGACCTCAGCAAGCGCTACGGCGGCACCCTCGCCGTGGACGGACTCACCTTCACCGTCCGCCCTGGCCGGGTCACCGGCTTCCTCGGACCGAACGGCTCCGGCAAGTCCACCACCCTGCGGATGATCCTCGGCCTGGACGCCCCGACCGCGGGGCGGGCCACCGTCAACGGCCGCCCGTACGCCTCGCTGCGCCACCCGCTGCGCGAGGTCGGCGCGCTGCTGGACGCCGGTGCCGTCCACCCCGCCCGCTCCGCCCGCCACCACCTGCTCGGCCTCGCCGTCACCAACGGCATCGGCCCCCGCCGGGTCCGCGAGGTGCTGGAACTCACCGGTCTGGCGACGGCGGCCCGGCGCAGGGCCGGGCGCTTCTCGCTCGGCATGAAACAGCGCCTGGGCATCGCCGCCGCCCTGCTCGGCGACCCGCCCGTCCTGCTGCTCGACGAACCCGTCAACGGCCTGGACCCGGAAGGCGTCCAGTGGATCCGCACCCTCCTGCGCGACCTCGCCGCCGAAGGGCGGACCGTCCTGCTCTCCTCGCACCTGATGAGCGAAACGGCCCTCACCGCCGACCACCTGGTGGTCATCGGGCGCGGACGGCTCGTCGCGGACCGCTCGACGGCCGACTTCCTCGCCGAGCACGCCCGCACCGACGTCCTGGTGCGCTGCGCCCGCCCGGCGGAGCTGGCCCGGCTGCTGCGCGCGGCCGGGGCGGCCTCCGTCGGCGAGGAGCCCGCCGGAGCGCTGGCCGTCGTCGGCCTGGAGCCGTCCGCCATCGGCGAACTGGCCGCCGGGCACGGCATCGGTGTCCACGAACTCACCGTCCGGCAGGCCTCGTTGGAGCAGGCCTTCATGGACGCCGTCGGCGGAGCGGTCGACTACCGGGCCACCTCCACGCCTTCCGTCACGACTCCCGCCACGTCTTCCGTCACGACTCCCGGAAAGAGGACCGCATGAGCACCGCACCGACCACCCGGGGCGCCCTGGCCGGGGAGTGGGTCAAGCTGCGCAGCGTCCGCGCGACCCCGCTCGCGGCGGTCGTGGCCCTGGCCGCCGCGCTGTTCATCGGCCTGATCGACTACGCGAGCGCGGCCGA
Organism: Kitasatospora sp. NPDC001261; assembly: GCF_042896795.1. Classification (NCBI taxonomy): domain Bacteria; kingdom Bacillati; phylum Actinomycetota; class Actinomycetes; order Kitasatosporales; family Streptomycetaceae; genus Kitasatospora; species Kitasatospora sp. NPDC001261. The sequence goes on from NZ_JBIAXP010000017.1 coordinate 78,953, forward strand.
CAACTGGGCCTCCTGGAGCGCCGAGCAACGCGAGCGCTTCGATCCGGTCCGCTACGGCTTCTCCGGCGGCTTCTACGTCGCCGTGCTGGCCGTCGGCACCCTGGGCACGCTGGCCGCCTCCAGCGAGTACACCACCGGCCAGATCCGCACGACCCTCGCGGCCGTGCCCCGGCGCGGCCAGGTGCTCGTCGCCAAAGCCCTGGTGGTCGGCGGGGTTTCGGCGCTGCTCGGGCAGCTGCTCGCCTTCCTGACCTTCCTGCTCGGCCGGCGCGCCCTGAGCGGCCGCCACCTCGCCGTCCCGCTCGGCGCCCCGGGCGTGGCGCGCGCCGTGGTCGGCTGCGGCCTGTTCCTGTCCGCCTTCGCCCTGCTCGGGCTCGCGCTCGGCTTCGTCCTGCGCCACACGGCGGGCGCGGTCGCCGCCCTGTTCGGCCTGTTCTTCCTCTCCCCGATGCTGCTGGCACCGCTCGGCGACGGGGTGTCACGGTTCGGCCTGCAGAGCGTCTTCGAAGGCCTCGGCACCACGGTCGCGTCGGCGGGCGCCGACCGCCTCGGCCCGGTCGGCTGCTTCGCCGCCCTGGCCGGTTACCTCGCCGTCGCCTTCACCCTGGCCGCCCTCGGCCTGTCCCGCCGGGACGCCTGACGCCGGGGCCGGTACGGAGCGGGGGATCCGCCCGTACGCTGAACCCCGTCGTACGGTCGACAGCCTCACCCCGGACGGGCCGCCGCCCCGCCGGGCCGCCACCGAACCGGATCAGCAGGAGGCGACGTGAAAGCGTTCCACCCGACCTTCGGACAGCGGCCCTGGCCGGACGGCCTGCGTGCCCTCCAGGTGTACGCCCTGCCCGACCTGCCGGCGGGCTCGGCCCTGCACACGCTCCTCGCCGGCCTGCGCGAGGCCCTGGCCGGCTTCCCCGTCCTGCCGGTGCCGGACGAGCGGACGCACATCACCCTCGACATGCTCACCTCCGCCCCGGCGGACGCCGTCACCGACGCCGAACGCCGCGACCTCGCCGACCGGCTGCGGGCCGCGGTGGCCGGGAGCGGGCCGGTCACTCTCCAGGCCGGCTCGCCGCTCGCCTACCGCACCGGCGTCCGCCTCGACCTCCACCCCGACGGCGAACTCGCCGCCCTCCAGCACCGCGTCCGCGGCGCCGTCCACCGGGTCTTCGGCCCCGACTCCACCGCGTACCCGCTCGGCGTGCTCCACACCACCGCCGCCTACGCGGCCGCCGACACCGACAGCGACGAGCTGGCGCAGGCCATCCACCGGGTCCGGCCCGGCCACGCCCCGTTCACCGTGAACCGGATCATCGTCAACGAGGTGTTCTGGCGGCGCGTCCCGGTGCCCGGTACGGACCTGCCGGGGTGGCGGATCTGCTGGGACACCGTCGCCACCGTCCGGCTCGACGCGTAGGCCCTGGTGGCGCCGGCTCCCTGCGCGGGGACGGGTGTCCTCGCACAGGGGAGCCGGTGGGGGCGGGCACCGTCAGGCGGCGGAGGGCGGAAGGAGGTCGGTGAGCAGCTCCCGCAGCTGCGCCGTCTCCTCCGGGGGCAGCGGCAGCAGCGGGGGCCGCGGCGGCCCGGCGGGGCGGTTCCGGATCTCCAGGCCCGCCTTGACGGTCCGGGGGAGGCCGTGCCGGACGATGAACCGCAGGAAGGGCAGCAGCTCCCGCAACAGCGCGTCCGCGCGCTCCTGCTGTCCGCCGACGGCCGCGGCGTGGAGCTCCAGCACCGGCTGCGGGACGAGGCAGGGGGCGGCCGTGCACCAGCCGGCGGCCCCGGCGCGGAAGGCGTCCAGGGCGAGCGGGTTGCTGCCGTTGTAGACGGACAGCTCTCCGCCGGACAGCTCCCGGATGGCGCGGAAGCGGGACACCTCGCCCGAACTCTCCTTGACCATGGTGAGGTTGGGGATCTTCCGGGCGAGCGCGACCACCGTCTCCGGGCGCAGGTCCACGCCGCTGGTGCCGGGGTTGTTGTAGAGCATCATCGGCAGGTCGGTGGCGCGGGCCACCTCGTCGTAGTGCCGGGCGAGTTCGTCCTCGGTCAGCTTCCAGTACACCTGGGGCAGTACCATGATCGCGGTGGCGCCGTGGCGGGCGGCCACCCGGGCGCGGCGGACGGTGCCCTCGGTGCTCCAGTGGGAGACGCCGACGAGGGTGGGCACCCGCCCGGCCACCGCGTCCAGGGTGGTCTCGCAGACCGCGTCCCACTCCTTCCCGGTCAGGTAGGCGCTCTCGCCGGTGCTGCCCAGCGGGGCGACGGCGTGGCTTCCGGCGGCGACCAGGTCGCCGGTGAGCCCACGCAGTGCGGCCAGGTCGACCTCGCCGGTGGCAGCGTCGAAGGGGGTGACCGGGTAGGAGATGATGCCCTGCAGGGGCGGATTGGCCATCAGAGGTCCACCTGTCCGTTGACGCAGTCGGGGTGAGTGCGCAGTGCCTTGCGCGCGTAGTACGCGAAGTTCGCCCGGCTGCGCCGGTCGGTGGAGGTCCAGTCGTGGGCCTCGCGGGCGAGCGCCGGGTCCAGGGGCTGGATGGTCCCCGCCGACATCGCCAGCAGTTGCAGGCGGGCGGCCCGCTCGATGAGCAGCGCCAGGGTGCACGCCTCCTCGATCGTGGAGCCGGTCACCAGCTGGCCGTGGTGGGCCAGCAGGACGGCCCGCTTGTCGCCGAGGGCGGCGGTGATGATCTCGCCCTCCTCGTTGCCGACCGGCACGCCCGGCCAGTCCTTGAGGAAGGCGCAGTCGTCGTACAGCGGTGTGGTGTCCATGTGGGAGACCACCAGCGGGACTTCCAGCATGGCCAGTGCGGCGGTGTGCAGCGGGTGGGTGTGGATGACGCAGTTGACGTCCGGGCGCGCCCGGTAGATCCAGGAGTGGAAGCGGTTGGCGGGGTTGGGCATGCCCGTGCCCTCCAGGACCTCCAGGTCCTCGTTCACCAGGAGCAGGTTGTCCTCGGTGATCTCGTCGAAGCCCAGGCCCAGGCGCTGGGTGTAGTAGGTGCCCGGCTCGCGCCCGCGGGAGCTGATCTGCCCGGCGAGCCCCGAGTCGTGGCCGCCGTCGTACGCGATCCGGCAGGTGAGCGCCAGTTTCTGGCGCGTGGTCAGTGTCGAGTCCCCGAAGTGCCGGTCCATCTGCCGCGCGGCGCGGTCGACGAGGACGTCCTTCGAGTCCTGCAGGGTGTTCGCCATGTGTGTGCTCCGGTTCTCCGGCCTCGCCCCGGCGGCCAGGCCTGTGTCCGGAGCCGCGGCTCCGGAGGAAACATTGTTCACCATAGGACACAAGGTTTCCTGCGACAAGGGCGGCAAGGGCGACAGGGGGAGCAAGGGCGACAGGGGCGGGGAGGGCGGCACGGGTCGCGAGGGTGGGCGGGGCGACGGCCGGCGGGCGGGGCCTCCCGGGTGGGTCGGCGGGGGCGCGGCGTAGCATGGCCCGCCAGAGGACACGGTGTGTCATCGGAGGTGGATGGCACGGGAGAGGAAGAACCAGTGATCAACCGGGTGCGGCAGCTTCGCAAGGAACGGCTGATGACCCTGGAGGCGCTGGCCGAGCGGTCCGGCGTCACCAAGAGCTACCTGTCGAAGGTCGAACGCGGCCAGAGCGTTCCCTCGATCGCCGTCTGCGCCTCCCTCGCCAAGGCCCTCGAAGTCCCCCTGGACAGCCTCTTCGCCGAGGCCGAGGAGCTGAGCGAGGTTACCGTCACCCGGGCCGCGGAGCGTCAGGCCCTGACCGCCCCGGACGAGCCCGGCACCCGCTACGAGGGGATGGCGCTCGACGCCGGCGCCAAGGGCATGACCCCGTTCATGCTCTACCCGCCGCTCGACGACGGCCCCGCCCCGTTCCGGGACCACCCCGGCGAGGAGTTCGTCTTCGTCCACGAGGGGCGGGTCGAACTGGTCCTCCCGTCGCGCGCGATCACGCTCGACCCCGGCGACTGCGTCTACCTCAAGGCCACGACGCCCCACCGGCTGCGCTCCCTGGGGGCCCGGCGCGCCACGGTCCTCCTGCTGGTCTCCAGCGACCACGGGGTTCCGGACGACGCCCGGCCCCCGTACTCCCGGCTGCCCTGAGCCGCGGCGGGCGCGCCTCGTCCGGGCCCCGTTTCGCCGCGGGCGGTGACGCCGATGTCGCCGCCGGTGGCGTCGAGGCCGCCGCCGGCGCCACCGCCCCGGGGCTCGTCGTCCCGGGCGGGCCGACTACCCGGCGCTCATCCGACGCTCACCTGGCCGTCTTCGACAGCGGCACCGCCAGCTGCATGAGGTTGGGCAGCCGGCCGAGGATGTTGTCGCCGCTGAGGAACAGCAGCCGGTCGCCGAGCCGCGTCACCACGATCTCCTCGCTGTGGTAAGGGCCTTGGGGCACCTTCTTGACGTCGACGGCCTCGTCGCCGAGCCCCGGCACCGGCTGCAGCGTCACGGTCAGCGGAATCGCCTTCCCGTCGATCCCCTTGCCGGTGAAGGACGTGCAGCGGTCCGCGTACGCCCGGATCTCGCCGAGCAGCTTGGCCGCGTCGCCGGCGTGGTAGGCGCCCAGGTAGACCTCGACCCTGTTCTCGCCGTCGTAGACCTCGTTCGTCGCGCCCGAGGCCCTGTAGTCCAGGGAGAGGACGCTTCCGGCGAGGCGCATCTGGGTGCACGGCTCCTGGGGCAGCACCGGCTTGGCCGGCTCCTCCAGGACGTAGGTGCCGGAGTCGTTCTCGCTGCCGTTGCCCTCGATCCGCCACCCGGTGGGCAGCGTGGCGGCGGTCGGCAGCAGCTCGCGCAGGGCGGCTCCGGTGGGGATCGGCGGGCCGGTCGGCGTACTGCTGGGCGAGCCGAACGCCGGGGCGTCGGACGCCTGGAGCGTCGGCGTGGACGTCGGGGCGGCACCCGGGGAGCCGGCGCCGCCCGAGGTCGCGGACGGTTTGTCGGGGACGGCTCCCGGGCCGGTTCCCGACCCCGCTCCGGGGTCGGAGGAGCACCCGGCGACGACGGCCGCGGCCATCGCGGCCGCGCCGACCACGAGGGGAATCCTGACGTTGTTTCGGACCATGGACACAAGAACCCTTCCGCACAAGCTCACTGACGGTGAGCATCGTGCCCGATCCAGTTGGCCCGGGACATGAGTATCCGTACTCAACTCCTGCCACCCCACCCGCCTCAGGAGCCTGGCGACGCGGCAGCCCCTCGGGCGGCAGACCAGCCGAACGGGTGAATCCGGCGACGGCCGTGCGCCGCCCGCCCGCTTGGCAGATGCGCTGAACCATGCCCGGAACGTGCTCGAAAAGTCCCCGTTCGACCCGGGCTCGCCCGGAGGCGAATCCACTTGAACGCCGCGCTCGAACAGCACCATCATCGGACGCCCAGCCGCCCGTAACGACTCCGTCGAACCGGTCAACTCGGCCTGAGGAAAGGCCACTTGAGCTTTCCTGTCGGCCGGGACCGGTGAGTCAGCACGTCCGCGCACCGCTTTGCTCCTGGAGGATCTGTGGCCTGTTCCCCCGCCCCGTCGATCCACGTCCCACCCGTCCCCGGGGCCCTGGCGGCCCGCCTGCCGATGGCCCCCGCTCCGCTCGAGGAGGCGAACGCTTGAGCACCACGACGGCGTCGGCCGAGGCCGCCGACGAGGAACTGCAGTGGCTCGCCGACGGACGCCGCATCGCGGCGATCGAGGCGATCAGCGTCAGCGCGATGGCCCGCCGCCTGCCCGCGCTCGTCGTCCGCGCCTTCCGCCTCGGCTGGCGCATCGACCGCACCTCCGTCGCGCTGCTCCTGACCTGCCAGGCCGTCTCCGCGGTGCTCGGCGCGGCCGGCCTGTTCGCGACCACCGGCACCATCTCGGCCCTGTTCGGCCCGGGGCAGGTCGGCGACAAGCTCACCCGCGCGGCGCCGTCGATCCTGGTCATCGCGGCGGCGGCCGGCGCCCGCTCCCTGCTGGGCATCACGATCCGGACCGTCACCATCCACCTGTCGCCCCGCATCTCCCGGGAGGCGGAGGCCGCGGTGCTGCGCGCCACCGTGGCGGCCGAACTGACCGCCTACGACCACGCCGGCTACAACGACGAACTGGAGGCCGCCGACCGCGGCGCCGAGGTCTGCGTGGACATCGTCGGAGAGGCGCAGAACCTGCTCGCCTCCCTCGCCTCGCTCCTCGGCGCGGCCGGCGTGCTGACCGTGCTCCACCCCGCCCTCCTGCCGCTGCTGGTGCTGGCGGCGCTGCCCCAGGGCATCGCGTCGGTGCACGCCGCCCGGGTGCAGTTCCTGGCGAACCGGGCGGCCGTCGGCGACCGCCGGATCATGGCGAACCTGCGCTGGTACATCCACCTCAAACGCAACGCCGACCAGGTCCGCTCCGACACCATGGGCGAGTTCCTGCTCGTCAAGTACGACCAGGTCGGCCGGCGGCTGGACGCCACCTCGCGCCGCGCGGCGATGCAGAGCGCCCGGGTGTCGGTGATCGGGGCCGCCGCCTCCGGCCTCGGCACCGCGGTGGTGTGGGCGGCGATGCTGTGGCTGGTCAGCACCGGCCGGATGAGCCTGCCGCGCGGCGGCGCGGCGGTGTTCGCCCTGACCGCTGTCAGCACCAGCCTGCGCGGCATCGTCGGCTACGGCGCGGACCTCTTCCGCACCGGCATGTACCTGGACGACTGGTCGAGCTTCCTCGACACCGCCGGCGGCCACCGGCCCAAGCGCGGCACCGGGACGCCCGAGGCCCCGCGCCGGATCGCGGTGGAGAACCTCGACTACGCCTACCCCGCCTCCGACCGCAAGGCGCTGGACGGGGTGAACCTGCACGTCGAACGCGGCGAGATCCTGGCCCTGGTGGGGGAGAACGGCTCCGGCAAGACCACCCTCTCCAAGCTCCTGGCAGGGCTCTACCTGCCCGACGCCGGAGCGGTGCGGTGGGACGCGGCCGACACCCGCGACCTCGACCCGCACGCCCTGTGGCGCCAGGTCGCCGTCGTCCCCCAGGACTACGCCCGCTGGCCGCTGACCTGCCGCGAGAACATCACCCTGGGCCAGCCCACCGCCGAGGGCGACGCGGCGGTGCTGCGCGCCGCCGACGCCTCCGGGGCCGCCGACGTCGTCGCCCGGCTCCGCCGGGGCCTGTCCACCCTGCTCGCGGTGGAGTGGATGGGCGGCGAGGAACTGTCCGGCGGACAGTGGCAGCGCCTGGCCATCGCCCGGGCGTTCCACCGCGAGGCCGGGCTGCTCGTCCTGGACGAGCCGACCGCCGCCCTCGACCCGCGCGCCGAGCACAGGATCTTCCAGAACCTGCGGGCGGTCGCGCGGGAGCGGGCGGTCGTCCTGGTCACCCACCGGCTCACCAACGTGGCCGTCGCCGACCGGATCGTCGTCCTGGAGGACGGGAAGGTGCTCCAGGAGGGCACGTTCGCGGAGTTGGTGGCCGAGGAGGGCGGCCGGTTCAGGGAACTGTGGGACCTGCAGAACGAGCGCACCGGCCTTCCCACCCAGCGTGGAGGTGCCGCGGTCCGGTGCGCTGTGCCGGAGGAGGACGCGTCGTGAACTCCCGCATCCGGTGCCGGTAGTGGACCGACAGGCCCTGGACGCTCCGGCGGTGCCGACCGGGTTCAGCGGAACGCGGCGGCGTGCCGGGCGGCCCAGTCGGCGAAGGTGCGCGGGGCGGTGCCGAGGACCCGCCGCACGTCCGGGCTGACGCGCAGCTCGGCGGGGTTCGGGGAGCCGAGGATGTCCAGGGTGTCCTCGGCGAGCTCCACCGGCATGCTCCGGGCCATGGCGGCCCCGGCCTCGTCGCGGGTGAGGTCGTGGAACCGCACCGGCGTGCCCAGCGCGGCGGCGACGGCCTCCGCCTGCCGGCGCGGGGTGATCACCTCCGGACCGGTCAGCTCGTATACGGCGCCGGTGTGCCGGTCGTCCACCAGGCAGGCCGCCGCGACCTCGGCGATGTCCGCCGGGTCGACGATCGGCACACCGACGTCGCCGAAGGGGGCGGCGACGACCCGGTGCGCGCGGACGGACTCGGCCCACCACAGGGCGTTGGAGGCGAAGCCGCCCGGCCGCAGGATGGTCCAGTCCAGGCCGGAGTCCCGCAGCGCGTCCTCCACCGCGCGCATCGCGATCCGCGTCGGGCCGAAGGGCCTGGTCGCCACGCCCTGCGAGGAGAGCAGGACGATCCGGCGGACCCCGCCGGCCTCGGCCCGGCCGATGATGTCGGCCGGGCCGGCTCCGGCGGCGTGCAGGTCGCCGGACAGCAGCAGGAACAGCGCCTCCGCCCCGGCCAGCGCCGGTGCGAGGCCGGCCGGATCGGCCAGGTCGGCCGCCACGTGGCGGACACCGTCCGGCACGGGCGCCGCGTGTCGCGACACCGCCGTCACCGGCAGGCCCGTCTTCGCCAGCGCCCGCGTCAGCGGTCGGCCCACATTCCCGGTAGCCCCGGTCACCACGATCATGGTCAGCTCCTTTTGCCCGACGGACTCTGTGGCCCTCACGCTAGGAGCGGCGGCTAACCCTTGGTAAGGACGTACCTTGACGTAAGCTCAGGACATGGAGGTAGGTGCGCAGGACAAGCAGGCCGAAACCGGGCGGCGGTATGAGGTGTTTCACACCGACTGCCCCGCGCGCGACATGGTCGACCACGTGACCAGCAGGTGGGGCATCTGGGTGCTGATCTCCCTGCGGGCCAACGACCTCCGGTTCTACGAGCTGCGCGAGAGCATCCAGGGCATCAGCGAGAAGATGCTCGCCCAGACCCTGCGCGCGCTGGTCCAGGACGACCTGGTCTGGCGGAAGGTCGAGCCGACGACGCCGCCCCAGGTCACCTACGGGCTGACCGAGTTCGGCCGGGACCTCGGCGAGCCGCTGGAGGACCTGTTCGGCCGGATCACCCGACGGCTGCCGCCGCGCGGCTGACGGTTCGCCCGGGTCGGGCTCGGCCGCCGGCGCTCGTCGGGACGGACGTGTTGCCCGTACGGGCAGTGCATCGTGCCCTCGCGCCCCTTACCCGCGACCGCCGCACCGGGTATGTAGGGGGAACACCACGAAACTGCCGTCCCCACGAGCGGAGTTCCATGCACGCGCACGAGCCGACGAAGGACGAGAAGCAGCCGCAGCGCACCCCCAGGAGCGCGGCCACACGGTCCGGGGAGGCCCCGGGCGGCCAGGCGCCCGACGAGCTCCTCGGACTGCAGCGCACCGTCGGCAACGCGGCCGTCGTCCGGATGCTCCAGCGGAGCGGGCACGGGCACCGGCACGGCGCGGGCTGCGGCCACCAGCCGCCCGTGGAGGAGCCGGTGCAGCGCTCCGCCGTGCACGACGTGCTGCGCACGCCGGGCAGGCCGCTGGACGAACCGCTGCGCCGGGACATGGAATCCCGCTTCGGCGCCGACTTCTCCGACGTCCGTCTGCACACCGGCTCCGCGGCCCGCGACTCCGCCGCCGAGGTGGGCGCCCGTGCCTACACCTCCGGCAGCCATGTCGTCATCGGCGACGGCGGCGCTGACAAGCACACCCTCGCCCATGAGTTGACGCACGTCATCCAGCAGCGCCAGGGTCCGGTGGCCGGGACGGACAACGGGTCCGGGCTGAGCGTCTCCGACCCCGGGGACCGCTTCGAGCGCGAGGCCGAGGCCAACGCGGTCCGGGTGATGAGCCGGATGCCCGAGCAGAGCGACCACGGCCTCGAAGAAGCCCCCGTCCAGCGGAGGGCGGACACCACGGCCCGGGGTACGGCGCGCGCCGCCGGCGCGACGGCCGTCCAGCGCTACGCCCAGGTCACCACCGAGGAGTTGGGGCCCGCACGGGTCTCGCAGAACGGCCTCTACCTCCTGACCGCCGATCCCGGGGCGGACACCACCGTCATCTGGGTCGCGGAGGGCGCCCCGGCGCCCCGGTACTGCAAGGCCACCGGGCAGAGCGGGCAGATCGCGGGACGCACGTACGCGGAGTACGAGCCGAAGACGTCCTTCCTCGCGGACTGTGCCCACACCGCCGAGGAGATCATGCACCGGCAGCGGCTGGCCCTCGGGCAGGACGCCAGCGAATTCGCCCTGGGCGGCCACCAGTTCGGACTGGGCGACGCGGAGAACGCGCAGGGCGCCGCGGCCTACGCGAACGCCCGGCCCGGCGGCCCGAACGCGAACGGCGAGGAACGGCCGGGCCCCGGCCAGGCGTTCGCCATCGTGGAGACCGCCTGGGACGAGGACTTCGAGCACCCGGACAACACCAGCGGGTGGCCCTACCACGTGGCGGCGGTCGTCGCCGAGGACGGCGACGACCGGATCACCGTGGAGCAGGCCGCGGACGGCAACGACGCCAAGGCCCGGCAGGGGTACGAGGGCATCGTCGACATGTATACGGCGGGCACGGACCCGACCAACGGGCAGGCGCTGCCGCACAGTTTCCACGGGCGGAACACCGGCGGCCCGGTGCAGCACTTCTCGGCCGGCGCGATCACCGTCATCCTCCAGCCGATCAACGTGGGTGCTCTGAACAAGGAGACAGGCAGCCGGAAGCTCATGTGATCCGGCCCGGCCTGTCCGCCCTGACCCTGATGGCGAACTCGCCTGCTGTTACAAGGAAGTGACGTTCCGTCCACAACCGAAGTGCCCAGCGGGGCGTCCCTATAGGTGACAGAGCCCGAGTCACGTCGATCGCATCGATCGGGCCTCGGGCCGAACCCTCCTGTGAAAGGAGTGCACCCGTGATCGTCTCCAAGCGGAACTCCCTGCGCCTGGCCGCCGTGGCCACCCTCAGCGCGCTCACCGTCGGGCTGGCGGGCACCGCCATGGCGGCCACCCCGGCCGTCCAGCCCGTGTCCGCCGCCCAGTCGGCCGCCGCGCAGGCCGGCATCACCGCCAAGCCGTCGGTCTCCTCCGTCCAGGCGTGGCAGCTCTTCCGGGTCACCGGCACGACCACCGGCCTCAAGACCGGAAGCACGGTGACCCTGCAGCAGAAGCAGCACGGCGCGTGGGTCACCCTGCCCGCCTCCGTCCACACCAACAGCAAGGGTTCCTACTCGCTCGGCGTGAAGCTCGGCATCAAGGGCCTGAACGAGCTGCGCATCGTCAGCGGCAGCACCGCCTCGCCCGTGTTCACCGTCACGGTGCGCTGACCCGCACTCCACGACGCCGACCCGCACGGCGTGCCGAGGTGGCCCGGCCCTGAGGCCGCGCAGTCGGATCGGTGCCGTGCGGGTCCTGGCGTGCTCGTACGGCCCGGTATCGGGGGATGCCCGGGCCGTACGAGGCAGACGCCGCTCGACCGGGAGGCGTCGGAGCCGCGCTGTCGCAGGTCCTCTGGATGGGTGTACCGAGTGCGTCGAACAGGCCGAGGGTCAGGCGCAGTTCGTGTTCGGCCCGGGGCGGGTGGATCCTGGTGTGCCGCCCGTCCCGGGCCGCGAGTCGCGGAGAAGAGGGCTGTGACCGGTGTCAGCGCACGGTGACGGTGAAGACCGGGGAGGCGGCGTCCCCGCTGACGATGCGCAGCTCGTTCAGGCCCGTGATGCCGAGCTTCACACCGAGCGAGTAGGCGCCGCTGCTGGTCGTGGGCACCGAGGCGGGCAGGGTGACCCACGCGCCGTTCTGCTTCTGCTGCAGGGTCACCGTGGTTCCCGCCTTGAGCCCGGTGGTCGTGCCGGTGACCCGGAACAGTTCCCACGCCTGGACCGTGGTGACCGACGGCTTGGCGGTGATGGTGGCCTGCGTGGCCGCCGCCTGCGGGGTGGCGGGCTGGGGCGTGACGGACGGCGCGGTGACGGACGGCCCGGTGGGCGCGGGGTCGGTGGCGGTGGGGCCGGCCGCCAGGGCGATGCCCGCCAGGCCGAGGGCGAGGGTGCTGAGGGTGGCCACGGCGGCCAGGCGCAGGCGGTTCCGCTTGGAGACGATCACGGGTACCCCTTTCCGGGGGAGGTGGTTGCTCGCCCGAAGGCGTGGATGCCGCGATTCGGGCTCTGCCATCTGTGGGGACGTCCTGGGCCGCCCATCGATCATGGGCGAATTGTCACCGTATAGTAACAGTCAGCGATCAAACCGGGTCGGAAGGCGACCGGGGCGCGCTCACTTCACAACAGTACGGAGTGCGGTCGGCGGCCATGACCGAAAGGTCGGAACTGCCCCGTAGTGAACCGCTGTTGACCACTTCTGATTGCTGATGGCCATGAATGCGCCGATCCGCCCGGAATCCCCGAGGTCGCCCTCGGCGGCCCGGTCCACAGCCGGTCCGGTTCCCGCCCGGGTGAGCGGAGCCGCCCCTCCGAGGTTGCGCGGCCCGGGTGAACATCGCGTACGGGAGGCGCGGGCCGCCGTCCGGCAGGGCACGGGTGGGGGACCGAGACTCCCGTGAGAAAGGCCTGTGCCGTGGGGCGTGCACTGATCGTCGTCGATGTGCAGAAGGACTTCTGCGAGGGTGGGGCCGTTCCGGTCGGAGGCGGTGCCGGGCGGGCCCGCGCCATCGCCGAGCTCGTCGAACGCACCGCCGGCCGCGAGTACACGCACGTCGTCGCCACCCGCGACCACCACCTCGACCCGGGCGGCCACTTCTCCGACCACCCGGACTTCAAGGACTCCTTCCCCGTGCACTGCGTCGTCGGCACCGAAGGGGGCGAGTTCCACCCCGACTTCGCGCCCACGGCCGAGACGATCGTGGACGAGGTCTTCTACAAGGGTGCGCACTCCGCCTCCAAGAGCGGTTTCGAGGGCTTCACCTCGGACGGGACCGCCCTCGCGGACTGGCTGCGCGCACGGAACGTCACCGAGGTGGACGTGGTCGGCATCGCCACCGACCACTGCGTGAAGGCCACCGCGCTCGACGGCGTGCGGGCCGACTTCGCCGTCCGGGTCCTGCTCGACTACACCGCGGGCGTCGCCGCCGACACCACCGCCCGGGCCGTCGCCGAACTCGGCCGGTCCGGTGTCGAGTTGACCGGTGAGCCGGTCGTCGTCGGCTGACGGTGGGGAGGCGGGTCCGCCGTGGAGCGCGCCCGCCCGATCCACGCGGACCGGGACGCCTGAAGGCGTCCACCAAAGCCGCTGACACGCCCTCGATCGGGTGAGTTGCGGTACCCCCGGGGCAGCGGGCGGCCAGGGTAACGGCCGTGATCAACATTCGAATCCGCACGGCCGCCAGCGCGGTCGCCCTCGCCTGCGCCGTCGTGCTCACCCCCGAGAGCCTGGCCGCCGCCGCCCCCGCGGCCCAGGCCGACGCCGCCCCGTTCAGCTGTCTCGACCCCAGCGGGGAGGCGCTCTGGAGCGGCCCCCAGTGCGACGGCGTCATCGTCCACGAACTCGGCACCGAGGCCGTCGCCATCGTCCTGGACGGCCGGCGCATCGACTTCGCCGACGAGGCCGAACTGCGTGCCGACGACTGCGCCGACCGGCCCGCCGTCACCCTCCCCGCCAGCACCTTCGAGAGCATCCCGGAGGGCCCGGACCCGCTGTACGCCGCCGTGGACCGCCGGGTGGACGTACCCCGCATCACCCCCACGCCGCACTGGCGCAAGAACTGCCACCCGCTCTTCCGCTCGGACGGCCGCGACCCGTCCGTCATCTTCGAGCAGGGCTTCGCGCCGAAGGACACCGTCAACGGCCAGTACGACATCACCAGTTACGTCCTGCAGAACCAGCCCTCGCGGTTCGTCAGCACCACCTACGACCCCGAGCTGTACAAGAAGTGGAAGAAGGTGCCCTGGGACTACTTCATCGACGCCCCCGGCGGCATCGACGTCAACGCGACCATCGGCGACCAGCACCAGTACGCCGACCAGGTGGAGGTCGCGTTCCCCGGCGGCGTGGACCGGCACTTCATCAGCCGGGCCTGCCCGGTCGACCGGGCCACCGCCTCCCTGGTCGAGTCCGGCTGCGTGGACAACCCGAACTACCAGCCCTGGCTGCACTGACCCGCCGGCAGTCCGCCGCCGACCGGTCGCCCGAGGGGTGTGGCGCGCCGCCACGGTACCCCCGGAAGCGGGCGGCCCGGTCGGCGTCGGCCTGCCGCTGTCACGCGCCGATCAGGGCCCGCGGGTCGAAGCCTTCGTCGTCCCAGCCGTAGGTGGAGAAGCCCCTCCCGCCGGAGAGGTGGTGGGTGAGGGCGGCGTGGGCGGTCGGGAACATCGGCAGCGGGAGCCCGTCGGCCGGGGACCAGACCGCGTCGAGGTGCTTGTCCGGCTCGGTGTTCGTCAGCTCGCCGCGCCACGCGGTGGCGAGGAACACCGACAGCAGGAACGGGTGCTCGCCGTCCCAGCCCGTGCGCACCTGGACGGTGTGTACGAGCCGCAGGTCCGCCGGCTCGACGAGCAGCCCGGTCTCCTCCCGCAGCTCGCGCGCGGCGGCCTCGTCGAGGCGCTCACCGACCTCGACCTTGCCGCCGGGGATCGTCCACGCCGACGCCGTGATCCAGCTGTTCGCGGCGTAGTGCAGGGTCGCGACCAGGTTCCGGTCGCGGTCGTGGGCGATCACGGCCACGGCCTGGAGAAGGCTCTCCACGGTGCTGCCTCCGGGGTGGGTGAGCGGACGGTGGTCGGGGCTCGAGGAACATCCATGCCAGTGCCGGCCCTGTCCGAGCCACCGACACGGCGTCAAGCATCATCGCGCCGCCATGGCGCCACCTTCAACGGTTGGACTGTCCGTCATCCGCTTCGCGCTCGGTCGCCGGCGCCTGGTGGGTGGCCGCCCACGAGGCCAGGAGCGCCAGATTGTCAGCGGTCGGTGTGCCCGCGGGTGCCGTGTAGACGTTGAGAAGCAGGCCGGGTTCGGCGGGCAGTTCCAGGGACTCGACGTCCAGGTCGAGCCGGCCCACGATCGGATGGCGAACCCGCTTGCGGCCGGACCGGTGCAGTCGCACGTCCTGGGATGCCCACCGCTGCCGAAACAGCTCACTGCGCGTCGACAGTTCGCCGACCAGGGCGATCAGCTCCTCGTCGTGCGGATCGCGGCCGGCTTCCATGCGTAGCTTCGCGGCCACGTCACCGGCGATCTGGTCGTAGTCGACGAAGAAATCCCTGGCCGCCTCGGGGTTCAGATAGACGAACCTCGCCGTGTTCGCGGGCCGTCGCGGGTCGGCCAGCACCGGTGAGAACAGCGCGCGAGCGAGGTTGTTCGTGGCGAGCACGTCATAACGGCCGGTACTGACCCAGGCCGGTGCGTCGGAGATCGCGTCGAGCACCTGCTGCAGCGTCGAGCGCACCGTCACGGCGGGCCTACGCCGGGGTGGGGCGCCGGGCGCCCTGGACTGGCGTGCGAGGTGGAACAGGTGGTGGCGCTCGGCCTCGTCGAGTCGCAGGGCGGAGGCCAGCGCGTCCAGCACGCCATCGGAGGCACCGGCGAGGCTGCCGCGCTCCATGCGCACGTAGTAGTCGACCGACACCCCCGCCAGTAGCGCCACCTCTTCGCGGCGCAGACCTTTGACCCGACGGTTGCCGCCGTAAGCGGGCAGGCCCGCCTGCGCGGGTGCGATGCGGGCGCGACGCGAGCTGAGGAACTCCCGGATCTCGGTGCGTGGATCCATCGTGGCCATCTCCTCACCGTAAGTCCGTTCCGCAGTCTAGGGGGTACCCGATGCGGTCGTCGCGATGCCGCCGTCCACCGGGATCACGGCGCCCGTGAGGTAGGAGCCGGCCCGGCCGGCGAGGAACACGGCGATACCCGCCATGTCGTCGTCGCGGCCGATTCGGCGCAGAGGGGCCGCCGCCGCGATCGTGTCGCCGATGGCATCGAGTGCGGACGCCGTCATCCGCGACGGGAACACTCCCGGTGCTACCGCGTTCACCGTGACGTGCTGGGGGCCCAGCTCCCTGGCAAGCACTCTGGTGAGTTGATGGAGTGCCGCCTTGCTGCTGGCGTACGAGTAGTTGGGCGACTCGGCGACGTGGATGGCGGCGATACTGCCGATGTTGATGATCCGCGCGGGATCATCGGCGGTGCCCGCCCCGCGAAGTGCGGGGAGCAGCGCCTGCACCAGCCAGAACGGCGACTTGAGGTTGAGGTCGATCACCGCGTCCCAGGCCTCGTCCGGGAACGTCGCCAGCGGCTCGCGCCACATCGCTCCCGCGTTGTTGACGAGGATGTCCAGGCGTTCCGAGTCGCCCTTGACGAGATCGGCGAGGCGCTGACACTCGTCGTGCCTGGACAGGTCGGCGGGGATTGCATGAACGTCGCCGAATTCGGACAGTAGACGCTGTGCCTCCGCGCACCTGTCCGCGTCGCGTGAGCTGATGACGACGCGGGCGCCCGCCTGGAGAAGGCCGCGCGCCATCATCATCCCGATGCCACTGGTGCCGCCAGTGACGAGGGCGTACTTCCCACTCAGATCGAAAAGCCCTGTGTGGGTGGTGAACTGGTTGTCCGCCATTGGTCTCCGTCCCCTTCTGTCGTGGACGAACGCGCCGACATGGTCGCGGATACGGGGCAGCTGAATCGACCTGATGGAGGTAGAGCCGCAGTGCGTGTCCATGGAGTGTTGTCGGCGCGTTCGACTCAACCAGGTTGGCAGGCGTTTCGGACGTCTGGGAGACCCTGGTGATCCAGGTACTGCGAGAGCCCCCGATGCTCGGCGACGGCCGGGCCCGCCGGTCAGTCGATGCCTTCGATGATGCGGAAGTCGCGCTCGACGCTGCCGGAGAGGGCCACCAGCGCCTCCTGGTACGCCTCGCTCTCGTAGGCCGCGACGGCCAGTTCGAAGCTGTCGAACTCGATCAGAACGACGCGTTGCGTGATTCCGGCCTCGTGGGCGACGACCCGACCGTCAAGGGACAGGAGGCGCCCGCCCCCGGCCCGGACTGCCGGACCGGCCAGCTCCGCGTAGGCGGTCAGCCGCTCGGGGTCGGAAACGGCGGGGTAGGCGCTGACCCAGTAGCCCTTGGCCATGGAAACCTCCTGTGTTCGGCCGGGCACGTCCGACGTCGGACCGACAATCGGATCGATCGATCCCGGCATCCGCAGGCTAGGGCTTGACGGGCGGTCGAGGGAAAGACCTGTTCGGACTAGGCTCAGAACGGATCGTTATCAATCGGCGGGGAGGGCGCATGGCGCCGGATACGGTGAGCCTGCGGTACTTCCTGGTGCTGGCACAGGAGTTGAACTTCACCCGCGCGGCCGCACGGATCGGCATCGCACAGCCCGCACTCAGCGCCCGGATGCGCCGGTTGGAGGCGGAACTCGGGACGGCCCTGCTGGTCCGCAACACGCGCAGCGTCGAACTCACCACGGCCGGTGCGGCTCTGGCTGAGTCCGCTCCGCCCGCGTTGGCCGCGCTGGACCGGGCGTGGGACACCGCCCGGAGCGCGGCAGCCGGTGCACTGGGCACGCTGCGCATCGGATACAGCCTCAGCGCCGGGGCCGAGACGGCACCGGCCCTGGTGGACAGGCTGATTCGCGACAACAGCGGACTCGAGGTCGGCGCGGTCCCGATGGCGACACCGGAGATCTCCCCGGCGGTCGCCGACGGCCGCATCGAT
Source organism: Kitasatospora sp. NPDC001261 (assembly GCF_042896795.1). Lineage (NCBI taxonomy): Bacteria > Bacillati > Actinomycetota > Actinomycetes > Kitasatosporales > Streptomycetaceae > Kitasatospora > Kitasatospora sp. NPDC001261. The sequence goes on from NZ_JBIAXP010000017.1 coordinate 96,354, forward strand.
GCCGGGATCACCCGCGGTGAACAACCGGGCGATGGCGTACACCGGTTCCTGCTACGGCGTTCGCGCATCGGGGTCCAGCTGGCGCAGCACCATCCGCTGGCCGAACGCGCGGAGATCGAGATCGCCGACGCGGCCGCGTACCCGCTGCGGCTCCCGGACCGTGCGGCCAACCCCGTGGTCCACGATCAGCTGTCCGCGCTGTTCCGGGACACCCGACCGCACCCCCGGTTCCACACGCCCGCTGTCGCTTTCGACCTGTCCCAGCGCGACCTGCGGGACGGGGTCACCCTCGCCCCGGCCGGAGAAGCCGCGGCCACGGTGCAACCGGCCGGTCTCACCTGGCGACCGCTGAGGGGTGCGCCCGGCCTGACGCTCCACCTGGTCCTCCCACGCGAGCAGTCGCCCCTGCACCGCCGCATCCGCGCCGCCGCCGAGGCCCTGGCACGCGAACTGCACTGGCTGCCGGACTGACGCACGGGAGGTCGAGCGAGACGGACCTCCGCGGCTGGTCGGTGCGAGGGGGTTCGGTGGTGCCGGCGTCACACCGGCCAGCCGTGGGCGGAGAGCCGGTTGCCGTGGGTGATCTCGCGGAGGGCGTGTGCGGTGTAGGGCACGGTGTCGGCCGGCAGTCCGTCGAGCGGCCACCAGCGCAGTTCCGCGCACTTGTGCGGCTCCGCGTTGCGCACCTGACCGGTGTGGCGGGCCGGGCGGAAGAACAGCTGGAGGCGGCTGTGGTCGGTGTCGAGGTGGTGCAGGGTGTGGACGAGTTCGAGGTCCTCCTCGGCGATGGTGATGCCGAGTTCCTCCTCCGCCTCGCGCGTCATGGCGCGGGTGACCGGCTCGCCCCGCTCCATGTGCCCGGCCGTTCTCCAGGCATCTGCGTGCTGTAGAAATAACTCTCTGAGCATGGGGGAATTATGGATGGTCTGGGGCGCTGGTCCGTTGACTTCTACGAGATGGTGGGGGCGGTTCCGTTTGTCGCGGAGGAGGAGTTCGCGTGGTTCGGCGACGTCCACGAGCGAGCTGCTCGGAACGGGGCCCGGCACGGCACTCCGATCTTGATTGCTCCGACGGGCTATGCGGACCCGCGAGTGAACCTCTTCTTCCGGACCGGCTCGATGGCCGGCGCACCGGCGCGGACGATGCGCCGGTACGCGTACTCGCTGGCGGTCTGGCTGACTTTCCTTCACGTCTTCGGCCGTACCTGGGATGAGGCCACAGCGCGCGACATCGAGGCGTTCAAGGACTGGCGCATCACGGACGTTCGCAACGAGGAGCGGGTGAGGGGGACGAGCTTCGATACCGATCGGGCGGCGCTGAACTGTTTCTACACGTGGGCCAAGCCGCGCTACGGCATCGACAATCCTGTGCTGTCGCTGCCGAGTCAGTCCGAGCGATCGAGGCGTCCGTCCGGCGTGCTGAATGAGGATGGAGTTCCGCTGGCCAGGAACGGGCGGGATCCGATCCGGCCAGCCGCGACTCGACGGCGCCAGGTGAAATGGCTGCTACGAACCGGGTTCGAGCAGTGGCGGAACATCGGTCTGCGCGGCTACGGCTTTGACGGCCTGCGGCGAAGCGGCTGGCGCGGGTACAACGAGGACCGGGACACGGCCTTCGTTGACGGGCTTTACGGGACCGGCCTGCGGGTCCAGGAGTGGGCGAGCATCTTGGATGTCGAGCTGCCGCTGTCCGAGGAGGGGCGCTTCCCGCGGGCCTGGCTGGCGGCGGCGTGCATCAAGGGGGCGAAGGAGGGCCGGTACTACCGGATCCCGCGTCGGGTGATGGGCTCGGTGGCCTCCTACATGGATGAGTGGGAGGGTTCCCGGGCGGAGGTAATCCGCCGTGCCCAGCGCGCCGGGCGCTACGACCGCCTGGCCGGGGTGTGGATCGTGACGGGCTACAGCCCGCGTACACGGGAGCTCCATCTGGAGGGGCGGTCGGGATCGTCGGTGCCGACGGCGCTCGATGTGATCGGCCCGGATCAGCGGAGACTGCTGTTCCGCCGGACGCCCAATGGCCTTGAGCCGCTGGCGCTCTGGCTCTCGCACGACGGGCTGCCGAAGAAGGTAGGCGGCTGGGAGGACACCTTCCGCGACGCCAACGAGCGCATCGCCGACATGTGGGTGGACCTGGCCGCCGAGAAGCTGACGCCCGAGCAGCGCGAGCGGCGCCGGGCGGAATGCCCGTTGTGGGCACGGGCCCATATGTTCCGCCACTCCTTCGCCCTGCGCTGGTTCCTGGTGCTGTCGCTCGTCTGGCAGCCCCATGTCGACGGCTTCTCCGATGAACAGCTCATGGACCTTCGTGACCAGTTCGGTGATGTTTGGTATGCCTTGTCGATTTTGATGGGACATGCGCATCCGGACACGACCCGCGACTACTACCTGGAGCCGTTCACCGGGCTCCAAGTCGACTACCTGATGGCGTTGCTGGATGAGGATGAGCAGGCAGGGGTGGACGCGCTGGTCCGTGCGGCTGCGGCGGACAGTGCGCTGGTGATGCGCGGTGTGGAGGGAGCGCGGTGAGCCGGGGAGGGCGCCGGGCGTCCCTGCCGGAGCCGTCCTGGCAGCCGCCGCAGCGTGGGCTCCTGCCTGAGGACGGCGGGGTGCTGGTGCGCTTCCTAGAGGAGTCGGGCCGCCGGTCCAGGACGTATGACTTCTCGACGTTCAAGGTCGCGCCCGCCATGCAGCAGTGGCTGGCCCGGTCCTTCAGCCGGAGAGTGGGGACAGCCCGAACAGCAAGCAAGCGCCTCGGGACCGCCGAGGGGCACTTCTACACCGCCAGTGGCTTCGCCGACGTGCTTGCAGGTTGCGATCCGCAGCCCACGTCGCCTGAGCAACTGACGGGGCGACACATCCAGTCGTTCGTCGACCACCACGAAGGGCGGCACGGCCAGCACGACGCTGTGAAGCGCCTGCGTACGCTGCTGCGAGAGGACCCGGAGCTGCCTGAAGCAGCCCGGCAGGCGCTGCTGAACGTGCGCGTCAAGGGGCCTGAGATCGAGCGGCCCGGCGCGTATCCGGACAGGGACTGGCAGGCGATCACGACGGCCGCCCGCCGCGATGTCCGGCTTGCTCGGCAGAGGATCGAGTCGGGGCGCCAGCTGCTGGCCCGGTGGCGCGCCGGCGACCCGGCCCTGAGTCTGCACCAGGCGGAGGTCGGCTCGCTTCTCGAGATTTTCGACCGCACCGGAGAGCTTCCTCGCACACCTTCTGGCGACCATACGCGGGCGGTAGCACGCGCGGGCGGCTTTCGTGTCCTGGCTGCTCGCCTGTGTCTGACGCGGTCGGAGGCGACGGCGTTCTGCCTGCTGCTGACCGGGTTGACCCAGGAGAACTTCGGCACAGTGGCGGCCTGGCCTGCCGCGAACTTCCGTCCCGGCGGGGCGCGTGAGGGCGACGCAGTCGTGCTGATCGAGGAAGTCAAGCCACGTCGCGGTCCCGAGCGGGAGCACATGATCGCCGCTCTTGAGGACCTGCCCGCCGATCTCGCGGACCTGTTCGCCGCAAGCGCCGAGGAAAACCGGCTGATGCTCTCACCGCTGAGGCTCTACCAACTGCTCTTGTCTTTGAGCGAGTTGGCGCGCCGACACAGCGGGTCGCCAGCGGCGTTCGCCTCGCTGTACCTCGGCAGCGGCAAGACCGGATCGTTCTGGGGCTCGGGGGCGGACGCCAGCGACGTCCTGGCGTGGGCACGGTCTCACGGCTTTCCCGCTGCCAGGAACGCCGTGCCTGGCGGCCCGCCAGCGGTGGACGTGAAGAGGATCCGGCAGACGGCGCTGGAGCGTCGGCGCCATCCTGTCGCGCACTCGCGGCGCACCCTCAACGACCTCTACCTCAAGGGCAGCCGCACCGTGCAGGCCGACAGCCGGCGGGTTGTCGGCGCCGCTCTGCGTCAGGAGGTGGCCAAGGCCCGCGCCGTGCAGGCCGTCCCGGTCTTCACCGCGGACTTCGTCGCCCAGGCCCGCCAGGACCTGGCCGGGGCCGCCGCCCAGGTGGGGCTGGAGCCGCAGTCGCTCAAGGAACTCCTCGATGCCCAGCGTGACACCGCCACTGTCGGGTGCGTCGACCATCTCGCCAGCCCCGTCGCGGAGCCCGGCCAGCCATGCCCGGCCTCGTTTCTGGACTGCCTGAGCTGCGAGAACGCCCGGGCCCTTCCGCATCAGCTCCCGGTCCAGCTGGCCGTGCGCGACGGCATCCTCCAGCGCCGACCGAACCTCGACCCGGCGATCTGGCGCTCCCGCTTCCGTGATCCCCTGCAGCAGCTGGAGGACATCATCGACCACTACACCGACGCCGAGCGCGGCAGGGCTCGCGCGGACCTCACGGACGACCACCAGCACCTGGTCGACGATCTCCTCGACGGCCGATTGGACCTGCGATGACCACAGTCGCGCTCCTGCAGTTCGAGCAGCATGAGAGCCCGTGGCCGGCCGCGGACACGGTCGTCCTGCGCAACCGGCCTCTTCGCGCGGGAACCGACCCGGCCCTGCTCTCCCGCTTCGGCGATCCGCTCTGGCACATCAAACCCGCGCACCCCGACGCGCACGTCAACATCGCCGCTCTGTCCTGGGTCCGCTATCCGAACACCCTCCAACTCCCCTTCAAGAGCTTCTTCCTGGCCGCACTCGATCACCCCTACCCCGGGGATCCGACCTTGCAGCGTGGCGGTGAGCGCGCCGGCGTCGCCACCTTCCGCTACTGGTTCATGGATCTGGAGATCTTCGCGAAGTGGCTCGACGGCCACGGGATCACACGCCTGTGCGATGTCACTGCGCAGGACCTGGAGTCCTATCGCGCGCATGTCCTTGGCCTCGCACGCAAAGAGGGCCGAATGATCGACATGCTCGCCGCGGTCCGCACGTTGTGGCTCTACGGCCCCCACTTGCCCGAGGAAGGACGCCTGTCCACCGGCTACCCGTGGCCGGAAGCGTCCGACGACGACCCGAAGCGCCCAGCCGAAGGCCGCGAGAACAAGACGCCCCGGATTGCCCCGGAGACTATGACTGCCCTGCTGGCCTGGGCCTTGCACGTCGTGGAGTCAGTGGGCCCGGATGTCCGCGACGCCTGGGTGACCCACCAGCAGATCAACGCGGGCGTTCATCCCTCCCAAGCCGAGTATCGCGGGCCGACCGCCGACCGCTTGCTGCAGTACATCGAGCGGTGCCGCCGCACCGGCGAGTCCCTTCCGGGCCTCCGGCACAAGGACGGCACGGTGACGGTCAACTGCAACACCATCAAGCGCATGATCCGCACGCCCGAACTCAAGGTTCGTGTGGGCATCACCCCGAACCAGAAACGGATGCTGATCGACTCAGGACTGCCGATCGCACAGGACACCTACGTCGGGCAGATAGCCGGGCTGATCGACGGCCGGCCCTGGCGCGAGACGCCCATCACCCTCACGGAGCTGCGGACGCTGGTCCGCATGGTCGCGGCGGCCTGTTTCGTGGTGATCTGCTACCTCAGCGGCGCTCGCCCGGGCGAGGTGCTCAACCTGCGGCCCGGCTGCCGGGAAGCCGATGAAGAGACCGGAGAGCTGTTGATCGTCGGCCGCCGGGGCAAGGGCTTCGACCGCGCCTCATTGCTACCCGAGGAGGCGACGGAGGACCAGCGCCCGTGGGTGGTGGTCGCCCCCGTTCACGCCGCCATCGCGCTGCTGGAGAGCCTCGGCGACTACCCGTTCCTCTTTCCCGCCAGCTTCACCAACGCGCACGCCGCACGCCCGAACGAGTTCAACGCCCGCCAGACCTGGTCGATCAACAACGACCTGGAGGACTTCCTGGCCTGGGTGAACGCGACCTTCCACCGCCCCGGCGAAGCCCTGCCGATCCCACCGGATCCGACCAAGCACCTCCATGCCAGCCGCTTCCGCCGCACACTGGCGTACTTCATCGTCCGCCGGCCACGCGGCTTGGTGGCAGCCGCCCTGCAGTACGCCCATGTCCACACGAAAGTGACCTTGAGCTACGCGGGGCACTCCGACACGACGTGGATGGACGACATCCACATCGAGACCCTGGAGATGGTGCTGGAACAGAACGAACAGGACGCGCGCCTGCTCGATAAGGGGGAGCACGTGTCCGGGCCCTCGGCCGACGAATACCGGCACCGAGTACGGGCTCGTGCCCGCTTCGCCGGACGCGTGGTCACCGCCGGAAAGAGCGTGGAGCGGCTCCTGGACCAGGCGAACCCGAACATCCACCACGGCGAGGGCATGACCTGCGTGTGGCGACGCGAGACCGCGGCCTGCCGTCAGGCCCGGCTCGAGGCCGGCCTGCCCGCGGAGGACGGCCCCGACGAGTCGGAATGCCGCTCGGCCTGCACCAACCTGGCCTTCACCGACCGGAGCATCGTCGAGCAGCGACTGCGGCTCGAGCGGTGGGAGGTCACGGCCGGGGACCGGCTGGCACCGCGCCCTCTGCGCGACCGTGCCGCAGCCCTGGCAGCCGGCAGCCGAGCCATCATCCATGCGCACGAGCGTATGACCGTTTCCAACAACCAGACGCGGGAGCACTGATGGGACGCCGACCACGCGACCGGGGCGCAGACCGGGCCGCCATCCGCGCGGCTGCCGACCGCCTCCTGGCCGGCACACCCTTGCGCTCATCGTCCGGAAAGCTCACGGCATCCGAGCTGATCACCGAGAGCGGTCTTCGACGCGACATCGTCTATGGCCACACCGACCTCGTCCAGGACTTCCAGGCCCGAGCCAAGGCTCAGGACTCCACCCCGACCGCGATGCAGGAACTCGCCGACGCCAACCGTGCGCTCAAGGCAGAGGCAGCGGAGCTGAGGACCGATCTGGCCGAGGAGCGCTCGAGGACCAAGGTGATGCGCCGGATCATCGCCGAGCTGTCGCTCGAACTGGAGCAGGCCAAGACGGAACTCGGTGCCTCCGCTGGCGTGACACGCCTTCCGAAACGGCGCCAGCAGGACCCCTCGTCGTCCCAGAACACGCAGAGCTTCAGGGATGAACCCAGGACCCCGACAGCGAGCGCGAGCTGTGGCAGGACCTGGAGGCGGCCATAGAACCGCTGGCCGAGAACAAGCCGAGAGCAAGCGGCTGACAGCCGGTACCGGGCCTTCGCCCAGATCATCAACGTCCTGGAGATGGAGAACGAGCAGCTCAAGGGCAAGCATGGCCGCACCGGCACGGTGATCCCGATCGTCGGCCCCGGTATGCAGCCGTCCCTCGGCGGCTGTCGGCCCCGGGTCGCTGAGGCCCACAAGCGAGCTGACTGCACGTGCTCCTGACCATCACCACCGACGTCGATCGCCTGATCGTTATCACGCAGACAGAGATCGGATCTCCCGAAAATTAGACTATTCGGGCAGGATGTGGCGCAACATGGATTGTGGTCGGGGCCACCCGGCCGCCGGACGACACCGATGCTGTGGCGACTCGTCGCCACCCTCCTGGAGACCTCGTTGCTACCAACTGCAGAGCTTCTTGTCGGCATGTCACGACACCTGAGCACCTACGGGGCCAGCCAGCCCAAGGCCGATCTTGCCCAGCTTGAGTTCGCGGGCCGGATCTTTGAACTCGCTCTGCGCCTACGAGGCAGCGGTGTCAGCTCACCCGAGCGTGTCGAGGCCCTTGGGGTCAGTGCAGGCATCAGCAAGCGGGAGATCCGAAGGGAGTTCCTTCCCACCCTTGAGGCGCTGGGCCTTGTCGACCTTGAGCGTGACCATGAGGGCGCCATCAAGGCGGTGTCCGAGAAAATCCCGCCCGTCGACGACCTTTACCAGCGTGCCGACAGCGTTCTCGGTAACGTCATGCCCGAACCGCTTGAGATGATGGCTCTCGCGATTCTCCGTACGACCACTATAATGCCGATCACCATTTCGACGGCAAAGGAGGAGTGCGCGGCAATTGGACCTGAAGACCTTGCCCTCCGGGCCATCGAGAACCTTGAATCCCTGCATCTCTGCACTCGTCAGCGTAGCGCCGACGGGGATGAAGTGCTCTTCAATCCCAATGTCTGGGCAGTCGACAAAGATCATTCTTATGCCGCCTTGCAGGCCGAGGACGGGGTCGTGCGAGCGGCACTGAGCAGCGTTTTGGAGGAGGTGGCTGCGACGGCTGGAATGCCCGAGGATGAAATCAGGTCTGGGGATCGGAAGTGGGTGGACTTTGCCGTCTCCCAGGGGCTTCTGCTGCGATCTATCGTTACTACGCTCGGAGGCCAAGAGCGGGCATTTCTCTTCTCTCCGCATATGGGGAGATCCGTGTTCGATGCCCCGACAGGAGCCGACCCGTCCGGGCATGTGCGTCAGCTCATCGGCTCGATGGTGTTCGCCCGGAGATTTGCCAGCAATCGGCTTTTCGCGCCAACGGCCTTCCTGCGAAAACTGGTACGCAACGGCGAGGCGGGAGATGCCTCTAATATCGGCACTGACTACTCCATGCTTGAAACAGCCGGAATCGTCCGCGTTGAGCCGGCGTACAGGTTCAAGAAGTTCGTCCTCCTGCAGGCTGACGTTGCCGAGGAAGCCATTACCTACCTAGAGGATGGCGCGGACGGAAATACCACGTCGGGTGCCCTCCAGGGTCAGCGCGGCTACCGCCATCCCGAAGCGGAACGCGCACGGCGCCTGGTTCAGTCGCCCAAGGAAGCAGCTCCCAGTCCCAGCGCTTCGCAAGATATTCTTGCCGCACTGCGACAGGAAATGGGGCGGCGGCGCTATGACCGGTAGGGTTGGAAAAGAGAAGGGCGACGAACTGGAACGCCGGTTCGCCCGAGCAGAGTTCGCAGATGGCGCACTTGTCCGTGTACGTCACCCCGTCACGCAGAGCGTCGGAGGGCGGCTGCGGACGGTAACGGACGTCGATGTGCTGTCGATCGATTTCGACTCAAGACTCCGTCCCCACATCGGCATCAGCGAGTGCAAGTCCACCCGCGGACAGAGCGGGGAGCAGGACCGCCTTCTGTGGTTGCGGGGGCTGCAGGAACTCGTCGGTGCGGACCGCTCGGCGCTCGTTCGCCAAACCGTTACTGAGGCTGGCCGCGGGGTAGCGCGCCACATTGGGGTTGACCTGTTTGCCAGCTCCGAGCTGGAGCGTCGTGAGCAAGTCCTGGAGCACGTCCCGCAGCACTTCGCCACCATCGGGGAGACCGCTTTTAAGGAGGAGAGCGCCGCCGCGGACCAGCAGCTCAAGAAGATCGGAGACCTTCCGTCGGGGCTCGTTTCCTTCCTCAGGCACGACGCGCTCTTGGCTGAACCTCACAGAGTTCTCGGAGCGCTGCTGACCCTGGATGAGGTGACACGCGCCGGGACGGTTCTTCCCAACCCTTTGGCCAAACTGCTGGCAGGGCACGTTCTCCAAGCGCTGGTATCCGCAGCCCTACGTGCCGGAGGCCGGACCGACAGTGTGGGTTCCGAAGGGACGCGCCGAGAGATTGAGCAGGGGCTGAACACCGGAGACCCTCACGACCGTCAGATCCTGCGGGTAGCTGAGATGGCTGATGCCTTGCTCCGCGAGGAGCTCGTCACCATTCATCAGGCATACCGGTCGGCAGGTGCACCCGCGATCGAGCGTCCTGTCCCCTCCGTCCGCAGCACGATGTCGCAGACGCCAGCTTGGCTGGTCAACTTCATGGACTTGGCCGAACGGCTGCGACGCCGAAGCCCCATCGCCCGCCAGCTACCGCAGACTATCGACCTGGCGGTATTTGACGCCCTACTCGGCGGCGACGCCTGGAAGGCGCCGGCGTTCGATCACCTCTTCGCACGCGAGCATCGACAGGCGCTGGGAATTGCGATGGACTGCTTGTCTAAGGCGGTGCCAGAGTTGACGAAACACCTGCTTCCCTTGAAGGACCTGCCCTTCGACCGAGCCGCGACAGCGTCCCTTGGCCAGTCGAAGCACCAGTGATCACGTACCTGGGCTGGGCCAGGACCTACCTGCCCCAGCCCAGGCCACAATCCCGGGCGCCTCGGCCAGTCCACCAATCGGGTCGCTGAGGTTCGCTGCCATACAGGCATCGACGAACTGCTCAGGACGGAGCAGTAGTTCAGCAGACTCTCGCTCCAGCCAGCGGGCCCGCACTCAACATGTCCCTCGTCCTCTCCTCGGCCGGTACGGTGGGTTCGAACTCGACAACGTGAAACTCGACAGCAGGCTTGCCTAGTGAACGGCCGGGAGGTGCCACAGCCCGTTGGCGTAGCTGGTGTTGCGGCGCCGTCCGAGCAGCACCGTGCCGCCGTCGAACAGGACGAGGTGGACCCCGACGACCAGCGCGAGCGGGTCGGTACCCGGTGCCCCGGCGGCCGTGTCCGCGAGGTGGCCGGTGTGGTCGGTGGGGTCGGTGCGGTTGATGCGGTGCTCCCGGTGGACTGGTCGGCTGCGGCGGCGAGCAGGGGCAGGTAGTGGTGCAGGTAGGGCGGGACCTTGAGGCCGAGCACCTCGTCGAGGGGGACCATGCGGACGGCCAGGCCCTCGTCGCCGAGCCGCAGGTCGCTGTCGGGGCCCTCCCAGACGGCGTGCAGGACGCGGGTGAGCGGGAGGCCGTGGTCGTGGTGCGGGTCGGGGAGGGGCCGCAGGCCGGTGATCTCGAGGCCGGCCTCCTCGCGGACCTCGCGCACCGCGCTCTCCCGGGCGCTCTCGTCGGCCTCCCGCCAGCCGCCGATCGGAGTCCAGTAGCCGGGCCAGGCCATGCCCGGCCTGTCTTCGCGCAGGTTCATCAGCAGTCGACCGGCGCGGTCGGTGACGAAGACCAGGACGCCCTCGAAGTCGTCGTCGGTCGGCGTGGGGCGCTCCAGGTAGAGCGGGACACCGGAGCGGTGGGCGCGCAGCACCTGCCGGAGCCGCTGGTACCGGGCGGGGGTCATCCGGGCGTGCCAGTCGTGGGCCGTCTCGAACCGCCACTCGGTGTGCTCGGCCGGATCGAGGCGGATCCGGGACTGCTGCTCGCGGGTCAGGACGCCGCCGTCGAAGACGAAGCCGCAGGCGGGGACGGGCTGCTCGGCGCCGGCCTGTTCGTGGATGACGGCGACCAGGCGCCTGCGGGCGACGGCTTCGGGATTCTCCGCGGCGAGGTCGAGGCCCAGCTCCTCCCGGGCCTCGCGCAGGGCGGTGGTGAAGGGGGTCTCGCCGTGCTCGACGTTGCCGCCGGGGAAGTTCCACACGCCGGGGTCGACGGCGGAGCGCATCCCGAGGACGCGGCCCCGCGGGTCGGTGACCAGGAAGCAGCCGTAGGCGCTGGGTCGGGCGACGGTGGTGAGGTAGCCGCCGGCCGGCCGCCAACCGGGTACGGCCAGACGGCCGGTGAGCCACTCGATCACCGTACGCTGCCCTTCGCCGGTCGGCGGCAGCCGCTCGGCGTCGGCCCACTGGTGGCCGTCATGGTCGGGCGAGAGGACGACCGGGGTGCCGTCCGGCACGACGGCGGTGAAGACGAACTGGCGTACGCGCAGGCCCCGTTGGCTGCTGAAGTCCAGGTGCCGCGCGTACTCCAGCGGCAGGCCGGTGAGCCCGGTCTCCTCGGCCAGTTCCCGCGCCGCCCCGGCCGGCACGGGTTCGCCGTCCTCCCGGCCGCCGCCCGGGTACTCCCACAGGCCGGGCAGGACGTCGTGCGCGGCCCGGCGGATCATCAGGATCCGGCCGGAGGCGTCGCGGACCACCACACCGACGCCGATCCGCTCGACGCCCTCGCGGAAGGCCAGCTCGGTCAGCACCTGGAAGTCGATCACCTGGCGGACTCCTCGGACTCGCGGGCGGGCACGGGGGACTGCTGCTGCGGCACCGCTCTCTTCAAGACGCATACCCGGAAGTCGAGTTCGGGTATGTGCCGGGGACGTCGCAGGCAACCGATGAAGGAGCTGTTCGAATCCGGCGTTCAAGTGGATCGGCTCCGGGCGAGCCCAGGTCGAACGGGGAGTTTTCGAGCATCCACGGCACAGGGCAGGGCAGCCTCCAACCGGCCTTGTCCCTCATGACCGGTCTCAGAACCGGTGGCATTCCCCCGTGAGGGTGAGGTCGGATCAGGCGGTTTGCCAGTGTCGGCCGAGTACACCAGGCTGAGCTCGAAGCACGAGGACTGCCGGCGAGCCCGGATCGCGCACCGATGGGTGTCCCGAGCCGCGCCGGTCCGTACGCCGGACACCCACGGACGGAAGGCTGGGCCATGCGGAAACTGGTCTACGGCATGAACCTGACCCTGGACGGCTACATCGCCGCGGCCGGCGACGACATCGCCTGGAGCGGACCGCCGAGCCCCGAGCTGTTCCAGTGGTGGCTCGACCAGGGGCGGGCGAGTGGCCTGTCGCTGTACGGGCGCAAGCTGTGGGAGACGATGAGCTCCTACTGGCCGACCGGCGACCAGCAGCCCGACGCCACCCCGGCGGAGGTCGAGTTCGCCCGGAACTGGCGGGACACGCCGAAGGTGGTGTTCTCCTCGACGATCAGCGAGGTCGACTGGAACACCCGCCTGGTCACCGGCGACGCGATCGCCGAGATCACCCGGCTCAAGGCCGAGGACGGCGGCCCGATGGACATCGGCGGTGCGACGCTCGCCGGGGCGGCCATGCGCGCCGGGCTGATCGACGAGTACGTGATCGTCACCTATCCCGTCCTGGTGGGCGGCGGCACGCCGTTCTTCACCGCGCTGGACAACTGGGTGAACCTGAACCTGGTGGAGACACGGACGTTTCCCGGCGGCGTGGTCCTGACCAGGTACGAGACGAGGCGCTGAGCGGCGGCACCCACGTGCTGGTCTCGTATACGACACGGTCTATGGATGACGACATCAGCCGCGCGCCGCCGCCTGCGCGGCCGCCGCCCATCAGCGGCCGGGATGGGCGGTCACGGTCACGGTGAGGGGCGCGGGGCCGAGGGTGGCCGCCGCGACCGGCCGGGGGCGGCTGCCCGGGACCGGGTCCAGCTGCCAGGTGGCCGAGACCGCCGCCGTCAGCAGGGCGAGCTCCGCGAGCGCGAAGTCGCCGCCGGGGCAGCCGTGCACGCCGGCGGCGAAGGGGAGGTAGGCGCCGCGCGGGGGAGCGGGCTGCCGTTGCGGGTCCCAGCGGTCGGGGTCGAAGGTGCCCGGGGCGCGGTACCAGCGGGGGTCGCGGTGCAGGGCGTACGGGCTGTAGAAGATCTGGGCCCCGGGGGCGAACCGGTGGCCGCCCAGTTCCACCGTGCCGGCGGCACGGCGGGGGAACAGCCAGATCGGCGGGTAGAGCCGGAGGGTCTCCCGGACGACGCGGTGGGTGAGGACGAGCGCCGGGAGGTCGGCCGGGTCGACGGGGCGGTCGCCGACGACCCGGCCGACCTCCTCGCGGACCCGGCGGCGCAGTTCCGGGTGGCGCGAGAGCAGGATGAACAGCCAGGCGGCGGCCGCGCCGCTGGTGTGGGAGCCGCCGATCAGCAGGGAGGTCACGTCGTCGTGGAGCTGCCGCCGGTCGGCGCCGGCCGACAGCCGGGTCAGGCCGGCGTTGTGCGGGTCCGCGTCGATGAGGGCGTCCACGACGCCGTGGATGTCGTCCAGGGCGGTGCGGTAGCGCTCCCGCTCGCGGCCGGGCAGCCGGTCGAGGAGCGCGGCGGCGGGCCCGTAGGCCCTGCGGCCCACCCCGGCGACGACGACCGGCAGGGCCCGGTGGACGACGGCGGCGAAGCCGGCGGGCAGCGGACGGCCGAAGAGGGTCGCGGCCACCACGTCGATGGTCAGTCCCGCCATCTCGGCGTTGAGGTCGAGCCGTTGGCCGTGGTGCCAGGAGGCGGCGCGGGCGGTGGCCAACTCGGCCATGGTGTCCAGGTATCCGGGCAGACGGGCGGCGCTCAGGAGGGGCTGGACGACGCGGCGACGGTCCCGGTGGTGGGCGCCGTCGGCCACGGCGACGCCGGCGCCGAACAGGGGGCGGGCCTTGGTGAAGATCTCGCCGCGGTCGAACCGCCCTCCGGGCCCGGTCAGCAGGGCCATCACCAGGTCGGGGTGGTTGAGGAGGTAGGCGGGCCGCGGGCCGATGCGGAACTCGACCACGTCCCCGTACCGGCGCTGGGCGTCCAGGAAGGCCAGCGGCGCCCTGGCCAGGCGGAGCGCGTGCCCGAGGAGCGGGAGGGCGCCCGGGGCCCGGGGCGGACGACTGCCGGTGGGGTCACCGGAGGCGTCGTCCGTGGAGGTGTCAGTGGGTGTCGGCATGGGGATCCTCTCCCGTCGTGATCGTTCCGGACCGGTACCGGGGCGTGCCCAGGCCCCACTCCAGGTGGCCCCGGGCCCAGCCGAGGAGCGCCTCGGCGCAGTGGTCGGCCTGCCGCCGCGGGCCGGGCGGCACGGCCAGCGCGCGGGTGAGGTCGGACAGTTCCCGGCGGGCCCGCGCGTGGGCGTGCAGGCGTTCCTCGAAGGCGTCCGTCACGAGGAGGGCGGCGGCGTGCCGGTCCGTGCCGCCGTGGTGGGCGGTGACGAGTACCAGGTTGTGGGGGTCGCCCTGGGCGGCCTCCTTGTCCACGGTCATCAGGTCGTTGGTCCAGCACACCAGGTCCGCCGCCGCGACGAGGAGATCCTGGAACGGACGGGAGTAGTACAGGGACGGGGGCAGGACACAGCCGTCCGTCCGCTCGACCAGGTCGAACGAGGGCATGATCGCCCCGAAGGCCCGGCGCCAGGCGGGGAACCCGTCCAGGCGCGGGACCTGGGCGGCCTGCCGGTGGGCGGCCTGCCAGACACAGGCGGACAGGTAGTCGGCCACGTGGCGGCGGAACCGCAGGATCCAGGGGGCGGGCATGCCGTCCGAGACCCGCTCGACGATCTCCGCCAGAGCCCGTCCCACGGGCGAGGTGGGCTCGGAACCGCACGAGACGATGCCGAGCGGCTCCCGCAGGTACCCCTCCAGGAGGTCGGCGTCACGCCCCAGTTCGCCCTCGTCGATCCGGTCGTCGAGGAGGAACAGCCAGGCCATCCACATCGCCACCAGCACGCTGTCCGGCCGGTCGGCCCGTGGATGGCACCACGCCGCCAGCAGCCCGGGGCGGATGCGTGCGAGGTTGCGCAGCTCCGCCGGGGTGTCGCAGAGGCCGGCGGCCTCGGCCCAGCGCAGAGCCTCGGCGTCGGCCGCGTCGGCGTGGGCGCCGCGGTGGGCCGTGACGTCCCGGATCGCGGATTCCCTGAGCGCGTCGGTCCTCACGCGGGCTCCTGGTCCGGCTGTTGTGCCGTCTGCTTCGGTCGGTGTGTCGTCCGGTCCGGCCGTTGTGCCGGCGGGCGTACGCCCCACATCGCGACCATGGCGTGCGCCGTGTCGACGAACCCGGGGCGGCGCAGGTGGGTCAGGGCCTCGGCCCCGTCCGCCTCCGCGAGGACCCCGGTGCGCGCCATCGCCGGCAGGAGATCGGCGATCGACAGCGCCCACGCCCGTCCCGCCGCGTTCGTCGCGGTCAGCGTCGGACAGTGCACCCGCATCCCCACCTCCACGAGCCCCAGGCCCCGCAGTGGGGCGGGGAACGACCGGGCCCAGGCCGACACGTCGCTGCCGAGGGTCGTGGCCAGGGTGGTGGTGACGGCGGTCCCGAGACGCCGTACGACCGGGTCGGGGGAGGAGGCGGCGGGGAAGAACGAGGGGTCCTCGATGTACAGGCGGCCGCCCGGCTTCAGCCAGGACGCCATGCGCCCCGGCAGCGCGGCACGCTCGGGCAGGTGGCACAGGACGCTGCGGGCGACGACGAGGTCGAAGGTGCCGGGCGGGAACCCGTCGGTGCGCACGTCGTGCCGCAGCACGCGCAGCGCCGGGTGGCGCAGGCCCGTCAGGAAACGGAGGTCGGTGTCGGTGGCCGTCACCTCGCCCTCGGGGTGGCGGCGGGCGAGCCACAGGGCCAAGGTCCCGGCCCCCGCCCCGATTTCCAGGCAACGGGCGTCGGCCGGCAGGTCCCAGCGCGCCAGATCACCCGTGGTCGCGGGGTCGCAGGAACCGGCCAGGGCGTCGAGACGGTCCGTCTGCGCGGGGTGGGCGAAGGCGAACACCTCCTCGCCGTACGCCGGTAGTTCACGTTCTTCCGGCGCTTCCTTCCGCATGCGATACCTCCTTTTCCCTTTTGATATGACCAACGCCTTTCGATTTGGGCCAGCAGGTTTTGACCAGACCGGCGCCCTGCGATCGGACCGGCGGTTTTCCGATTGGACCAGCGTTCTCGCGTCTCCCTCTTGACGACACGCCAGGGCGCTCAGTGCGGCGCACCGGATTTCATGCTTCGCTGTGCGCGCGGGAGACAGTGGCGGGCGGCGCTGGGCCGTGGATACGGCGAGGCGGGCAGCAGATCGAACGGCCAACTCCACGCATTTCCACCGCATTCCAGCCCGAGCAAAAGAAACCCGGGTGACCGGGATGTCCGAGGAGGCGTCACATGGCCGAAACCGCCACCGAGAACCGGGTGATCGTGGTCGGATCCGGAATCGCCGGAACGGCCGCCGCCTTCCGGCTGCGCCAGGCCGGCCGCGACGTCACCCTGCTCGAAAAGGAGGACCACGTCGGAGGCCGGATGTCCTCCCGCGAGGTTCCGGTCGGAGACGTCCGGTACCGCCTCGATCGCGGCGCGAGCTGGCTGTCCCGGAACTACGCCCCCATGATCCGGCTCCTGGAGGACGCGGGGCTGGCGACCCGCATGCTCCCGTGCTCGGACGAACTCGGCGTCCTGCGCGACGGCCGCGTGCACCGCCTCTCCCTCGTCAAGACCTCGGGACTCCTGAGCACCGGACTGCTCGGGTGGCGCGCCAAGCTCAAGGCCGTCAACCTGCTGCGCGACCTCGGGGCCGCCCGCCGCCGACTGCGCTGGGAGGACCTGTCCGGCGCCGCCGGGATCGACGGGGAGAACGCCCGGGAGCATGCCCTGCGCCGACTCGACCGGGAACTCCTGGACTACCTGATCGAGCCCCTGTGCAGCACCCAGTTCCTCGTACCCGCCGAGGAGGTCGCCGCCGTCGGCGCCTTCTGCATCATGTGGGGCACCTTCGGAGCCGCGAGCTTCACCTTCGACGGTGGTGTCGGACTCCTCCCCGAACTCCTCCTCGCCACCCCCGTGATGCGCTCCCCGGGCACCCGCCTCGAACTGGGCGCCCACGTGACGGAAGTGCGGGCGGAAGGGACCGGGGTCGAGGTGGTGTGGGAGCGGGACGGCGAGGTCCGGACCGAACGGGCCCGCGCCTGCGTGGTGGCCGTACCCGCCCCGGCCGCGGCCCGGATCGCCACCACCCTCGACGCGGACCAGCGCCGGTACCTCGACGGCGTCCGGTACACCAGCGACGTCCACGTCACCTTCGGGCTGCGCCGGGCACCCGTCGAGACGGCACTGGGCGTCGCCGTACCGTGCCGGGAGCACCCGGACCTCTGCGTCGCGCTGTACGAGCACAACCTCGGCCCCGGCCGGGCGCCCGTCGGCCGGGGCCTGGTCACCCTGGTCTTCCGGCACCACTGGAACACCGCCCGGATGCACCTCGACGACGAGACGGTGATCGCCGACGCCCGCAAGGCCGTGGGCGAAGCGCTGCCGGACCTGGCCGCCCACATCGACGAACACCGGGAGATGGAGGTCGTCCAGCGGTGGGAGAACGCGGTCCTGGCCCGCCCGGCCGGCGGATACCGGGACCTCGCCGCCTTCACCGCGGGCCTGGACCCGGCCTCGCCCGTCCAACTCGCCGGGGACCACTTCGCCTACAGCACCACCAACGCCTCCCTGGCCACCGGCGAACGCGCCGCCCGCCGCGTCCTGGACCTGCTCCCCGCGCGGTGAGCGGGCGCGGCGGGAACGCGAAGGAACGCGCGGGAACGCGAGAGGACCCGGGAGCGTAGCCTGCTCCCGGGCCCCTGTTTGCCGCCCAATTGCGCACACCGGCACGTTTAAGGGTCGCGGATCAGGTTGAAATCGACGCGTTCTACCTTTGAACTACCGTGCCACGGAGCGGCACAGACAGGACTTGAACCTGCATTCGTCGATATTCGTCCGCACCCGGTCGATCCGGTGTTCGGCGGCGAATGCTGAGACTGGAGCGAGAGTCTGAGATTGACAGGGCCTGCCTCTGCCTGATTGGGCTACCCCGGCCGGTGGTGCCGGGGGGAGGGTTCGAACCTCCACTGTGACCCCTGGTCAGCTTCAACGTCAGTGTCAGCTTTTCGCGCCGCGCACGGGCCCACCCATCCGGCTTCCCAGGCAGGGGACTTGTCGCGCTCGGCGCACCCGCCCGGCTCCCCGGGCGGGCGATCATGAGGCTACCGGAACAGGTAGCCGAAGACGGCGTCACCCACCCGCTGGTCGGTGACCTCGACGGCGTTGGCCTCCTCGCGGGCGAACTTGACGGCCTGCTGGAGCTTCTCCACCCGCTCGGCGAGCTCGTTCACCCGGCGGGCCGGCAGCGCGCCGGAGAACTTGACCGTGGTCCAGTAGCCGACCGCGACGTCCTCGTAGTAGACCTCGACCTGGGCCGGGTGCTTCTCGGTGGCCTCGGCCTTGACGTGGTTGCGCGGCACCTTCTTCGTCCGGATGGTGCGCACCGGCTCGGTCTTCCAGGCGTCGGTGGACGGGTCGAGGTTCCAGGACTCGGAGGCGTCCAGCACCGGGAGCTTCTTCACGAAGGTGAACAGGTCGGTGAGCTGCTTCTCCAGGAAGAGCAGGTACGGCACCGGCACCCGAGAGAGGAGCACCTGGCCGTCCACCACGACGTCGGCGCGGGCGTCGATGTTGGCCCAGTCCTTGGTGGCCGTCACGTCGAAGAGCCGGGTGAGGGTGTTCGCGGTGGACCGCAGGATGTCCTCGGCCTTCAGCTGCACCCGGGTCGACTCCGGCGGCAGCTGCTCGCCCTCCTCGTCCTTGGGCTGGTAGGCGCGGGAGATCCCGGCCAGCAGCGCGGGCTTCTGCAGGTCCTGATGGGCCTGCGTCAGCTCCTGGAAGGACTTGGACTTGACGCCCTTTTCAACGGCGATGATCTGGTTCAGCTTTGCCACGTCCGGGACGCTACCAGTCCCGGACTGATCGGCGACACCCAATTATCGACCGGGTGTTCGGCGCTCCCGCGGGCTGCCTGACCTGGCGCCATGGTGCCGGATCCGCACGAAGGTTGAGCCGATCGCCGGCCCTCATGGCCTGACGGTCGGCCCGGAGCCCATGCATCAAGTGGACTTGAGTCCAGATTAGTATTGCAGTACACATTGATGCTCTGGCGTACCGATCGGGGGATCGGCCGATGAGCGTCCTCCTCCCGGCCGGGATCGCCTCAACCGGCAGTCCTGCCACGGCGGGGCCACTCCACACCTGAAACGGACCCATGGATCCACAACGTCCATCGATCAGACAGAACACCCGCGCCCGGAAGGTTGCCGGACAGCGCGACCGACGGCCCGATGACGCGGCGACCGCGGGTGTGACGCTCCCTCACGCCCGGGCGCTCCTGCGGACCGGTTCCTTCCTGCTGTCCCTCGTGCTGCTTCTGGCCGCCCTCATCCGCCCCGCCCACGGTGCGGCAGCCGAGCCGGAAGCCGGCTACAGGGATCGACTCGCGACGGTCATATCGAATCTGCGTCAGGGGCTGCACGGAACGCCCCACGACTACACGGTCACGGTCGGCGGGACGACCACGGAGGTCAGGAACGTCGAGCTGACGGGCACCGGCATCGCACTGCTCGACATCACTCCTCTCGGGCCCGAGGGCGTGGGAGGCGTCCAGCTGATCGTGAGGGAAGCCAACTCCTACGTCATCGGATTCCACATCGACAGCCGGTACTTCTATCTCCGCAAGGACGGCGGCGCCATCGAGACGGACGGCCCTGGAACCGGTTCCCAACGGGTCGACCTCGGCTATGAGGGCAGGTACCAGGACCTGAGGAAGCTCGAAGATCCGGACTACACCGTCGCGGAGTCCGACATCGAGAGAGCCGTGCAGGCGCTTGCCTTCGCGAAACCGGCGGGTGGCAAGGAACCATACGGCACTCTGCGGGGACCGCTGGGCGTCCTCGTCGTGGCAGTGGCTGAGTCGGCCAGGAACAGGGTGGTCGAGAAAGGCGTGCTGGACGCCCTCGCCGATCCATCCGGGAAGGGGCCCTTCCCCGTACGCGACTACAAGGACCTGATCCTCGAGTGGGGCAAGATGGGGAAGGCGATCGATGCCGGCGCCACCTACAGAGTGATGGGTCCGAACGGGAAGCAATTGGTGATGAACACCGACTTCCTGCGACGGATGCTGGCCATGAAGCGCCCATGCAAGGTCGCATCCCAGCTGTCCGTCCGCGCGGGCTCGGTGTGCTCGGACGATTCCGCCGCCATCGTGTCCATGGGCGACAGCTACATCTCCGGTGAGGGCGGACGCTGGGCCGGAAACGGGGACGCCACGGGCTCCGGATCCAGCCTCGGTACCGACCGCGCCGCGACGGACTGCAGCGAGGACGTCGCCGGGGCGGAGGCCTGCCGCTACGACCTGACGAAGGTCTACGGTGACACCTCCTACCAGGGCGGCAACGGGTGCGACCGCTCGGACACGGCCGAGATCAAGGGCGCCGACCTCTACGGCGTCCCGCCGGGGAACCGCTTCAACATCGCCTGCTCCGGTGCCGAGACGAAGCACGTCCGCGGCGAGGGATTCAAGGGCGAGGCGCCGCAGGTCCAGCAGCTGCGTGAGCTGGCGAAGCAGCAGGACGTCAAGGTGATCGCGCTGTCCGTCGGCGGGAACGACCTCGACTTCTCCGGGATCCTGACGCGTTGCGCCCGGCGGTTCATGCTCGGCCAGGGCGCCTGCCACGACGGTGAGGACGGTCCGCTGAAGAGCAAGTTGGCGGGTCTTCAGGGCAGTGTCGAGGGCACGGTCGACGACATCCGCGCCGCCATGCGGGACGCAGGGTACGAGGACGGCGACTACACCCTGGTCATCCAGTCCTACCCGAGCCCGTTCCCGCAGCCCCTGGGCATGCGCGAGACCGGCGACACCTACGACCGGTACACCAAGGCGGGCTTCCCCTTCTATGACGAGGACGCCGCCTGGACCAACCGCACCGTCACCCCGGCGATCTCCGACGCCCTCAAGAAGGCCGCGGTCGCGAAGAAGGCCGTCTTTCTCGACCCGCGGTCCGCCTTCGCGGGGCACGAGCTGAACTCCAAGGACGCCAGGACGGCCGGGGTGGAGAACTCCCCTCAGTCCCCGCTGGCCGCCGACGCCGCCGAGTGGGTGCGCTGGGTCGACCACCTGCCCGGCGTGCCGAGCACCCGCAAGCAGGGCGAGGCGCAGGAGTTCGTCCACCCGAACGCCTTCGGGCAGCAGGCCCTCTCGGAGTGCCTGAGCCAGACGGTGCGGCAGCACGACGCGCACCCGCAGTACGGCACGTTCGCCTGTGACGGACGGGCCGGGGCGGCACCGGGTGCGGTGACCGTCCGGCACACCGGTCTGGAGAGCCGGGACCCGTGGGACGTGCCGAAGCTGACGGTGATGCCGCTGGGCGACTCGATCACCCAGGGCGTGGGCAGCGCCAACGACAGCCTGGGCTACCGCAAGGAGCTGTGGCAGGCGCTGAAGGACCACACCGGCAGCCTGGACTTCGTCGGCTCCCTCAAGCACGGTGACGGAGGCTTCGACGGCGATCACGAGGGCCACTCGGGCTGGCGGATCGACGAGTTGACGGACAACGCGGGCTACCGCGAGGGGGACCTCGACACCTGGCTGCCGGCGGCGAAGCCGAACGTGATCACGTTGATGGCGGGCACCAACGACCTCAACCGCGGCGCCCCGACCACACCCCAGGACGCGCGCGACCGGATGGACACCCTGCTGGGGAAGATCCACGCCATGGCGCCGGACGCGACGGTGGTGCTCGGCTCGGTTCCCCCGACCGACCCCGCCACGCCGTGGGTGCGCTTCCAGCCCCTGTTCGACGCCTACAACAAGCTCCTGCCGCCGCTGGTGGACACCTGGCGGGGCAAGGGCATGAAGGTGCGCTTCGCGGACATGGGCGCCGTCACCGCGGGCGACATGAGGGGCGGCGACGGCCTGCACCCGACCCCGAGCGGCTACACGAAGATCGCCGACGCCTTCTACGAGGGTGTCGCCGCCGCGGCCGCCGACGGCTGGATCACCGAGAACGTCGCGGTCAAGCCCGCCCCGTACAGCGGGGGCGTCCTGGGCGACGGCCCGGTGGACATCGACGGTGACGGCAAGGCCGACTACCTGGTGGTCGGCGACGACGGCTCGGTCGAGGCATGGCTGAACCGGGGCACCGACGCCAAGGGCGGCGGAGGCTGGCAGAGCGTCGGAAGGATCGCCGCCGGGGTCGCGCCGGGCGGCAAGGTCCGCTTCGCCGACCTCGACGGCGACGGGAAGGCCGACTACCTCGTCCTGAACGACGACGGCTCGGTGCAGGCCTGGCTCAACCGGGGGACCGACATGCCCGGAGGCACCGGTGCCCCTGGCGGCGGCGGAGGGATGGACCCGTCGACCGGCTCCGGCGGGACCACGGGTACGGGCACGCCCGGTGGAGGCGGGGGCATGGACCCGTCCGGCGGATCGGGCGGGACCACCGGCACGCCCGCCGGAGGCGGCTGGCAGGCCATCGGCACGGTGGCGGCCGGCGTCGCCCCCGGCGGCAAGGTCCGCTTCGCGGACGTCAACGGCGACGGGAAGGCCGACTACCTCGTGGTCGAGGACGACGGTTCCGTCTCCGCCTGGCTCAACACCGACGGCCGGGGCGGCTGGAACGGCGTCGGGCGGATCGCGGCCGGAGTGGCCACCGGGGACAAGGTCCGCTTCGCCGACTTCGACGGCGACGGCAAGGCCGACTACCTGGTGGTCGGCGACGACGGCTCGGTGAACGTCTGGCTGAACAAGGGCACCGACATGCCCGGCGGAGGCGGCTGGAGCGCTCTCGGAAAGGTCGCCGCGGGCGTCGCGCCGGGCGGCAAGGTCCGCTTCGCGGACGTCGACGGCGACAAGCGGGCCGACTACGTCGTGGTCGGCGACAACGGTTCGCTGGACGCGTGGCTCAACAACGGAGGCGACACCGGCGAGCGCGGCTGGACCGAACTCGGCCAGGTCGCCACCGGTGTCGGTCTGCCGAGCAAGTACGTGTGGCTGGGCGACATCGACGGGGACAAGAAGGTCGACTACCTCGCCAGCAAGGGCGGTGGGGTTTTCGACCAGTGCATGCTGTTCAACCGGGGCGGTGACGGGCGCGGCGGCTGGGAGGAGCCGGTCCCGAAGGAGTCCTCCTGCGACCGAGGCCCCGATGAACTCCCGGACTCCACCTCGTACTTCACGGACTTCGACGGCGACGGCAAGGCCGACCACCTGGAGGTGATGCCGGACGGCCGGGTCATGTGCTGGGCGGGTACCGGGAAGGGAGGCTTCCGCAGCGGCGGCACGGTGGCCGCAGGTGTCGCCCCGGCCGCGAAGGTACGACTCGCCGACTTCGACGGTGACGGGAAGGCCGACTACCTCGTCCTGGAGGACGACGGCTCGGTGAGCGTCTGGCTGAACAAGGGTGGTGACGGGTACGGAGGCTGGGAGGCCATCGGCCGGGTCGCTGCCGGCGTCGCCCCGAGTGGGAAGGTGCGCTTCGCCGATGTCAACGGCGACCGACGCGCCGACTACCTGGTCGTGGAGGACGACGGCTCGGTCAAGGCGTGGATCAACAACGGCGGTGACGGGCACGGTGGTTGGCGGGAACTCGGGCAGATCGCCGCGGGCGTCGCCCCCCGCGACAACGTGCGGTTCGCCGACTTCGACGGCGACGGCAGGGACGACTACCTCGTCCTGGCGGACGACGGCGCGATGAGGGTCTGGCTCAACCACGGCGGCGACGCCCCGGGCTGGATCGAAGCCGGCCGGATCGCCGCCGGTGTGGCTCCGGCCAACCGGGTCCGGATCTGACCCCTCCGCCACGACGGCCTCGACGGCCCCGGCACGGTACCGCCCGTGCCGGGGCCGTTGTCGTGCCGCCGCCCGCCGGGTGGCATCAGCGCTCCGGCGCCGGGAATGTATGAGGGGTTGTCCGGCATCGGGCCGTGACGATCCGGAACCGGCCCCGGGATCGGCCGGGGCGGTACGAAGGAGTGGCGGCCATGGGCGAACCGGACGGCAGGACGGCACTGGTGACGGGCGGGTCGCGCGGGATCGGGCGGGCGGTCGCGCTGCGGCTCGCCGCCGACGGGGCGCTGGTCGCGGTGCACTACGGCGGCAACGAGGAGGCCGCCGCGGAGACCGTGGAGCTGATCGCCAAGTCCGGCGGCCGGGCGTTCGCGGTGCGGGCCCGGTTCGGTACCAGTGGTGCGCTGGACGAACTGTTCGAGGGCCTCACGGCCGGGCTGGCGGAGCACGGCGAGGACGGCCTGGACGTCCTGGTGAACAACGCGGGCATCCACCTGGCCGGTTCGATCGGACAGATCACCGAGGAGGAGTTCGACCGGGTGATGGCGATCAACGTCCGCACGCCGGTCTTCGTGATCCAGCGGGCCCTGCCGCTGCTCCGGGACGGCGGGCGGATCGTGAACGTGGCCTCGGCCGCTGCCCGGATCGGCTCGCCCCTCCAGATCGGCTACAGCGTCAGCAAGACGGCGCTGGTGGCCCTCGCCGCGCCCCTCGCCAACGAGCTCGGCCGGCGCGGGATCACCGTGAACACCGTCAACCCCGGCGTGATCCTCACCGACATGACCTCCGCGTGGACGAGCGCCCCGGAGGCGATGGCCGGACTGGAGTCCATCACCGCCCTGGGCCGGATCGGCCTGCCGGAGGACGTCGCGGACGTCGTGGGCTTCCTCGCCGGCCCGCAGGGCCGCTGGGTGACCGGCCAGGCCATCGATGCCTCCGGCGGCACCTACCTCGGCCCGATCCCACCGGCGTGACCGGGACCGGGCCCCCTTCGGGGACGTAAGGGCTGTCCCGTCACCTGGGCGGGTGAGGGGCGGTCCGTTCGTAGACGGCCCCTCCGGGGATGAACCATCCTGCCTTCTTCCGGACGGCCGGGCTCGGGTCCTGCGCGGAGGCCGTGCGCAAGGCGGCGACGGCTCGGGCATCGGTGTGGGCGAACTTGCCGACGAGCTCGGCGGCCATCGCCCTGGCCTGCGGGTCGGGGTCGGAGGCCAGGTGCCGCAGCGCTGGTTCGAGGACCCGGTCCGCGCCCGGTGCGCACGTGTCCCCCTTGCACCGGTCGCACGCCAGGGCGTGGAACGCGGCGATCCTGACCCGGGCGTCGGGATCGTCGGCCATGGTGATGAGCTCGCCCATGGACTCGGTATCGACCAGGTGGTCCAGAAGCCGGCAGCAGCCTTCCCGTACGGCTGCGCTCTCGTGGGACAGGCCGGCGCGGATGGCACCGAGCGCGCCCTCCGCGCGCCGCAGCAGCTCCCGGTAGGCCGCTACGGCACGTTGCGGGTCGCCCAGGCACGAGACGAGGGCTTCGTTGTCGGTCCTGACGAATCCGAGCATGGGCTCAGTGTCGAACCACGCGAGGCGGCCGGGCAAAGGGATTTCGCCTCGGCGGAGGGGCCGCCGGGCTCAGCGGAGGGGCTGCTGGAAGAGGACCTCCGGGTACGCCGCCGACGGGCGGTCGAGCAGCCGCTGGGGGATGCCCTTCAGCTGCAGGTCGAAGAAGGCGCCGACGTAGGACCGGGTGATCTTCTCGGCGCGCAGTGGGGCGAGCGTGGCCTCGGGGTCGGGCAGGCCCGCGCGGGCGCCGATGAGTGGTGCGTCGGTGAAGCTGCCGTGGTCGGAGCCGGTCACGGACAGCCAGCGCTTCCAGCCGTCCGTGCGGGCCCAGGCCTCGTTCCAGGTGGTGTCCCAGCCCGAGGGGTTGTGGACGGACTGGGTGCCGAGAAGCAGGAAGGGCCGTCCGCCCAGGCCGCCGGTGGGGAACGGGTCGAAGAACTTGCCGTCCATGTTGACGCCGGCGCGGATCCGCTGGTCGGCGGCCATCGTGCTGGCCGCGGAGTTGCCGCCGATGGAGTGCCCGGCCATGCCGATCCGATCCCGGTCGATCATGCGGGCGTGCGGCCAGGCGGGGCGGGGGCCGGTCAGCTGGTCGAGGACGAAGGAGATGTCCTTGGCCCGGCTCGGGGGGACGGCCGCGATCTTGTCGTCGTTCAGGTCCTGGCAGACGGCGCAGGTCAGGGTGCGTCCGTCCGGGAAGGTGGTGCCGGAGGTCTCGTAGGTGTGGTCGACGGCGGCGACGACGTACCCGCGGCTGGCCAGGTCCTCGGCGAGGCCGGTGAGGGTGCCGCGGGGGAGCGTGAACCCGGGGGAGAGGACGACGAGCGGGTACCTGCCCGGCGCCGGGCGCGCGTCGGTGCGGGCCCACGGGTGGAGGCCGGTGGCCGCCTCGGGCGGTATGGTGCCGCCCGGCACCTGGAAGTCCAGCAGCAGCCGGGCCTCCTCGGCGGTCAGGTACGGGGTCGCCGGACCGCCCGTCCCGGGACGGGCCGGGTAGTACATCGACACCATCAACTGCCGCGCCCCCGCGGCCGGCACCCACGGGTCCGGGCGGTCCCGGTCGACGAGGTGCAGCGTGCTGCGGCCGACGGCCTGCGACCCCGTCGGCCGGGGCAGGTCGAGCTCTGCGGCGGACACCTCCGCCGAGGCGGCGGCGGGAGCGGTGGCGGTGGCCGCGAGCGCCGAACTCGCCCCGGCGATCGGCAACGGCAGGACGAGGGCGAGCACGGCGGCCACGGCGGTGCGACGGAGTCTGGTCATGTGAGAAACGGTAGGTCGCGAACTCCGATCCGACCTCGCCGTGAAGACTGAGACACCGTCATCTCCGCGGTGTAGCAACGCATCACCTCCGCGGATGACAGGAGCCCGCGATTCCCGGCCGTACGGCGGACAACCGGGAAGCGGGCGTACTGCGCATGCCGTACCCCGGCAGCTGCGGGGAGGACACAGGCCGAGTGCTCGGGGCTTGACGCCGCCCGGAGGCGGCCGCGGCGCCGGTAGGACCAGCTGGCGCTTCTCGTCCGTCACGGTGGGGGGAGCGGCTCTCCTCGGGAGGAGCCGATGAGCGGGGCGTTGCGGACGGCGGTGTCCAGTCGTCTCATCCTGGCCGTGGCGAGTGCCGCCACCGCTTCTGCGGCGGGCGACAGTTCGGCGTTCGGCGGGTGCACCACGGCGAACGTCTCGTGGAGCGGGGGCGACAGCGGGGCCCAGTGCAGCCCCGGCGGCACGCGCTCGGCCAGCCCGTGCAGCACGCCGCGCCAGGTGACCGTGTCGGCCAGGCCGGTCGCCGCGATCTCCAGCGCCGTCTCCGTCTCCTCCACTTCGATCCTCGGGTGCAGCGAGCCGCCCACCGCCTGCACGCCGGCCAGCAGGTGCCGGCGGGTGGAGTCCTCCTGGCGCCAGCTCACATCGGGCAGGACCAGCTGCGCCGCGGCGAGTTGCGCCGGTGTGACGGGGGCGGAGGCCCGCGCCGCATCGGCGCTGACGTAGACCAGTTCGTCCCGCATCACCCGGCGGGCCGTCACGTCCGCACCGCCGAAGGGCAGGGCGACCACGGCGACTTCCAGCGCGCCGCGGCGGAGCTGTTCCAGCACCGGGACGGAGTGGGGCCCGACGAGTTCGACCCGTAGTCCGGGGTGCCGTGTCAGGACATCGGCCACCAGATGACTGCCGAGGTAGTGGCGCGCGGTGCGGAACACGCCGAGGCGGACGGTTCCGGTCAGCACCTGGCGGACCGAGGCGACCGCCCGGCCGGCCGCGTCGACCGCGGCCAGTGCGGCGGTGGCGTGGGGCTGGAGTGCTCGGGCGGCCTCGGTGGGGACCAGGCCCCGGCCCACCCGGCGGAACAGTCTGGTGTCGAGGTGCTTCTCCAGCAGACGCACCTGTTCGGAGATCGACGGCTGTGCGTAGCCCAGCGCGGCCGCGGCGGCCGTGAACGAGCCGTGCTCCAGCGTGGCCTGGAAGCAGCGCAGCTGCTGGAGCGTGATCAAGGAATCTCCTGTGGATACGACAGGAAAGCAAGGCTACCTCGATGGATCCGGCGGATTTAGCTTCTGGGTGTGACTACTCGACCCCCGTCCCGTGTCGCGGCCCGCGGGGCCGTTCTCTGCCTGGTGTCGGCGAGCGGATTCGGCCTCGCTCCGGTGTTCGCCAAGCAGGCCTTCGCCACCGGTACCGGCGTCACCACCGTGCTCACCGCCCGCTTCGCGCTGGCCGCCGCCGTCTTCTGGGCCGTGGTGGTCTGCCGCCGCCCGCGCCGCCCGCCGCACCCGCGCCGCCCACACGGGCGGATGCTCTCGGCGGGCCTGGCCCTGGGGGCCGTGGGGTACGCCGTCCAGTCGGCGGCGTACTTCGGCGCGGTCGCCAGGATCGACGCCTCGCTGGCCGCGCTGCTGCTCTACGCCTACCCCGCCGTGGTGACGCTGCTCGCCCTCGTCCTGCGCCGGGAGTCTCCCGACCGCTACCGGCTGGCCGCACTGGCCTGCTCCGCGCTCGGGGTGCTCTGCGTGCTCGGTCCGGGCGGCGCGGGGCCGGGCGCCGACACCGCGGGTGTGCTGCTGGCGCTGGGGGCCGCCGTCACCTACGCCCTGTACCTGACGGCCGCCGACCGTCTGGTGAAGAGCCTCGATCCGCCGCTGCTGTCCGCACTGGTGTGCACCGGGGCCTGCGCCGGCCTGGCTGTCTTCGGCACGGCGACCGGTGGACTGCGGCTGCCGTCCGAACCGGCGTGGACGTGGATCGCGTTGCTGGCCCTGTGCTCCACCGTCGTCCCGGTGCTGTGCCTGTTCGCCGGGACACAGGCGGTGGGAGCCCCGACCGCCGCGATCCTGTCCTGTACCGAGGTCCTGGTGACCGTCGCCGCCGGCGCCCTCTGCTACGGCGACCGTCTCACCGTCGGACGGGTTTCGGGCGCCGTGGTGGTGCTCGCCTCGGTCGCGATCGTCGAACGCGGCCGACGCCGCCGGGAACGGCCGCGGGCGGAGACCTCTCCCGTCCCGGTTCCGGCGGACGGCTGAAGCCGGCCACAAATGCCCTCGTGCGGCGGCTCGTTCGCGAGCACCGGTCGCACCGGTCGCACCGGTCGGGCCGGTTGCCGGTGCTCAGCGGCGGTACGCGGCCGTCGCGAGCTCGACGAAGGACCGGATCAACGGGTTGGTGTCGCCCCCGTTCCACGCCGCCACCACGCGGCTCGGCGCCATGTCGGTCAGTGGTACCACGGCCAGCTCCGCGGGCAGGTCGTGTCCGAGCGGGGCCAGGCCGACGCTGCCGTTCCACAGGACGGCCTGCTGGCACTCCTGGACGGTGCGCACCACGGCGCCCTCGCGCGGCCTGCCGCCGTTCCAGTACGACTGCCAGACGGGGTCGGTGCCCTGGGGGAACTGGAACCAGCGGCGGTCGTCCAGTTCGGCGAGCCGGAGTCGGCTGCGGCCGGCCAGCGGATCGTCGGCGCGCAGGACCACGCCGACCGGGTCGCTTCGCAGCGTGCGTACCGTCAGGGCGGTCTCGTCGAACGGTGCCCGGGTGAGGGCGACGTCGACGAGTGCGGCGCGCAGCCCGCAGGTGGGGTCGGTCAGATCGGTGTCGCGGATGCGGATGTCGATGCCGGGGTGGCGTCGTCGGTAGGCGGCCGCCAGCCTGGTCACGCCGGGGTCGGTGAGGTTGCCGAGGATGCCGACGGTGATGGTCGCGGCGCCGGCTGCCGAGCTCACCCGGGCACGGACGCGGTCGGCGTGGTCGAGCAGGGCCCGCGCCTCGTCGAGCAGCACCGTGCCCACCGGGGTGAGCGAGACGCCGGCGGGCGAGCGGTCGAACAGCAGGGCCCCCACCTCGGCCTCCAGCTGCTTGATCGCCCGGCTGAGCGGCGGCTGGGTCATGTGCAGTCGGGTGGCGGCCCGGCCGAAGTGGAGTTCCTCGGCGACCGCCACGAAATACCGCAAGGTACGAAGCTCCACGCTGGAACGATACCCGCCGGGTATCGATACCGCAGGACGGGTCTTGGACACCGGTGAGGCCCCGGCGGTGCACTGGTGGACATGAGCGAAGAGACCACGCCCGAAGAAACCACGCCCGAAGAAGCCAGGACCGAGGAGACACGGAGCAACGGACCGCAGGCCGGCCCCGCCCTCTCGGTGGTGGGCCCCGGCGGCGGCGAGACGATCGTCCTGGGCACCACGCGCATGCGCGTCCTGGAGGACGGCAGCCACACCGGGCACCGCCTCGCGATCGCCGAGTCCGTCCTCGCCCCGCACACCCAGGGACCGCCGCAGCACCGCCACGCCCGGCACGACGAGGGCTTCTACATCCTCTCCGGCACCGTGCGGTTCACCGTCGGGGACGAGGACCACGACGCCACCGCGGGGACGCTCGTGATGGTCCCGCCCGGTACCCCGCACACCTTCGCCAACCCGACCGACCAACCCGCCACCATGCTCAGCACGTTCACCCCCGACCTCTACGTGCAGTACTTCCGGGACCTCCAGCAGGTGCTCGCCGACGGCCGGCCGCTGACGCCGCAGGCCAATGCCGAGGCGATGAGCCGCTACGCGACCGAGCCCGCCACCGACCTCGCCTGAAGCAGTCGACCGGTCCCCGTAGACCGGTGACACGTGAACAGGAACACCGAACGGAAACCATGAACACCGCCTACTGGCTCCTCGCGGGCCCGCTCGCTCTCTTCTACGCCTACGCGGGCACCCTGAAGGTGACCCGCAGCCCCGATCAGCTCCGACCGATGATGGCCTGGGTCGACCGCGTACCCCTGCCCGCCCTCAGGGCATTGGGGACGGTCGAAGTGCTCGGCGCGATCGGCCTGGTCCTGCCGCCGCTGACGGGCGTCGCGCCCTCGCTGGCACTGGCCGCGGCCGTCGGCCTCGTGCTGCTCCAGGCCGGCGCGGTCGCCGTCCACCTGACCGGCGGCGACCGCCGGATCGCGCTCAACCTCGGGCTCGTCACCACCGCGGCCGTGACCGTCTGGCTGGCCGCCGGACTCTGGTAGGGCACTGCCCTCCACCAGTGCAACCGCTCAGATCGGCAGGTTCCAGCCCGGGCCGTCCTCCGTACCGATCCACACCCGTTGTCCGGCTGCCGAGACGGTGATCCCGAAGCCTTCCTGGTGCGGCTCGCCGGCCCGCTGCCAGAGCTGGACGGCCTCTTCGACGCGGTCCCACAGCCGCAGCGGGCCCCGTTGGGTGACGGTCCATCCCCCGTCGGGGCGGGGCGCGGTGCGGGCCTGGGAGCCGGTGGCGACGTCGGAGAGGATCTGGGTCGCGCCGTTGCCCATGCGTTCGGCGGAGGGGGCGGCGAGCTGGGCGACCCAGCTGCCGGTCCAGGTGTCGACGACGGCCGGGTCGATCAGGCTGGGCCGTTCGTC
The DNA here is from genome assembly GCF_042896795.1 of Kitasatospora sp. NPDC001261. Classification (NCBI taxonomy): domain Bacteria; kingdom Bacillati; phylum Actinomycetota; class Actinomycetes; order Kitasatosporales; family Streptomycetaceae; genus Kitasatospora; species Kitasatospora sp. NPDC001261. Next base: position 127,601 of record NZ_JBIAXP010000017.1, read on the forward strand.
GCCGGGCAGCATGGCGAGGGTCGAGCGGGGCGGGCGGTCGTGCGGGCGGGCGATCATGAAGCTGGTGTAGCCGGGCAGGAACCGGCCGGTGGCTTCGCCGGGGCCGGTCACGGTGAGCTCGGCCAGGCCGGAGGCGTAGCTCCAGCCGGACAGGGTGACCAGGATGCGGCCGCCCGGCTTCACCTGGTGCAGCCAGGGCATCGGCAGGTAGCGGACCGAGCAGGTGGCGATCAGCCGGTCATAGGCGCCGCCGCCGGGGTCCCCGCGCAGTCCGTCGCCGACGAGGAGGCGGGGCTGGTAGCCAGCGGCCCGGAGTGCGGTGGCGGCGCGTTCGGCGACCCGCGGGTCGTACTCGATGCTGGTGAGGTTTCCGTCCCCGAGCCGGTGGGCGCCGAGGGCGGTCGAGTAGCCGGTGCCGGTGCCGATTTCGAGGACGCGGTGTCCGGTGTCCGTGCCGAGCCGCTGCCACATCCCGAGGACGAGGGACGGCAGGGTGGAGGAGGACGACGGGGCCCCGACCACGGGTTGTCCGTCCGCCTCGTCCGCGCCGGTGTGGCCGTCGAGTTGGGTGATGAGCGTCCGGTCGGTGTAGATCCCCTCGAGCCAGCCGGGGTCGCCCTGCCGGACCGGCCGGTAGGCGGTCGGGTCGCTGCCCTCGACCGGGAGGAAGTACGCCCCGGCGAAGGCTTCGCGGGGGACCGCTTCGGCCGCCTTGATCCATGCCGGGTCGGACAGCGCGCCGTTCTCGGCGAGGTCGGCCGTCAGGGCGGCGCGCAGCTCTTCGGACGTGCTCATGCGTCGGGGCCTCTCTGCAGCTCGTCAGCGAGTGCGTGTGCGATGCGGTCGGTGGTCTCGGGCGGTTGCCAGGCCCACTGGCCGTTGGGGTTGCATTCGAGGAACGACCAGGTGCCGTCCGGCGTGACGGCGAAGTCGAACGCGCCGAACACCAGCCGGAAGTGGCCGAGGTAGTCGGCCACGGACCGCGCGACCGGTTCGGGCACGGCGATCGGCGTGCAGGTCATCAGGTCCTGCCGGTGGCGCCAGTCGAGGTCCGGGCTGTCGATCCGCACGCCGAACAGCCGGTCGCCGACGGCGGTCACCCTGACGTCGTACGCCTTGGGGACCCGGGCCTGGAACAGGTGCGGGCAGGCCCGGACCGCGTCCGTGATCTCCTGCGCCCGGACGTCCCGCACCCACACGGCCCGCGGTTCGCCGTCGACGGAGTACGGGGTGTTCCACACGGGCTTGTAGACCGCTCCGGCCCGCTGGAGGGCCACGAAGTCCCGTGCCTCCTGCGGGTCGTTGGTGATGAGGGTGTCCGGGACGGCGAATCCGGAGCGCTGCGCGGCGGCGAGTTGTGCGGGTTTGTGTTCGGCGGCGCGGTTCGCCCACGGGTGGTTGACGTAGTGCGCCCCGGGGAGGGAGGCGAGGATGCCGCCCGCGCCCCACACGGACTGCGAGGCCGCGAAGCGGCGTTCCGGGCCGTCGAGGTCGGCCGGCCCCTCGTAGGGCGAGGCCCGGCGCACCCACACGGCCCCCACCTCGGTGAGGTCGAGCTCCCGGCTGGGGGTGCGCAGGGTGCCCCGCCGTCCGTCCGTACGGAACGAGGCGGTCAGCGAGGCGCCCGTGTGCAGGTCGGTGCCGGGGTCGAGACGGACCACGGGGGAGCGGCGGTGCGCGAGGACGCGCAGGACCACGTCCGCGGTGACGTCGTAGGGGTTGGTCAGCACCAGCACCGGCTGACGGTGTCTCGGCGTCAACTGCCGCTCTGGTCCTGGTCGTAGGACTCGGTGCTGTCGGCGTCGGTCGCACCGCCCGGCGCGGCCCCGTCGCCGGGGCGGGTGCTGGTCGGGGTGAGTCCACTGGTGCTGGTGCCGTGGGAACCCAGTTCCACCGTGCGGCCGTCCTCGTCCACGACGACCGCGATCTGCGTCTCGGGGTCGATCACGGGCGTGAGCGCCGGGAGCGTGGCAGTGGTGGCCGCGTACGGCGTCATCCTGCCGATGCCCCACGGTACGGGCGTCTGCGTCATGCATCCTCCTCGTATCGATGGTGCCGGTTCACTGGCGACCACTTTGCTGGTGCACGAAGGTGCTTTCAAGCCCGTTCCGGCGGACGGAATATGCCAGGTTGCGGGGGCGATCTCCCGGGCCCCGCCCCGACGGCCACGGGGCGTGGGCCGTCGGCGTCGCCGGCCCGTGGCCCGTCTGCGAGCGCTGCACCGGGGACCGGTCACGGCCGCCGTCGGGCGGGTGGCCGTCGGGGCGGCGCTCCTGGCGGGCGTGGCTGTGCGGTTCCGTCCGGGGCAACGGTTGGGGCGGCTTCGCAGGTTCACCGTTTCGAGTAGAGAATTCCGGAAAGAGAAGTTGCCTGGTCAAGGGCGTGCGGTGAAGCCGGAGTTGTGAAGTGCGCATGGCATTTCGACGACTTGCCGCCAGCCCGGATCCCGCCAATGCAAGGAATTCGCTCAGTGCTTAGTTGATTCGTGCGAATCCCTTCCGTTCCTCGATCGAATCTGACAGCATCGTCCGCTATCCGGCGACCGATTGCCGGTGATCAGTGCGCCGCACGCGACCGCGATCGCGGCCGCCCCTGCTGCTGTCGGCCTTCCTCATCGGACGCCGCCGTCGAGACGTGGCCGCCCGCCCGCGCCACGTGGAGGAGATGTGACCACCCAGGCCGGCACCCGCGTGCCCACCCCCGACACCGCCCGGCGCCCCGCGCGCTGGGTCCGCACCAGGCTGCGGGCGAACCCGCTGGCCGCGCTGCTCATGGCGGCCCTCGCGTTCGTCACCGTCTTCCTGGCGGCGGCCTTCCCCCTCGTCATGGACCGGGGCGCGGACACGGCGCTCCAGTCCTTCGTCAGCGAGAAGGGCGTCAACCCGACCAGCCTGCGGACCACCTCCAAGACGCGGGAGGACGACAGCATCGCCGAACTCGACCGGGTGCAGCGCCAGCTCGTCGAGCAGGTCGACGGGCGGCTGACGCTGTCCCCGTCGGGTCAGGCCTACGGCGCCCGCGCCCTGGCCGACCGCTACATGACCAACCCGGGGTACGCCCACCTCTCGGACAAGGAGCCGTACCCGGCCCTCAGCCTGCTCTACCTGCACGACCTGGCCGCCCGGGCCACCCTCACCGAGGGCACCTGGCCGACCCCCGGCGCCGTCGGCGATCCGCTGCCGATCGTGGTCAGCAAGAAGGCCGCCGAGACCATCCGCATCAAGCTCGGTGACGTCATCGACAACGGCGACGAGGGCGCGGGCGTCCGGCGGACCACCGTGGTGGTCGGCCTCTACGAGGTCAACGACCCCCAGGACCCCTTCTGGGACGACCTCGGCTGCCCGGCCCGCGCCTGCCTGAACACCGACGCCGAGCACGAGCACTGGACGACCAGCGGGTTCGTCGACGGCGGCAGCCTGTCCGCGTTGGTCCACTGGGGTTCGAACGCCGAGAACTTCTGGCGGCTGCCCGTCGACCCCGCCTCGCTGCACGCCGACCAGCTCGACCGTACCCGCGGCGTCATCACCTCCTTCCTGACCGGGCACGACGCCACCGTTCTCCACGACGCGATCGGGCGCCCCGACCTGCACACCGTCTCCGGCCTGCGCGACGTCCTCACCAGGGCGGACGAGCGCTACCGGGCCTCGCTGCCGCTCAGTGTGATCGGACCGGTCGGCGTCGCGGGCGTCGCCACCGTGGTGCTGTTCCTGGCCGCCGCGCTCACCACCGACCGGCGCGCCGCCGAGATCCGGCTGCTCCGGGCCCGCGGCGGATCCGTCGCCGGGGTGCTGCGGCGGTTGATCGGCGAGGGGGCGGTCACCGTCCTGCCCGCCGCCGTGCTCGCCACGACGCTCGCCCTGGTGCTGCTGCCCACCCCCCGGTGGGACCGCGCGGTGCTGGCGGCCCTGGTCGCGACCCTGATCGCCCTGCTGGGCTTCCCGGTCCGCGCGGCCCTGCTCTGGGTACGCCGGCGGCCGGTCAGCGGCCGACGCCGACTGGTCGGCGAACTCGCCGTCCTGGCGGTCACCGCCGCGGCGGTCGCGGAGGTCCGGCGCCGGGGCGTCGGCCACCCCGGGGCCGGAGTGGACCCGCTGCTGGTCGCCGCGCCGCTGCTGCTCGCCGTCACCGGCGGACTGCTGCTGGCCAGGCTCGAGCCGGTGGTGGTCGGCCGGCTGGCCGCCCTCGTCGGCCGGGGCCGCGGCCTGATCGGCTTCCTCGGCCTCTCCCGGGCCGCCCGCGACGCCTCGGGCCGCCGCAGGCCCTCCGTGCTGCCGCTGCTCGCCCTGCTGATCGCCGTCACCACGACCGGCTTCGGCGCCACCGTGCTCGACACCGTCTCCGACGTGCGGACCCGCGCCGCGCGCATCACCACGGGCGGGGACATCGGCGTCTCCCTCCCGGACTACGCCACCCTGACCGAGCCGTTCACCAAGGCCGCGGCCGCCCTGCCGGGCGTCCGGACCTCGACCGGGGTCTGGATGGAGACCAAGGCCCGCGTCTTCGGCGGCGACCAGGACTACACCGAGGCCAACCTGGTGGTGGTGACCGATCCGACGGCGTACGCCGAGATCGCCCGGGCCCTCGGGGTCGGCGAGTTCGACCCGGCGAAGCTGGCCGGGACGCCAGGCGGCCGGGACACCCCGGTGCCCGCCCTGGTCAGCCGCGACCTGGCCCAGCACCTGGCCGCGGGGCCGTCCCGGGTGCGCACCCTCAACGGCAACGACCTGCGCCTCACCGTCGCCGACACCGTCGGTGCCACCCCCGCGCTGCCGGACCCGGGCAAGCCGTTCGTCGTCGTCCCCGCCGGCCCCACCTGGGAACGACTGCCGGACGCCAAGCGGGTGAACCAGTGGTTCGCCGTCGGCGACATCGACCCCGACCAGGTCAGGACGGCCCTGCGGGACAACGGCGGAGCCAGGCCCGTCGGTCTGGCCAAGCTCATCGCGGACGGCTCCACGGCCACCGGCAAGGACACCCACGGCCTGCCCGCCGGGTACACGGTGCACAGCAGCCGGGAGACCGCCGCCGCGCTCGGCGCCGACCCGCTGCAGCACGCCGCCGAGCGGCTGTTCTGGTACGCGGCCGCCGCCGGAGCCGGATTCGCCCTGCTCGCCGTCCTGCTGACGCTCTTCCGGGCCGCCCCCGACCGCACGGCCGTGCTCGCCCGGCTGCGCACCATGGGCCTGCGGCCCCGGGACGGGCTGGCGCTGATCATGACCGAGGCGCTGCCGCAGACCCTGGCGGCGGCCGTCGGCGGCGGCCTGGTCGCGCTGGCGGCGGTCGCCCTGCTGGGCGGCGCCTTCGACATCTCGACGCTGGTCGGCGCCAAGGTCGGGGACGTCATCACGCCCGTGCTGCTGCCGGTGCTGCTGCCCACCGCGGGCCTGGCCCTGCTGGTCGGCCTCGGGGTGGTGCTGGAGACGCTGGTCGCCGGCCGGCGCCAGATCGCCACCGAGCTGCGGGCGGGGGAGCAGGCCTGACGGCGGGACCGGCGCCGGGTAGCCCCGTCGTCGGCCCGTCACCAGGATCGGTCGGCCCGTCACCCGGATCACTCGAAGAGGCGATTTCGGCGCGGTGACGCCACGGGGGCCGCGGACCGGCGGCCGGGCCGGGCGGCGCCTTACCGGAGCGGCCCGAACGCCGGAGGAGTTCCGTGGACCGGTCGGTGACGATTCACCCGATGGGCTGACAGGGCACCGGCCCGGGGTGGCTCCGACCGGTATACGTGACGTCATCCATCGTTCGGAGAACCACCTGCGAGGGGCCCATGACCGATACGGCCGACACGTCGTCAAGGACGGCCGCCGAGAGGCTGCCGGCCGCCTACGCGCCCCGGGTGGCCCTGATCCGGGGCGCGATGGAGGCCGGGAACACGGCCCTCGCGACCCGCCTGGCCGAGGAGCTCCACCGGTACGTCGCCCTGGAGCGCGGCGCCCTGCACCCCGAGACGCTGCGGGCGCAGGAGGTGCGGGCGTACGTCGCGGCGGTCGGCGGCGACCCCCTGCGGGCGGCCGACCTGTTCGCCGTGGCCGCCACCGCGTGGGCCGGGCTGGGCGCGTCGGAGCAGTGGGCGGCGTCGCGCAACGCGGAGGTCTGCCGGCGCCGGGCGGAGTCGGCGGCGGCCGCCCCCTCGGCGGTCCCTCTGGCGGTCCCCGGCGCCCGGCGGCCGCCCGGCTGCCCGTCCCCGGTCCGGGCGTTCGGGCGCGGCACCGTCGTCGCGGTCGTCCTCGCGACGGCGCTGCTCTCGGGAGCGGCGGACGCCGGCCCGCGGGCCTACCTCGGGATGGGCCCGCGACCGGTCCCCGACGACCAGCCGGTCGCCCCCGCCGTCGTGGGGGTCCTGGAGCGCTCCGCGCCCTCGGCCTCACCGGTGCCGGTCCCCGTGCCGTCCCCGTCGGAACTCGCGACCGCGGAGCCCGTCCCCGCGCCGGACGCCGGGCCCGCCGGCGACCAGGAGGACCAGGCCGCCGACCAGGGCGACGGAGGGCCAGGGCGCACACCGGTGCCGAGCCCGGGGCGGCGACCGGGCTTCCCGGCCGCCGGCTCCCGACCGCGGCCCGCTCCCGACGCCGGGCGGCCGTCCGGCGGCCAGGCTGCCGACGCGGACCCCTGCGCCGCCGCAGGCGCGTACGGCGGCCAGTTCCTCGGCTCCCTCGTCGAGCTGTGCCACCGCGCCGCCGGGGTGTCGGGCAAGCGGTCACCGGCCCCCTGACCCCGTCCTCCGGGAGGGAGACGCGCCGCGGACGCCCGGCAGCGGGCAGCGCGGCTCGTCCACGGCAGCGCGGCCACGGCTCCGGCGAGGTCAGCGGTCGAGGGCCCACAGGTCGTCATCGCACAGGCCGGTCCGGCAGCACACGGGCAGCCAGTCGGCCGCGAGCTCCCGGACACGGTGCAGGCGAGCCCTGTCGGGCTCCACCACCGTGAGGATCTCGAAGGCGGTGCCCGCCCCGACGAGGGACCGATTCGCCATCACCTCCCCGTAGAGCAGCCAGAGACCTTGCGCGGCAACGTTTCTGCACAGCTCCGGAAGATCGAGTCCTCGTCGGGCGGACTCCGCGTCCGTGCCCTCGCCCGCGAGCCGCAGCAGATCCCGGGCCAGGTGCTCCGCCGAACCGCCGCAGCCGCACAGCATGCCCTTCCAGTCCTGCCGGGCTGCCTCCATCTCGACCAGTCGCATAGCTCCCACACCCTGGACGCACTCGCGAGGCCCGACGACACGCGGGGCGCCTCGGCCCCGTGCCCTCCGGCAGCCGCCCCGTCCGTCCTCTCGTCCGTCCCCTCGTCCGTCCCCTCCGCGTCCCATTCCGGCGTTCCAGGCCGGCCTCGTTCCCGCTGGTCAGAGCCCCCTTCGCCGTCCCACCCTCCCTGGTGCGGCGCCAGGCGTGGCGGCTGGGACGGACCGTCGCGCAGGCTTCGGCCGTCCGACCGACGCAGCACCCGAGCCCATGCCGAAAGGGGCGCGACCACATGTCCGTCCGTACCTCCCGCACCCGTCTGGTCAGCGGCGCCGCGAGCCTCGTGGCCGCCGCCTGCTCGCTCACCGCGTGCAACGACAGCGGGGTCATCGATACGGCGACCGGGCCCTCGCTCAGGGCTGCGGCGCCCGCCGCTGCGGCGGATTCCTCGACCTCCACGGCCCCGTCCGCCGACGCCGGTGGCACCACCGGGTCCGCCAGTCAGGAGCCGGCCGCCGCACCCCGGCCCACCGCCCCGAAGCCCGCCACCGGCACCCCGACGCCGAAGACCCCCGCCGCCCCCGCGGCCGCCGAGCCGGCCACCTGCGAAGGCTCCAACACCGCGACCACGGCCGCCCCGCTGAACCGCCCCGTGAACCACCTGCTGCTCACGGTCACCAACACCGGCTCCGGCACCTGCTACCTCTACGGCTACCCGGCCGTCCGCTTCGGTGAGGCCCAGTCCGTACCCCCCGTCATCACCGACTCGAAGCCGCAGGCCGTCGTCACCCTCCAGCCCGGCGAGTCCGGCTACGCCTCCGTGAACCTGTCCTCCACCGACGGCACCGACGGCTCGAACGGCCACACCGTGAACTCCCTGACCGTCTACTTCCACGGCCCCTCCGGCAACGAGAGCGTCGGCGCCGGGGCCCACCCGTCGCTGCCCGCGGAGGGCGCCTACGTGGACGACTCCCTCAAGGTCGGCTACTGGCAGCAGTCGCTGGACGACGCCGTCTCCTGGTGACCCGGGCACCCTCCGACAAGCCGACAGCACCCTACGAGAGCAGGCACACCAGCATGCGCAGCACGCCCCGCAGGATCGCCCGGCTCCTGGTCGCCTACGCCGGCGCGGCCTTCCAGGTCCTCGTCCTGGGCCGTCAGGACGGTCCGGGCCCGGTCCCGTCGAGGAAGCCGCCGTCACCCGGTGCCGGTTCCTGACGCCCCGTCGCAACCCGCCGACCTCGGCAAGCGGGCCCGGATTCCGCGCGCCCGCAGAACGCTGCTTGGAGTCCCCATGGCCCTACGGATAGCCGTCACCGCCGAGCCGATACCTTCGCACGTGTCCGCACTCGACTTCGTCATGGCCCGCGCGGTCCGGCGCACCGTCGCGGCGTTCCGGACCACCGTCCCTGAGCGGCCGGACCGTCCCGCCTCCTCCCGCCCGCTCGTCTACGTGAGCCTCGGCACCCTGACCACCGCGATGTCCGGTCTGCGCGGCGTCGTGAGGAGCGTGTACCGGGAGGTCATGGCCGCCCTCTCCGCGACCGGCTGCGAGGCGATCGTGTCCGCCGGACATCTCGCGCGGGACCTGCCGAGCGCGGGCCCCCGCATCACGGTCGTCGAGCACGTCCCGCAGCCCACGCTCCTGCGTCAGGTGGATCTGTTCGTGACGCACGGCGGGCGGGCCTCCCTGCTCGACGCGGTGCAGGCGGCGACGCCCGTCCTGGGCCTGGGCGTCCTCGCCGACCAGCCCGGCAACACCACCGCGTTCGCCGGGCACGGCCTCGGCCGCGCGCTGGAACTCACAGCGACGCGCGATGAGATCGCCGACACCGTCACGGCCCTCCTCGCCGACTCCCGCTACGCCGCCGCCATGGCCGCCGCCGACGCCGAACTGTCACGGCTGCCACCGCTGGACATCGCGGAACTGCGGGCGTGTGTGTGACCCATGGGCCTCAGCACGCCGCGCGCTGCGGGGACGACGCCTGGACCTCGTATCCCCGGATCGCGAGGGGGAGTACGCCGGATCCGTTCGTCCTTGACGGGCGGTCACCGTCGGCTTCCATCCGAGCGGCTCGCCGACCCGGCTGTGCCCGCTCTCCCGCGTCATCCCGTGGGGGCTTCCCGGGGTGCGGCGCAGACGGTGCCCCGGTTGTCGACGACGGCGCAGGCGCGGGCGTCGGCGGGGCGGGTGGCGCGGACCATCTTGCTGTGGGCGTCGTGGCCGGACTGCTGGCGGTACTCCTCCTGCTCGGGCGGGGTGCCGAAGACCTGGACGCGGTCGCCGGGGGAGCCGCCGCTCATCTTGGCCCAGGCGGCGTGGCAGGAGGGGCTGTAGCGCAGTTCGATCAGGACGCCGAAGTCGCGGTCGGCCGCGGCGGTGGCGGCGTCGCGGTCGCAGACGGTGCCGACCGGGTCGACGTGCAGGCAGGACGCCCCGTCGCAGGAGGCGGCCGCCGTGGGTGCGGGCATCGCCCGCGGGGCGGGCGCGACGGTGGCGCCGGTGTCCGGGCCCGTCAGGGCGTAGAGGAGTGCGCCGGCGGCGGCCGCCGCCACGGCCGCGCCCCCGGCGGCCCACGCCGCCCGGCGCCGTCGCCCGCCACGGGGTTCCTGACCGGCCGTCGGTTCGGCACTGGGCGCCGGTGCCTCCGGTGCGGTGGCCGCCGCAGGCTCCGGGACCGGCTCCGGTGGCGGCGCGTCGCCCGTGCCGCCGTCGATCGCCGCCCTGAGCCCGAGCGCGCGGACGAGCTCGCCGTCGGCGACCGCGTAGTACGCGGCCAGGGAGTGGAGCGCCGCTTCCGGTGCCGGGTACCTGCCGTCGGGGTTCTCGTAGCGGGAGAGGGTCGTCTGGGCGATCGCGGTGCGCCGGGACACGGTCACCTGGGTGGGGTTCCCGGCCTCCTGACGCCACCTCCGCAGCGTCCGGGCCAGTTCGGCGCGGGCGGCGGCGGCCGTCGGCTGGTCCGGTTCATCGGCTGCCTGCGGCGGCCGGTTGCGCGTCATCGGCTCTGTTCCTCTTCCCTCGGCTGTGCGTAGGCCCAGGTCAGGGCCGTACGGAGGCGCTCCGCATATGCATGGGTAACCAGGTGTTCACACAGCGTAGGAGTCCGGCGGTCGGGCGTGCAATCGTGGTGGTCGGCCGGAGGACGCATCCCCGGCGGAAACCCCACCTCCTCCCGTGTCCCGGGCAGGCTGCGGCCTGCCCGGGGCGGTGGAGGGCGCATCCAAGGAGAGATCATGAACATGACACAATCGCGTCTGCTCGCCGCCCTCGTGGGCCGCGCCGGAAGGACCGCCGCCGTCGCCCTGGTGGCCGCCGGGACGCTCGGCGGCCTCGGCACCGCCGCCGCGGCCACCACCGGCCCCCTCCCGGCCGGTGCGCACGCTGTCCGGACCACCACCGACACCGACTCCGCGACCGACACCGCCACCGTGTCCGACGGCGCCACCGCCCGTTCCGCGCTGCGCGAGCGGATCGTCTCCATCGCCCGCGGCCAGATCACCCCGGCCGGCCAGGACCCCGAGAAGACCGGCACGTGCGACAAGTACTTCGCCTACGCCGACGGGACGGAGAAGCAGAGCAAGTGCGCCAAGACCGCCTGGTGCGCCGCGTTCGCCGACTGGACCTGGCACCAGGCCGGCGTGAAGCCCGCGCCGACCACCCTGTCCGGACGCGGCGTCGGCAAGTGGGGCCAGGAGCACCACCTCTTCCACAACCGGCAGCCCGCGCGCGGCGAGCGCCCCTACACCCCCGTCCCCTGAGACCTCGTCGTCTACGGTCCGCCCGCCTACGCCAAGGGTGGCCACGTCGGGGTCGTCGTCGCCGTCAACCACGACGGCACCATCGACACCGTCGAGGGCAACGTCGGGGACAAGGTGACGCACCGCCACGTCAAGCCTGCGGACGCCCGCGGCGGTGGGCAGAAGTTCCACATCTCCGGCTACGTCAGCGTGCCCGGCGCCTGACCGGCCCGCCTCCACCAGCGCCGGCGCCCGGGCGGATGATCCGTCCGGGCCCCGGCCGTCGCTGCCCGGCCTCGACCGGTAGGTTCACCGTGGCGCGTTCGAGCACCTTCGACGCACTTCACGAGGGGGAGGCCACCGGTGGACGTACTGGCGATCATGGAAGCACTGGCCGAACAGGGCATCACCGTGCTGCTCAAGGCCGACGCCGAACGGATGGCGGAGCAGCGCAAGCCGTGGACGTTCGTGGCCAGCGGCGCCCCGCTGCGTGACGACATCCTCGTGCGCACCGATGCCGCCTCGGTGGAGCAGTGCCTCGAAGCCTGCCTGCCCCGCCTGCGGGAACTGGGCATTTCGCTGCCGGAGTGACGAGAGCGGCCCCAGAGGCCGACGGCGGGTCCGCCGGTGCGGGCGGACGCGGACGAACAGGCGGCGCGGGTGTGTCGGACGGGCTCTTCCGGGGCAGCCGCTCGGGTGTGGGGCCCCTCGCGCGGCCCCGGGCTCCCCGGGCCGGGGCGGGGCGGCGCGTGGGGCGGTGCGGTTCGTTCGAGGGGGAGGAGGAGCACATGGGCGGGTCGATCGGCTCCGTGTGGGGCGGCGACCGGCTGGACCTCGACGCCTATCTGGCCCGGGTTGGGTACCGGGGGGAACGCGAGCCGACGCTGGAGGTGCTGCGCGCGCTGCACGCAGCCCACATCGCCGCGCTTACCTTCGAGAACCTGGAGGTCGTCCTGGGCCGGCCCGTCCGACTCGACCTGGAGTCCCTGCAGGCGAAGATGGTCCGGCGGCGACGCGGGGGCACCTGCTGCGAACAGACCCTGCTCTACGCCGCGGCCCTGGACGCGATCGGCTTCGCCTTCACCGCGACGGCGTCACGCGTACGCCTGGGAGAGGAGCGGATCCGCCCGGCCACGCACATGTCGCTGCGGGTGGAACTCGACGGCGAGGACTGGTTCACCGACGTCGGCTTCGGCGCCGAGGGCCTCCTGGAGCCGCTGCGGCTGCGCGACGGCGAGGTCGTACGGCAGTCCGGCTGGACGTACGGGCTGCGCCGTGAGGAGGGCCCGACCCCGGGCGCCGCCGGACCGCTGGTGCTCCGGCGGCTGAGGCGCGACGGCTGGTTCGACCTCTACGCGATCGGGACGGAGCCGCGCTTCCCGGTCGACTTCACCGTGACCAGCCACTTCACCTCCACGCATCCCCGCTCGCCCTTCCGCGGCAAGCTGCTGGTGCAGAAGCCGGCGGCCGGTCAGCGGCTCGTCCTGCGTGACACGGAACTCACCCGGCTGCTACCGGACTTCACGGAGGAGAGCCGCCGGGTGTCGGCGGGGGAGCTGCCCGGGCTGTTGAGCGGGGAGTTCGGGCTCGCGTTGGACGCCGAGGACACCGCCGCGCTCGTCGCCCGCCACGAGGCGGCGTCGGCGTCGTAGGGGGAGGAACCGGGGTCGACGGCTGGGCACCGTCCCGGGGCGGTCCGGCCGGTGATCCCGGCCGGTGGTCTACGCCGGGGTCTGCGCCGCCCTGGTGAGGAAGCCGTCGATGAGGGTGTCGACGGCGAGGCGGAACCGCTCCTCGGCGTCGCCGGCGACGAGGTGGGCGGCGTGGGCGGTGATGAGGGGGAACGCCTCGGGCGACTGGGCGGTGAAGTGCCGGTACAGCTCCTCGGCCTGCTCGTGGTGGCCGCCGGGCCGTGCCTCGGCTTCGACGGCGGCGTGGTGCACCAGGGTGGAGAGGAAGTCGGCGGCCCACGCCGCGTCCTGGGGAGTGAGGCCCCCGGCGAGGAGGACGGCGAGCATGTTCTCCAGCGGGCGCAGGACCGCTTCGCTCCGGGGCGGCACGGTGGTGAGCGTCATGGCGATCCCGGGGTGGGCGGCCAGCGCGTCGCGCAGGCGTCCCAGGAGTGTGTGCAGTTGGTCGCGCCAGTGCGCCGGGTCGGCGGTCTCGAGTTCGACCGTCGCGAAGATGCGGTCCTGCATGGCGTGGATCAGGGCCTCGCGGTTGGCCACGTAGACGTACAGCGAGGCGGGCCCGGTGTCCAGGGCGGTGGCGACCCGTCGCATCGACACGGCCGGCAGCCCCTCCGAGCGCAGGACCTCCAGGGCCGCGTCGACGACGGCCTCCTCACTGAGCGGCGGCTTGGCCGGGCGGTCGCGGGTCGAACGACGGCGGGTGGGGGGCATCGGGGATCGGCCTTCTGCGAGGGGAAGCGGGAGCAGCACTCTAGGCGACCGCCCGCTTTCGTCCGAACGAACGGCGCCGAACGAACAGCGTTCGTGACGTACGCTGTTTGTGACGTACGCTGTTCGTGAAGCGTCGTCCACGCCTTCCGGGGAGGCCACCATGACCGACAGGACCGCACTCGTCACCGGCGCAGGCCGGGCCGCCGGGCTCGGCATCGCCGTGGCCCGGGCTCTTGCCGCGCAGGGCCACCACGTCATCGTCACGGCCCGCGACGGCGGCCAGGCCGAGGAGCGGGCGGCCGTGCTCCGCTCCGAGGGCCTCAGCGCGGAGGGCCTCCGCCTCGACCTCGCCGACACCGACGACTTCGCGCGCGTCGCCGCCCACGTCGGGGACGGGCACGGCCGCCTCGACGTCCTCGTCAACAACGCCAGCTGCATGCCCGACTTCGACACGCCGTCCATGCTGGACGCCGACATCGACTACGTCCGCACGGCGCTCGACGTCAACGTGGTCGGGGTGTGGGCCCTCGTCCAGGCCCTGTCCCCGCTGCTCCGGGCGGCGCCCGCGGCCCGGGTGGTGAACGTTTCGAGCGGGGCGTACCAGCAGATCGCGGCCGGGGCCGACTACCCCCGGCAGGTGGGCGCCCCGGCGTACTCCTTCTCCAAGTACGCGCTCAACGCCCTCACCGCGAGCCTCGCGGCGACGTTCCGCGGCACCGACGTCCTCGTCAACGCCGTCGACCCGGGGCGGGTCGACACCCACCCCGAGCTCGGCGTCGACGAGGAGGACCGGCCCGCCGCGGAGAGCGCCGTGTGGGTCGCCTGGGCCGCGACCCTGCCTGCCGACGGGCCCACCGGCGGCGTCTTCTACGACGGCGAGCGCCTCGCCTGACAGCGGGGGGCGGCCTGCCGCCGTGTCCAACCCGGTGTCCCACCGCTGCCGTTCGGAACGGAGTCCACGATGAGGTCAGTACGGTTCAGCCGTTTCGGCGGCCCCGAGGTCCTGGAGGTCGTGGACCTTCCCGACCCGCACCCGGGCCCCGGCCGGATCCGCGTCGCGGTACGCGCCGCCGGCGTCAACGCCAGCGACTGGAAGAAGCGCGCGGGCCTGATGGACGAGGAACTGCCGCAGACGCTGGGACACGAGGCGGCCGGTGTCGTGGACGAGGTCGGCGAGGGCGTCACCGACGTGTCCGTCGGCGACCGTGTCGTCGGCCTGTCCGAACGAGGGGGCGCCCAGGCCGAGTTGGCCGTGCTGTCGTACTGGGCGCCGCTGCCCGCGTCCGTCCGCTTCGCCGACGCCGCCGCCCTGCCCGCCGCCCTCGAGACCGCGGCGCGCGGACTCGACCGGCTGGGCGTGGTCGGCGGCACCGTGCTCCTCGTCAACGGCGCCTCGGGCAACGTCGGCAGCGCCGCGGTCCAACTCGCCGTGGCCCGCGGCGCGCGGGTGATCGGCACCGCCGGCCCGGCCAGGCACGCGTACGTCCGGGGGCTGGGAGCCGAACCCGTCGCCTACGGCCCGACCCTCGTACCGGCGGTCCGCGCGCTGGCGCCCGGCGGGGTCGACCGCGCACTCGACGTCGCCGGCAGCGGAGCACTGCCCGACCTCATCGACCTCACCGGCGGCCCCGAGCGCGTCGTCACCCTCTCCGACTTCGCCGGCGCCCGTGAGCACCGGGTGGCCTTCAGCCGCGGCGACGACGGCCGGGCCCTCTACGTCCTCGCCGACCTCGGCGAGCTCATCGCCACCGGACGCCTCGCGCTCCCTCAGGTGCACACCTTCCCGCTCGACCAGGTCGCACGGGCGCACCACTTCGGCGAGAGCGGCCACGCGACCGGCAAGATCGTCCTGGTCAACGCCTGACAGGGGCGCTCACCAGATCTCGGCAGACGACGACCTGATCCTGCGGGGCCCCGGCCCGCGCCCTCGGTGGTCCGAATCATCCGAACTGTCCGGGACGTCCGGTCCCGCCTCATGGGATACGACACCGCAGGTGGGGGCGGTGATCAAGTCCGGCGGAGCCCTCGTCATAATTGCTCTGCCTGCGATCCACGCGGCCTGACCCACCCGACCGGGCCCGTGCCCACCAGGTCAGACTCCTGTCCCTTCTCGGAGGACCGCACCGTGCGCCCCAACCGAACCAAGGGCCTGCTCGCCGCAGGCCTCGTCACCGTGCTCGGTGGCATTCCCACCGCCGCCACCACGGCTTCCGCCGCCACCACCGGCTCCGCCGACGACGCGCCCGGGGTGCTGCGGGTCGACGCCTGGGACCCGGCGTGCTCGGACTCCGGGACGGGGACGGCGGCGAAGCCGTTCTGCTCCGTCAACGCGGCCGCCGCGGCGGCGCTGCCGGGGCAGACCGTCGAGGTGGCCCGGGGCACGTTCGGCTCCGGCACCGCGGTCACGAAGTCGGGTGAGCCCGGCCGGCCCATCACCATCCGGGGCGCGGCCGGCGGCACCGCGGTGGGCGGCGACGTGCGGCTGTCCGGTGTGCACGACGTCGTGGTGGAGTCGATGCACGCCCGGGAGGTCCTGGTCACCGGTTCCAGCCGGGTCACGGTGGTCCGCACCGAGGCCTCCGGGATCAAGGCCGTCGACAGCCCCGGGACGACCCTCACCAACAACACGGTGGCCGACGGCTGCACGGCCGGCATCGAGCTGGCCGGCGACTCCTCCGGGTCGAACCTCTTCAACAACGTGGTGCGCAACCACTTCTCGCCCTCCGCGCCGTACTCCTGCCCGAACCCCGAGGGTGCGGAGATCGTGGTCTCCGCCGCCTCGGCGAAGGACACCCGGGCTGGCTCGAACACCGTCGCGCCGTACTGGACGAACTCCGGCAACGGCACGCCGTACGCCTGGGCCGGCACCCGGCACCAGACGCCCGAGTCGCTCGCCGCCGCGACCGACGGCCGGGCCGGCAAGCACGACTACGTGGTGCCGCGCTGGCAGTCCGGCAGCGCGCTGAACAGCGAGGTCGTCGACTCCGCCGACGAGACCGCGCCGGGCTTCGTGCCGGCCGCGCACCCGGCCGACGACCCGTCGCGGCCGAACCTCGGCACCGGCCTGGGCTACCACGACCGCGGCGCGACCGAGCGCCAGGAGCCCATAACCTCGGCCCAGTTGACGGCCGACCAGCAGCGGGCCCCGTACGGCACCGAGATCACGCTGACGGCGACCACGGGCCCGGAGAAGGCCCACTGGCCGACCTCCGTGATGACCTACCGCTACGACTTCGGCGACGGCACCCCGGCGGTCACCTCGAACTCCCCGGTGGTCAAGCACACTTACACCAAGCCGGGCACCTTCTCCGCGAACGTCACCGTGGACACCGGCGGCGGCCAGCCGTTCACCGGCGGGTACGGCGTACAGGTGCAGGTCACGGCCCCCGGGCCGCTGACCGCCGGCGCCACCGTCCAGCAGGTCGTCCCGGACCGGTTCGACACGGCCGACGCCCCGCCGCTGGGCGTGCGGGTCGACCCGTCGGGGACGTCCTCGCCGTGGCAGGTCTCCAAGGTCGTGGTGGACTACGGCGACGGGACCCCCGCCGTCACCCGGAACACCCTGGACGCGGTCGTCCACGGGTACGCCTCGCCGGGCGACTACACGGTCACGGTGACGGTCACCGACACCGCCGGCCGCACCAGCACCGCCGCGTACCCCTTCCGGGCCGCGTACGCCCCGACCGGGTTCCTGCGCACGGAGGCGTACCGGCTCGTCGACACCCGCCAGGACCCGAACCTGGACCTCCGGGGCGGCGCCGAGGTGCCCTTCACGGTCCCGACCGGCAGCGCGCCCGGGGCGAACGGCGTGCCGGGGAACGTCACCACGGTCGTCCTGAACGTGACCGTCACCGACGCCACCGAGGACACCCACCTCACCGTCTGGCCGACCGGCCAGGCCCGCCCGATCACCTCGAACGTCAACGTGGCGGCCGGCCGCACCTCGTCCAACCTGGTCACCGTGCCGATCGGCGACGCCAAGCGGATCAGCACCCTGCTCAACTCCGGCCGCGCCGAGGTGATCGTCGACGTCGTCGGCTTCTACCGCCCCAACGGCGGCGACCTGTTCACCCCGCTGGCGCCGAGCCGGCTGGTGGACACCCGGGAGAGCAGCAAGCTCGGGTCCGGCGAGACGCGTGCGGTGAAGGTCGCGGGCGTCGGCGGCGTCCCGGCGGACGCCACGTCCGTGGTGCTCAACCTGACCAGCACCGACACCGCCACCGACACCCACCTCAAGGTGTACGCGGGCGGCGGGACCAAGCCGGTCAGCTCCAACCTGAACCCGGAGCCCGGCAAGGACAAGGCCAACCAGGTCATCGTCCCGGTCGGCCCGGACGGCACCGTCAACGTGTACAACCACAACGGTTCCACCCACGTGATCCTCGACGTCTTCGGGTACTACTCCCCGAACGGCAAGGCCACGTACACGCCGACCGTGCCCGTCCGCCTGACCGACACCCGTACCGGCCCGTTCGCCAAGCCGGGCCCGGACAGCACCACCGTCGTCGGCGGCATCCCGGCCGGTGCCCGCGCGGCCGTCCTCAACGTGACGTCGACCAACACCACCGAGGACAGCTACCTCACCGTGCACGCCCACGGCGCCCCGCGCCCCGGCACCAGCAACCTCAACCTGCTGGCCGGCCAGACCGTGCCCAACCACGTCACCACGCCGGTCGGCGCGGACGGCAAGGTCGACATCTACAACCACGTCGGCAGCACCGACATCATCGCCGACCTGTTCGGCTACTTCAC
Source organism: Kitasatospora sp. NPDC001261 (assembly GCF_042896795.1). Classification (NCBI taxonomy): domain Bacteria; kingdom Bacillati; phylum Actinomycetota; class Actinomycetes; order Kitasatosporales; family Streptomycetaceae; genus Kitasatospora; species Kitasatospora sp. NPDC001261. The sequence goes on from NZ_JBIAXP010000017.1 coordinate 145,671, forward strand.
GGACGCCTGGCCGCAGTCCTGACGCCGTAGCCCTCTGACCGCCGGTGGGGGGGGGCCCCCCCCCCCCGGGGGGCCCCCCCCCCCGGCCCCCGCGGCGGCGGGGGGGGGGGGGCGGGGGGCCGGCGGGGGGGGGGGGGGCGCCGCCGGGGGCGGCGCGG
>NZ_JBIAXP010000017.1:145836-220085 GCF_042896795.1 Kitasatospora sp. NPDC001261
GCGCGCCCCCCCCCCCCCCCGCCCGCCCCCCCGCCCCCCCGCGCGCCCCCGCCCCCCCCCGCCCCGGGGGGGGCCCCCCCCCCGCGCCGGGGCCCCCCCCCCCCGGCGGTCCGCCGTCGGACGGGTGACGGTCAGGGCGAGCAGCGGCGACGAGCGTGGTGCCCTGCCCTGTGGACTGCCGGAAAAGGTGTTGCTCGCGCCCCCGGGCCCCGTGGCACCCTGACCCGGTGCTCAACACGCTCCACCCCACAGACCTGACCTGGGACGACGTCGACCCCGCCGACCACCCCTTCGACCCCGCCTCGGTGGCGGGGGTGATCCGCTCCCTCGGGCCGGCGCGGCGGGTGCCCTCCCGGCTTGACCCGGCCATCGATCTGACCAGGGTCAACTGGGCCTGGGAGGTGGCCAAACCCTGGTCCGACGCCATGACGCACGTGCTGATGGAGCGCTACGGCCGCTGGGCGGCCGGGTGGCGCTGGTCGCTCGGCGAGGGGGACGTCGACGGCGGGCCGGTCGGGAACTGGTGCTGCGGATCGCACTCGATCACCACCCCGGAGCAGACCCTCGACCGGGTCGTGGCGGCTCTGTGCGAGTGGCGTGACTGGCTGGAGCGGCTCGCGGAGTGGTTCGAGGCCTACCCCCTGGACCCGGAGACCCTGGACGCGGACCGGATCCTCTGGGAGCGCGCCGCCCGCAACCTGATCCTGCAGGTGGCCGACCGGACGGGCGCCGAGAGCGGCTGGTACGGGCACTGCCGGCAGGTCCTGGAGTGGTTCCTCGGCTACTGGGGCGTCGCCCCCGAGCCGGCCGAGCGACTGGTTCGACAGGCGGTCGGCGGCCGGTTCAAGAGCTGGACCGCACCCGACACCGTCCTGGCCGACGAGGTCGCGGAGCGACTCGTCGGCCCACTGCGTCCGCAGGACATCTACTGGTCGCCGGACCCGGGCGAGCTCCCGGACCACCTGGAACGCTGGCTCGCCGTGCGCGAGAGCGTGCCGTGGTCGGACGGCGCCGACGGCGAGGACGGCACGGACAGCGGGCCGGTGACCCCCGCCCGCGACGGAGCGGCGGAGGACTTCCGCTTCTTCGATGCCGCCGTGGACCCCGCCCGCGCCGCCGGCCTGCTCACCGCACTGGAGCTGGTGCGGGCCGACGCGGCGCGTGGTGCCGTGCTCGACTTCGAGCTGCTGCGCGGCTGGCAGCAGCACGTGCTGGGCACCCCCGAGCCGCCGCCGCTGCGCACCCGCCCCGCCTTCGCCAAAGGCGGCGAAGAGCGCTACGGGATCGGCCCCGACACCCGCGCCCGCCTCGACGCCTGCCTGGCGCAGGCCGCCGACGGCCGGATCCCGCTGGCCGCGAGGGCGGCCCGGGTCTACCTGGATGTCTGCTTCTTCCACCCGTTCGACGACGGCAACGCCCGCGCCGCCCTGCTCACCCTGCTGTTCGTGCTGGCCCGCGCAGGCGTCACCCTCGACTCGGTGCTGCTCATCCGCCGGTTCGGCTACCGGGCCGACGACCCGCACGACGCGCTGAGCCTGTGCCGCTCCGTCGAGATCCACCTCAGGCAGAGCCGCGCCGCCGCTCAGTGACCGGCGGCAGTTGACACGGGGCCCAGTGGGGGCGGCTACAGGTCCGCGAGCCAGGGGTGCCCGGGGTGTACGCGGGCGAGCAGGCCGGTCAGGGTCTCGCGCTGAGCCGGGGTCAGGTGCGGGACGGTCGTGTCGAAGTCCGACTGGTCCTTGTCCCGGACGTGCTTGGCCTTGAACAGCAGGACCAGTTCGGGGGCCAGATACGGGATGCCGTCCCGGGTGTGGTGGATGATCTCGCGGTAGGGGAGCCGGATCGTCTCGTCGCGTCGGCAGATCCAGGTGTCGCCGTCGTGCGGTTCGCGGAACACGTCGAGCAGGTAGTCGCCGGTGGCCGGATCGCGGAGCCAGGTCTGGTGGACGGCGGCCAGTACCTCCGGCGCGGCGTCCGCCCAGATCCGGCCGCTGCCCGCCGCGTCGAAGGCGTACCCGGGGAAGCGGTCGCGGACCTCGGGGAAGCCCGCGGCCGGAATCCCGATCTCGATGTCCCCGTGGGCGCGCGTCCGCCTGCCGCGGAACAGGTCCAGCGCCCACCCCGCGGCCACGTACCAGGGCGTGCCGATCCCGGCCAACCGCTGCGCGACCTCACCCGGAGTCCAGCAGGACGACCACCTGGCGGGGAGGGCCTCGATCTCGTCGGGGGACAGTTCGACGCCGCCGTCGGGTAGTTGCTCGTTCATCGCTGGAACCTATCAGCGGAGGGCCCGCCGTGGTTGTGGGCGGCGTACGTCCCGCGACCGCTCCGCTCGGCCACGGCCCCGCACGGCCCGTCAGCTCACGGGCCGCCGCGCCCAGAACAGGACGTGGCCGCTGTCGCCCTCGGGGACGAACTCCTCGTGCGCCACCTCCAGGCCGGCGTGCAGCAGCCAGGACCGGTTGGTCGCCGCGTCCGCGTGACTCCACCACATCGCGGCCCCGCCGCCGAGCCAGTTCTCGTCGGTGCCGGTCCAGGCCTGGTGCCCGGTGGTGACGAGGAGCCAGCCTCCCGGCCGTAGCCACGAGGCGATCCGCCCCAGCAGGGCCGGCTGCTCCCCGACCGGAATGTGGATCAGCGCGTACAGGCAGACCACGGCGTCGAAGGCCTCCGGCGGGAACGCCAGGGTCGTGGCGTCCGCCCGGATGAACTCGGCCTCCGGCACCAGCTCCCGTGCCCGCCGGATCTGGACGTCGCTGATGTCGACGCCCGTGACACGGCGCCCTGTTGCGGCGAGGGAGCGGGCCACGGGGACTCCGGTCCCGCACCCCACGTCCAGCACCGTGCCCGCCTCCGGGAGCCGCCCGAGCAACTCCTCGATCCACGATCCGTACTTCGTCTCGCTGTTGAACGCGCGTTCGTAGTGCGCGGACAGCAGGTCGTATCCACGCCGGACCAGGTCCTTCGGGTTTTCGTCATCCACAACGGCGCACCGTAGCCGTCCCTGACCGGCGGAGCGACAGCATTTCGACTGCCGCCGGCCTCGACAGGTGCCCTCCTCCCGGCAGCGTTCTGGAGGCTGACTGTGCGTGCTGACGGTGTTACGCTCCCAGTAAGAGAGAGTTGACTCTCACTTGTCGGCCGGAAGGGCACTCGTCCGCCCTGGTCCGGACGGGCAAGGAGAGCACGGCTCCGTCAAGCGTTCACTGCTCTTGTGGCCCTTCGGCCGGCGAGGAGAGACCATGACCGCCCCCGCACCGCAGTTACCCTTCGAGCGCCCCAACGCCCTGGACCTGGCGCCGCTGCTCGCGCGCCTGCGCGAGGAAGGCCCGATCGCCAGGGTGACGACACCCGCCGGCGACCCGGCCTGGCTGGTGACCCGCTACGAGGAAGCCCGGGAGATCCTGAGCGACACCCGGTTCTCCCGGCTGCGCCCCGACACCGAGGGCGCCCCGAGGATCTCGTCCTCGGCGCTGCACACGCGCCCCGCCCCCTCGCCCGAGGAGGAGGACCGGGAGCATACGCGGATGCGCCGGATGCTGGCGCCCGCGTTCAGCGCGCCGCGGATGCGCCGGCTGGGCGAGCGGATCGGGGAACTCGCCGCGTCCTGCCTGGACGCGATGGACGAGGAGCGTTCGGGGGATCCGCGCCGCGCCGTCAACCTGCACGACCACCTGTCGTTCCCGCTGCCGGTGATGGTGATCTGCGAGCTGCTGGGCGTGCCGGTCGAGGACCGTGGCCTGCTGCGCGGCTGGTCCGAGCGGATCGCCGCGCTGTACGGCGGGGCCGACGGGGCCGCCGCCATGGCCGAGTTCGAGGCGTACGTGTCCGCCATCGCCGAGGAGAAGCGCAAGCGGCCGGGCCAGGACGTGATCAGCGACATCCTGGCCGTACAGGCGCAGGACCCCTCGTTCACCGAGGAGGAGATGGCCCGTCTGGCGGTGGGGCTGCTGTTCGCGGGCCACGAGACGACCTCGGCCCGGATCGACCTGGGGGTCCTGTTCCTGCTGAGCGACACCGGCCGGCGGGACCGCTTCGCCGCCGACCCCGAGGGGTCGGCCCGCGCCACCGTGGAGGAGGTCCTGCGGATGGCCGCGCCCGGCGCCCTGGGCCTGACCCGCTACGCCCGCGAGGACGTCACCCTCGCGGGGACGGCGATCGCGACGGGCGAGGCGGTGCTGGTGGCGATCAACGCCGCGAACCGGGACGGGCGGGCGTTCGAGGAGCCGGACGCCTTCGACCCGTCGCGTTCCCCCAACGCGCACCTCGCTTTCGGGCACGGCGGCCACTACTGCATCGGCAACGCGCTGGCCCGCACCGAGATGCAGATCGCGCTGACCGCGCTGTTCCGGCGCTTCCCCGGCCTGCGGCTGGCGGTGGACGCGCACAGCCTGCGCGACCACTCCGAACGGCTGGCGGGCGGCCTCGGCGAGGTCCCGGTCCTGTGGTGAACGGGGAGCGGCAGTGCGAGCGGCCCGCCGCGCGGGTGGTGGCGGACACCTCGCGGTGCGTGTCGTCGGGGCAGTGCGCGGTGACCGCGCCGTCGGTGTTCGACCAGGACGAGGCCGGGCAGGTCGTCGTGCTCGCCGCCGAGCCCGTCGGACGGGCGGCGGAAGAGGCCCGGGAGGCGGCCGCCAGGTGCCCGGCCTCGGCGCTCCGGCTGGATCCGGCGCGCTGACGGCCGGTGGTGTCGGCGGCCCGGCGGGGCCGCCGACACCAGGCAGGGCGTCAGGGCGTCAGGGCGTGCGGGAGTGCAGTGCGGGGGCGGGGCACGGCAGTGGGCGGGCCCCGGCGGGGGAGAGGCCGTCGAGGACCAGGGCCAGGTACCGGCGCCAGCCGTCCTCGCGGGGGTCCATCGTCCACAGCACCGAGACCAGCATGACGACGATGCGGTGAAGGTCGTCGGGCACGAGGTCGGCGCGGATCACGCCCGCGCTCTGACCGCGCGCCAGGAGGGCGTCCAGGGAGGCGAAGAACTCCTCGCCGGTCGCCGGGGTCAGGACGCCGGCGGCGCGGGCGGCGGCCAGGACGTTGTAGTCGCCGGCCACCGACTCCAGGGCCGCCGCCAGTACGCGGGCCAGCCCGGACGCGGGGTCGGGGTCGTCGGCGGCGGCCTGGATGACGGGCCGGACGCGCTCGCCGAAGCCCTGGTCCAGTACGGCCCGCAGGAGCGCGGCCTTGTCGGGGAAGCGGCGGAACAGCGTGGCGGCCCCGACACCGGCCCGGCGCGCCACGTCGTCGAGATGGGCGTCGGGGCCCTGTTCGGTGAAGACCTCCCGGGCGGCCCGGATGATCTTTTCCGCGTTGCGGGCGGCGTCGGCGCGCAGCAGCCGGGGGGCGTCGGGGATCATCCCGGCAGCCTATCCAAGAGTGGGTGGACCGCCGCCGGCCGTCCGGGGCGCGTGCCCTGGCCGGGTGTCAGACCGTCCAGGCTCAGCGGCCGGGGTCAGCGTCCGGGGGCCTCGGCGATCCGGGCGACGTGGGCCAGGACGGCACCGGCGCCGTCCTCGCCCGCCATGAGCCCGGCGACGGCGGCCGCACGGCGGCGGACCGGCTCGGCCAGAGCGGCCGTGATCGAGGCGGCGAGGCGCTCGGCGGTGAGGTCGGCGAACGGCACGGGCTGCGGGGCCACTCCCAGCCGGTGCAGCCGTGCCGCCCAGAACGGCTGGTCGGCCATCACGGGCACCGGTACGGCGGGGACCCCGGCGCGCAGCGCGGCGCCCGTGGTGCCCGCCCCGGCGTGGTGGACGACGGCGGCCGTGCGGGGGAACAGCCAGTCGTGGGGCACGTCGCCGACGCAGAACACGCCGTCACCCGCCGCCTCCAGCCCGGCCCAGCCCGCCTGGACCACCGCGCGCACCCCCGCCTGCCGTACCGCGGCCGTCACCAGCTCGCCGAGCCGCTCGCCCTCCCCGGGGGCCATGCTGCCGAAGCCGATGAACACCGGGGCCGGACCGGCCTGGAGGAAGTCGACCAGGTCGCCCGGAGGCTGCCAGCCGAGCGGCCGCGCGGGCCACCAGAAGCCCGCCACGTCGACCGGGGCCGGCCAGTCCGCCGGGCGCGGCAGCAGCACGGGACTGTAACCGTGGACGACCGGACGGGTGCGCCCGAGCGGTTCCGGCGACGTCGTGCCGGGAAGGCCGAGGCGCTCGCGCATCCGGTCCACGGCGCTCGAGAACATGCGGTCCGCGCCCCGGAGCCGCTCCTGGCCGGCGGCGAGGTTGCCCTCCGGTCCCAGGTCCGCGCCGCCGGCGGGGCAGGGCAGCGGGAACTCCGTGGTGGCGAAGGCGGGCGTGAGGTACGTGCCGAGGACGGGCACACCGTACGCGTCCCCCGCCGTCAGGCTGAGCGGCGACGGGGCGAAGGCGGTGAGCAGCAGGTCGGCCCCGCCCGCGACGGCGTCCGCCACGCCGTCGGCGAGCCCGTCCACGAACGCGGTCATCAGCGCGCGGATCTCCTCCGGGGAGGTCGCGCGGGCCCTGGCCCGGATGAGCTCCTCCGGATCCCCCGGCAGCGGCCGGTGCTCCAGGCCGCAGGACTCGAGCAGCGCCGCGAAGGTCGGATGGGCGACCACGGCCACCCGGTGCCCGGCGTCCACCAGACGCCGGCCCAGGCCCGTGAACGGCGCGACGTCCCCGCGGGAGCCGGTGGTGACGATCAGAATACGCATGGGGGCAATTCTCCACGCCGGGGCCGGTGTTGCTCCGGGCTCGGCCCTGGAGGGAGGGGATCTCCGCGCAGGCGGGGCTGATGGCTGCAGAACACCCCAGGCCCGGACCACACCGGGGCGCCCCGGACCGGCCCTACCGCACGCCAGGGCGGCGGCACCCTCGGGCCAGGGAGCTCGGAGGTGCGGCTGAGCCCCATCCCGCTGGTGGTGCCCAGTGCCGCACCACTATATTGAACACGTTCAAACTTGACGGCGGAGCTATTCCGAACCGTCGACGACCTGTGAAGGTCCCAGCCCTGTTCGACGTGACGACTCAAAACCGGGAGGACGCATGGCACCGGGAAATGGCGCGGACGTGGCGTCGCGCGCGGTGATCACCGTGCTCACGACATGGGTGACTCTGGTCGCTCTCCTTCTCCTGCCGATGCTGCTACCGGATCGGTGGCAGTACTACGTCTACTCGCACGGCAGCGTGATCTTGTGGATGCTGTCCATGCTCGTGGTCCCGGCCGTGGCGTGTTCCGCCAACCGACGATGGATCCGCCAGGGCACGTGGAGGGCCCCGGCCGGCGGACGCCGGGTCTGATCGGGCAGACCGCGACCGAGAGGGAGATCTCTGCTGTTTCCCCGGTGCCGGGCACGGCGCGATGGCACGATGAACTGGCCATGGTCAGAACCGAGTCGGAAGTTTTCGGTACCGGGCGAAAGCGGCGTATCAGGAGAGAAGAGCCATGCCCACCGCACCGATCACCCCCGGCGACTTCCCCACCAGCCCGCTCGCGCTGCGCTTCGCCGACCCGGCCCGGCAGGCCAAGGCCCGCGCCTTCGCCTCCGAGCAGGCGGCCGCCGCCACCGAAGCGGCGGACCTGCTGGCCCAGTTGTGGGACAACGCCCCGGGTCGGCCGGCCCGGGCGGCCGCGCTGGCCGCCGTCCACGAGCGGCTGGTCGACTGGCGCTACCGTCTCGCCGTCGCGATGGGTCCTCCTCCCGGCCCTGCCGGTGCCTTCTTCAACCCGGAGCGCTTCCGTACCCCGATCCGGGAGGGCGACACCAACTTCGACCGGCTCGGCGAGGTCGGCCGTCTGCGCGAGGGCGCGGAGTGGGACCAGGCCACGCGCGCCTACACCGGGGGCCTGGCGACCCCGGCCTCGGAAGCGATGCTTCGCTACGGCCGTCTCGCCGAGCGGCGCTTCGCCGCCGAGGGCGTCGAGGGCGACACCCTCCAGAACTGGGTGCTCCTGCCGGACGGGCGGAGGGTCGCCGGCAACCGCCTCCTGCGGGGTGAGGCCGCGCACCGCGCCGACGCCGAACTCGTCGCCCGCTACGCGGCCCGGGGCCTGGACGCCTCCCGGATCGAGACCGGCGGCAGGCCGGTCTACTCGGCCACTCCCACGCCGCGGGACAGCGCCGTCCTGCACTCCGCCGCCCTCGACCTCCTCGCCCGCCCCCACCTCACCGTCGCTGACTACCTGGCGGCCCGCTACCTGCTCTTCCAGGCCCCACAGAACAAGAAGGGAAGCGACGCCGTGACCAGGACGTTCATCGTCACGGTCGGCGCCGTCGCCCTTCCCGGTGCCGTGCCCGTCCTGCCCGAGGACGTCGACCTGCGCTGCTACGTGCTCGGCCAGAGCCCCTGCCATCCGTAGCCGGGCAGAGCCTTCTCCGGCCCTTGGTCCGCGTTACGGCCGCCAGCGCCCGCCGGAGAGCTCGGCGAGCGCCTCGGTGAGGTCGGGAGGCAGGGTCCGGACGACGTTCATCGGCTGCACCAGGTACCACCCGTCCCGCCCCCGCCAGCGGGCCGGGGGCAGGGGCGCTCCCGTCCGCGGCCGGACGTGGATGCCGTGGACGGGGGTGTCACGGCCGCGGAGGTGCACCCGGCGGACGGCGACCTCGTCCACGTCGCGCCACTCGTAGCGGCAGCGGTGCCTGCCCGTCCGGGCGGCGATGAAGGTGTCGGTGATGTGCAGTTCGATGTGCCGCCGGCGCAGGAGGCTGATCAGCATCACCAGCAGGCCGAGGACGGGCACGCCGACGATCGGCTTCCAGGAGTCGAGTCGGTCCCAGGTGCCGCTCACCGTGATCCGGACCAGGTGCAGGCCCAGCAGGGCGCCGAGCGGGCCCCAGTGCGCGAGCATGACGGCGCGGACGCGGCCGGTGAGCAGGTACGAGTCCGGGTCGCGCCGTACGGTGAGGCCGCGCCAGGTGGAGGCCGGGGGCAGGGCCAAGTCGGCGAGGGGACCGGCCGCGACCGTGGTCGCTCCGTCCGTCGTCGCTCCGTCTGGCGTCGCCCGGGGCGCCGGGACCCCCGCAGTCCCCGAGCCTCCCTGGCCTCCCGAGCGGGGCCCGGCCTTGGCGGCCAGGTGCTGCTGGAGCCGCAGGTTGCGGAAGCGGTACGTCCCGGCGGTGCGCTGGAGCAGGCCAGCCCGGTGGGCGTCCCGCAGGAAGGTCATCAGTGGCCAGGGCAGTCGGCCCACGAGGGCCAGCGAGCACCGGGCCAGCAGCCACCGGCTCCACGGGCTGAGCAGCAGGAACGTCGCGCCGGCCCCGCACCAGGTCGCCAGCGGGTAGGACCAGTCCACCTGGTGGTACCGGTAGAGATGGGCCCGCGACCAGTCCATCAGCCCGATCCCGGCGGCGAGCAGCGGCGCGAGGACGAGCAGCGTCACCAGGACCGAGGTCCGCTCCGAGCGCAGCAGCGAGTCGGGGGTCGCGGCGTCCACGGTGTCCGAGGGGGCCGCCAACGCGACCATCAGATAGGCGGACAGCAGCACCGCCGCCACCAGTGCGAGACCCTCCTCCGCCGGTGCCAGGAGCTGGAGCACGACCAGGGCGAGGATCACCGGCGGCCCGCCGATCACCACCGTGAGCCGCCAGGCCCGGCCGAGTCGCCCGTTGCGGCCGGCCGAGCGCAGAGCCCCGGCGAAGCGCAGCGGGTTGACCCGCCGTCGGGGCGTCGAGGTCTCGTCCCCGAACCAGCCCTGCCCGGCCGTGCGGACCAAGCCCGCGAGGGCGACGCCGAGACCCACGGCGGTGCCGAAGCCGAAGGGGTGGCCGGAGCCCCCGACGGCCCCGAGCCCCAGGTCGATCAGCACCGACAGGGCGATCCCCACCACGATCAGCGCGGGCGCCGCCAGCGCCCGCGGCAGTGGCGCGCCGAACAGCCGCCACCAGGCCAGCTCGGCGGTGTCCTGGCGGTTCATCAGCCGGGCGAGGAAGGACAGCCAGGCCCGGGCTCGGTCCGGTTCCCACCGCCGGGGCGGGTGCAGGCGGTCGGGCGCCGGCGGCAGCGGCGGGAACGAGGCGGGCACGATCCGGTCGAGCAGGTGCTGCTCCACCTGCCAGGCGGTCGCGAAGCGCTGGCGGTCCAGCAGCTCGCCCGGGTCCGCCGGGGCCCGCTCGTACCCGCGCCGCAGCAGCCAGACCATCAGCGGCGTCGACAGTGCCCGGCTCACCGGGCTGTCGGGCGCCGAGCGGAGTTCGGTGAGCAGCGGCGCCCACTGCGCGGCGCGCGAGGGCTGCCGGGCCCGGTGCAGGTAGGAGGCGACGTCGCCGGGGGCCAGCGGCAGCGCCTCGATCGCCGAGTCCACCCGGAGCACGTCCCGCTGGGTGGCCACCAGTTCGCGGTAGGGCTCGGTCCGGCAGATCAGCACCACCCCGCCCTCCTGGCCCAGTTGGCGCCCGAGGGCGCCGAGCACGGCGGTCCTCCGGTGCTCGGGCAGCTCGTCGAGGCTGTCCAGGACGGGCAGCAGGCGGCGCTCGCTCACCAGTCGGCGGGCGGGATGGAGCCCGTCCACCCGGGGCAGACCGGGGTGCTCCTCCGTGATCCGGCCGGCCAGCCAGTCGTGGAAGTTGACCCGCTCGGCGTCCCAGGACTCCAGCGAGAGCATGACGGGCACCGGGACGTCCTCGCCCCGGGTGAGCCGACGGGCGAGCAGCTCCAGGGTGAGCAGCACGGCGAGGGTCGTCTTGCCCGCGCCGGCCCCGCCGAGGATCAGCAGGCGGCGGTGGTCGAGTCCCAGCAGGGCCTCGGCCATCGTGCCGACCCGGTCGCCGCGCCCGCCGAGTTCGGCCCCCGGCGCGAGCGCGGTGCGGCTGTGCACCCAGCGGACGGCCAACGGTTCGGGGTCGGCCATGTCCCAGGCGTCGGCCTCGGCCCGCCACTGGTACAGCAGGCTGCGGGCGAGCCGCTCCTCGGCGAGGCCGAGCGGTGTCTCCGCCGCCACGGCCCGGGGCGGCACGGTGAGGTGCAGCTCCCCGTTGAGCACACCGATCTGCACCAGGTAGTGGACCGTACTGTCGGTGACGACGTTCCGGATGTTCGTGGGCCCGTGGCCGTCCTCGAATTCCACCACTCCCCGGCTCCGCCCCTGTGTCGACCGCTGCCGCGCGAACTTCCTTTCTACCAGCGCCCGCCCGACCTGTTCGACGGACCGTCGGTTCTCCCGCGGTTCCGGTCCGGGCCGGGCGGACGGGCCCGGCCCGAACCGGTACTCGGCCGGAAGAGCACCAGGCCGACTGGTCTCACCCAGCCCGTGCGCCCGGCACCTCGGCCCACGGGGCTGTCACAGCCCCCTGCGATGATCGCCGGCAGTGTCGACAGAACCGGAGCAGAGCATGGCCGAGCAGGTGGAGCAGGGCGTCGCGCGGGTGGCCGAGAGCATCGCGGCGAACGCACCCGAGGGTTGGACGGAGGCGGTGCTGGCCAGCCGTCAAGGCCTGTTCGGCCTGGGCGTCTCCGGTCGGTACACGATCGCCGGTGAGAAGCCGCGGCCGGTCCACGGGGCCGCGATCTTCCAGGGCCTGGACGACGTGACGGCGGCGGTGGGCGCGGCCCGCGGTTGGGAGCGCACGAATCTGGAGATACGGTGCCGGCCGTCCGGCGAGTTCGCCCTGACGGCGTCCCGGCAGGTCGTCTCCCGCCTGCACGATGCCCGTCCCGGGTTCCTGGCCGTCCTGGACCACGACTGTCGGCTGTCCCAGCCGGGTTTCGCCCAGGAGGAGAGCGGCGCCGCCCCGGCGGGCGATCCGGACCTCGCGGTCACCCGGCTGCGGGCCTACCTGGAGTGGCGTGCCGACATCCTGGGACACGCCGAGAAGCTGCCACCGCCGGTGACCACCACGGCACTCGACGACGCCGAGCGCCGGCTCGGCCGGCCGCTGCCCGCCGACCTGCGAGCGCTCTACCTGATCGCCGACGGCAGCGGAGACGAGGCGATCGGCCTCTTCGGCAACCTCGCCTGGATGCCCCTGGCACGCCTGGTCGCCGCGAATGCGAACCTGTGGGAGCCGGTGTGGTCCGGCTGGGAGACCTCCTGGGACTCGGTCGTGCTCGACGCCGAGCCGCTCGACACCGTCCGGCGCTGCCACGAGCACCCGGGCTGGCTGCCGTTCGCGACCGCCGACGACGGCAACTACCTGGCGGTCGACATGTCCCCGGCCCGGGCCGGACGTCCCGGCCAGGTGATCCAGATCGGCCGCGACTACTACGATGGGCCGCTCTACGTCTGCGACTCCGTCACCTCACTCCTCGCCCGCTACCTGGACCTGCTGGAGCGGGACGCCTACGAAGTGGAGGAGGACGAGGTCGACTACATCGAGTTCGTGGAAGGCCCACGTGAATTCGGCTCCAGCCCCGAGCTGGTGGCGGACGGAATTCCTCAGGACGTCCCACCCGGCGTTCAGACCGTCCTGATCCACTGCAACGCCCCCAGTGGGCTCATGGACCTCACCCCGCTCACCGCCGCTCCCCACCTGCGGCGCCTCGAACTCCACCGCCGCCCTGTCGACGACCTGTCCCCGCTTCGGGAGCTGCCCGTCGAGTTCCTGGGCGTCACCCTGCACGGCGGCGACCTCGCGCCGCTCGCGGGCCACCGGCACCTGACCGCCCTCGACCTCGCCACATCCGGGCCCGTCGACATCGCCCCACTGCGCACCGTCCCGAACCTCCGCGGCCTGGACCTCTCCCGGGCGGAGGTCCGGAACCTCACCGCGCTCGCCGAGTGCCCCGACCTGCGCTACCTGGCCCTCACCGCCGGCCAGTGGGCCGTCCTGCTGGACCAGGGCGCGCTCCCGGCCACCCTGGCCGCCGCCCGCCTGGCCGGAGCGGAGGTGCCCGATGACGTGGCGCTGGCCTGGGCCGAACGACTCGGCCGGTTCGTCGGGGAGCCGTTCACCGTCACCGGGACCCTCGCTCCTGACGGCGGGTGAGAACGGCCGCGTGCACATCCACCGGCTGCGCAAGATCCTGCGCATCGGGGACAGCCCGGCCTCGGTGATCGGGCACGACCGGGGCGGCTACCGGCTGGTCTCCGGCGCCGCCGAGGTGGACCTGGCGCGGATGGAGGACCTGGTCACCGCCGGGCCGTGGCCCGCGGCGCGACATCCTTGAACGGCTCAACTCGCATATCAGCTGAGCTGATTACCGATCTCCTTCGTCCTTTCGGGTTCTCTTTCCGGACGGGCCGTGATTCCTGGCCCCGCCCCGGCGGGCCCGGCCGAGACTGGCCAGGAATCCTGCCGGATCGTCACCGATCGAACGCCATGACGGAGGAAAGCATGCTCGGAGATCTCACGGGCGCAGTGACCGACGCCCGCTACCGTGCCTCGTTCGGGCGGGTCGCCGGTTACCTGCCGAAGGACCGCCGGGCCGTCGACGCCTGGCTGGCGGACCTCGCGGACCGGGCCCAGGCGCGAACGGGGTCGCACAGCCCCGCCGTTGCGGTCATGGAGAAGCTGATCGAGACCGACAGGAACACCCGGTCGCTGGTGGCCGGCACGCTGGAGCAGCTCCCGCGCGCGCTCCAGCCGATCCAGGGCGTCGGCCACCTGCTCCAGTGCGTGGACCAGATCATCACGACCGCGCCCGAGTACCGCGCCAAGTCCGAGGAGCGGATCCTCTTCCCGCTGTCCGCGCTGTTCGCGAACATGGCGCTGACGAAGGCGGGCGAGAGCCTCCTGCGCACCCCGGCGTTCAACTCCGCGCTCCAGCAGGTCCTCCGCGAGTGGTGCGTGTTCCTGGACAGCCCCGCGAGCCGCTCCGTGCTGACCGAGGCGGACAACGGCTGGCTGTCCCCGTACTCCGTCGAACGCCACCGGCTCGACGACTACGAGATCCCCGACCGCGGCGGCGAGCACTGGGGCTTCGCGTCGTTCAACGACTTCTTCCACCGCAAGCTCAAGCCCGGGGCCCGGCCGGTCTCCACCGACCCGGCGGCGGTCCTCGCGCCGAGCGACGGCACCCTGGTGCGCCACGAGCGGAAGGTGGGGAAGAACGCCGGGTTCACCCTCAAGGGCCAGACCTTCTCCCTGGCGGAGACGCTCAACAACAGCACCTACACGGACCGCTTCGTCGGCGGCGACGTCCTGCAGTTGGTGCTCCCCGCCACCGGCTACCACCGCTGGCACGCGCCGGTCGACGGCGTGGTCCGGCACGTGGAGGTCGTCCCCGGCCTGGTGTTCGGCACGGCCGAGCTGGACGGGTCGGGCCCCGCGCCTCAGGGGGTGTCGTTCGGCGGCGCGGCCGCGTCCAGTACGCGTGCCCTGGTCTTCATCGAGAGCACCGCTCCCCGCATCGGCATGATCTGTCTGGCCGCCGTCGGCATCGGCGAGATCTCCTCGGTCACGCCCGTGGTCCGCGAGGACCAGGAGGTGCGGAAGGGCGACGAGCTCGGCTACTTCAGCTACGGCGGATCCACCCACTTCATGGCGTTCGAGCCGGGCAGCGACGTAGAGCCCACGGTCGAGCCGAGCGAGGACGTCGACCCCGAGGACGACCCCCAGGTCGCCACCAACGCCCCCCTCGCCAACGCTGGTTGACCCGCTCGGGTGCCGACCGGTCGTTCGCGCCCGGTCGGCACCGCCGGCCCGCCAAGACCGAGAACACCACCGAGGAGCCCCCGTTGCGGTCGACGAACCCCCACCGCGCACGCCACCGGTCCACCCGGTCGGCCGCCGCCTTCGCGGTCCTGGCCGCCGTGGCCCTGACGGGCGTACAGCCGGCGGACGCGTCCGCCCACACACCCCCCGGCGCCGTACGGGCCGGGGGCGCCGGAGCGCTGCTGTCCCCGCAGGAGCACGCCGAACTGCTGAAGGAAGCCGCCCGGATCGCCGTCGAGCTGGCGAAGGCGCTGCACCTGGACCCGCGCGAGGCCCTGCAGCCCGTCGACGCCGCCCAGGACGCGGACGGCACCGTCCACTTCCGCTACAACCGCACCTTCGCCGCGCTGCCGGTCCTCGGCGGCGACCTGGTCGTCCACCGCACCGCGCAGGGCGCCCTGTCGGACACCCGCGCCCACCGGGCGTCGATCGGCGTGCCTAGCACCACGCCCGTGGTCCCGGCTACCCAGGTGGCGCAGTCGCTCCACACCGCGGCGCTCCCACGCCTGGTCGTCTGGTCCGCCGCCGGAACCCCGGCACTGGCCTGGGAGTCGGTGCTGGAGGCGACGCAGGACGACGGCACTCCGAGCGAACGGCACGTCGTGACCGACGCGACCACGGGCGGGCAGCTGTACGCCTACGAGGCCGTGCGCACCGGCATCGGCCAGGGCCAGTACAACGGCACGGTGCCCCTGGGCACCACCCACACCTTGCTCGGCTACGAGATGAACGACACCGCGCGCGGCGGCCACCGCACCTACGACATGCACCACGAGGCCAAGGGCCGAGGAGACCTGTTCACCAACCAGACCGACCGGTGGGGCAGCGGCGACCAGAGCAACGACGAGACCGCGGGCGTCGACGCCCACTACGGCGCCGCCCAGACCTGGGACTACCTCCAGGACGTCCACGGCCGCACCGGCATCCGCGGCGACGGCGTCGGCGCCTACAGCCGGGTCCACGCCGGTTCCAACTACGCGAACGCCTTCTGGAGCGACAAGTGCTTCTGCATGACCTACGGTGACGGGCCCGGCAACGCCAAACCCCTGACGGAACTCGACGTGGCCGCCCACGAGATGATCCACGGACTCACCTCCGCCACCGCCGGCCTGGAGTACACCGGGGAGTCCGGCGGCCTCAACGAGTCCACCAGCGACATCTTCGGCACCGCGGTCTCCTTCCACGCCGACAACCCCACCGACGTCCCCGCCTACCTGATGGGCAAGCACCTCGACCTCGACGGCAAGGGCACCCCGCTGCGCTACCTGGACCAGCCCTCCAAGGACGGCCACTCCCCGGACTACTGGTACGACGGCATCGCCGGCCTCGACGTCCACTACTCCTCGGGCCCCGCCAACCACTTCTTCTACCTGCTGGCCGAGGGCAGCGGCCCCAAGACCGTCAACGGCTACGACTACGACAGCCCCACCGTCGACGGCCGGGTCGTCACCGGCATCGGCCGGGCGGACGCCGAACGGATCTGGTACCGCGCGCTGACCACCTACATGACCTCCACCACCGACTACTCCGGCGCCCGCGCCGCCACCCTCCAGGCCGCCGCCGACCTCTTCGGCCCCGACAGCGCCACCGTCACCGCCGTCGCCGACAGCTGGTCCGCGGTCAACGTGAACGGCTGACACCATCCGAGAGGCGGCCCCGGATGACCGCTCCCCCCGTACGGCCCGCCGGTCCCGAGGACGCCGACGAGCTGCTGCGCCTGCGCGTCGCGGTGCTCGACGGCGCCCGGCCCGCCGACGACTGGCGGGCCGCCTTCCGCGACGAGATGCGCGCGCGGCTCGGCACCGACCCGGACCTGCTCGCCTTCGTCGCCCCCGCCGACGGCGGCGCGCTGGCGGCCTGCGCCATCGGCGTCGTCCACCGCTGCTACCGGGGCCCCAGCCACCCCACCGGCCGGTGGGCCCGGATCCACACCGTGGTCACCGACCCGGCCCACCGGCGCCGGGGCCACGCCCGCGCCGTCACCACCGCCCTGGTCCGGGCGCTCCGGCTCCGCGACTGCGGCTCGATCGAACTGCGCGCCACCGAGGCCGGCGCCCCGCTCTACCGCGCCCTCGGGTTCCACCCCGTGGACGGCTACATGACGCTGCGGCCCGGCCCGGCCGAGCTCTGACCCCGCCGGTTGCGCGAAGGGGGCCCGAAGGAGAAAGGTGCCCCAGCCCACGAACCCCATGAACCCCACGAACCCCACGAAGCCCGAGAGACACGACCACCGGCCCGCCGACACCGTCGTCGGCGTCCTCACGGGAGGACCGAGCCGCGAACGCGACCGCTCCCTCGCGACGGGCGCCGACGTCGCGCAGGCACTGACCACCCTCGGATACCGGATCCGGGTGATCGACACCATTGATCCCGCGTTCGCGGACCAGGTGCGCGCGGTGGACGTGGCCTTCCTGGCGCTGGCGGGCCGGCACGCGGAGGACGGCAGGCTGCAGGGCTTCCTGGAGACGAGCGGCATCCCCTACACGGGCTCGGGTGTCCGGGCCAGCGCCCTCGCCATGCACAAGCCCATCGCCAAGATCGTGGCCGGCGCGGCGGGCGTGCCCGTGCTGGCCGGAGTCCTCGTGCCGGACACCCAGGCCGCCGACGCGGCCGCCGAAGACGTCCTCGCCCGGCTGGCCGCCCCGGTCATCGTCAAGGCGCGCGCCGAGGGCAGCTCCATCGGCATCGCCGTGGCCCGCGACCGGAGCGGGCTGACGCAGGCGCTCACGGGCCTTCGCGCCGCCGGCCACCGACTGTTCGTCGAACCGTTCGTCGAGGGCAGGACCGTGACGGTCGGAATCCTGGAGTCGGACGGCGACCCGGTGCCCCTCCCCGCCGCGGAGGTCCTCACCGCCGGCGAGTTCTACGACCACGCGGCGAAGAACAGCCCGGACCTGCACTCCTTCAGGTGTCCGGCCGACCTTCCGGACGGGACAGCACGGGGGATCAGGGAGGCCGCCCGGCGAGCACACACCGCACTCGGCTGCTCGAGCCACTCGCGAAGCGACTTCGTCATCGCCCCGGACGGGGGCTTCCACTGGCTCGAACTCAACACCCTGCCGGCGCTGCGCCGTACCGCCACCCTCCCGCTGACGGCCGCCGCTGTGGGCATCGGCTACGAAGAGCTGGTCGAGCGGGTCCTGCGCGGTGCCTTCGCGCCGCGCGACTGAGGAGGGAAAACGATCACCTGTCAGAGGTGCTGGACGAGGCCGACGCCCAGGGCGATGAGCGCCGCGGCGAGGAGGAGGGCCCCGCCCCGGGTGAGGTGGGTGCCGGGGGAGGAGTGGCCTTCGGTGCCGAGGGCGAGGTGCAGGAAGAAGCCGCCGGACTGGGCGAGCACTCCGGCCAGCAGGAGGATGCCGAAGAGCCACTCCGTTCCGGAGGAGAACCCCGCGCGGGGCAGGTAGAGGAAGTAGACGAGGGACAGGATCAGCAGCACGCCGGCGTGGGCGTGGCCGGCGCGGAAGGACCGTTCGCGCAGCGGGGTGAGCGTGCCGTTCTGGACGGTGGTCAGCTGAAGCAGCGCGTGTCCGCCGAACTCCACGGTCACCAGCGAGAAGACGGCGACAGCCGGCAGGAGTGTGGACGCTTCCATGGTGGGCCGCCTTCGAGGTGTCGGGCCGGGCAAGTGGTCGCAGGCTACGGGGGCATCCGCCGGGCTCCCGCCGGTCTCGGGCGGGGCCCGGCGCGGGTCCACCCGGATGCGGGGCGCGGGGAGAGGTCGAGGGCCGGCGGGACCTGCTCGTGGCCGCCTGCGCGGCGCCACCGGCAAGGCTGGTCACGGACGGTAATCTGACGGTCACTTCCTTGTATTCGCAGTACTCGCACCGCATGACGAGGGTGGTACGACAGTGACCGACGTGATCAAGACGCCCCAGCCGCTCGCCGAGCAGGCCCCGAGCGCACTGCTCCTGCTGGCGCACGGCAGCCTCGCTCCCGAGGCGCAGGAGTCCACCCGGGCGCTCGCCCGCGCGGTCGAGGCCTCCCACGGGAGCCGGGTCGAGGTGGCCTTCCTCCGGCACGCCGGCCCCACGGCCCGTGAAGCGCTGGGCGCGCTCGCCGAAGCCGGGCACGAGGAGGTGGTCGTGGTGCCGTTGCTGCTGACCGCCGCCTTCCACGCCCGGGTCGACCTGCCCAAGGCACTGCTCGACCCGCCGGGCAAGGCACCGATCGTGGCGCCGGTGCTGGGCGGTCCCACCGGCGTGCCCGACGGACGGCTGGTCGCGGCGCTGCGGCGCCGGCTCACCGAACTGGACGTCGAGTTCGACGCGGTGGTGCTGGCGGCGGCGGGCAGCGTCGACGCCGCCGCGTCCTCGTCGGTGGCCGCGATGGCGTCCGCGCTGGGCACGGAGCTCGGCCTGCCGTGCCGGGCCGCTTTCGCGTCGGCCACCGAGCCGACCCCCGGCGAGGCGGTGGCGGAGCTGCGCCGGGCCGGGGCCCGGCGGATCGCGGTCGCGTCCTACTGTTTCGCCGCCGGCCTGCTGTTCCGCGTGACCGTCGAGGCCTCGACCGCGGCCGGAGTGGTCGGCGTCTCCCAACCGCTGGTCGACGCGCCGGAGTTGGTCGAGCTCGTTCTGGAACGCTTTCACCAGGCCCGCGACGCGAAGGTCTGACCGGCGACACTTCCGCCCGGCCGGTGATCCGCCGCTGAGCCCGCTCGGCGGCGGATCACCGGCCGGAGGGGAGCGGGACGCCCGGGTGCCGTGGACCGACGGCGGGCGCGCCGCAGTCCGGGGCGGGAGCCAGGAGGTCGCCGTGGTGTCGGTGGAGGAGGCGTTCGTGCTCCGCGCTGAAGTGCTCGCGCCAGCCGCCCACGGCGAGTTCGCCGCTCCCGGCGACGGGGGCCTCGGGCAGGGCGGCGAGGGCCGCCGCCGGGTCGGGGTGGCCGGTGGCGGTCAGGAGCCGGCGCAGAGCGCGGTCGCGGGCCTCGGTGGTGCCGCCCTGGGCGGGGCCGGCGAGTTCCTCGTGGGTGAGGACGCAGACGGCGGGGTGGCGCAGCAGCCACTGGCAGTGGCGGGCTTCGCGGATGCCGGGGAAGCCGGGGTCGGTGAGGGCGAGGGTGATCCTGGCGTCCATGGTGGGCAGGGCGCTGACGATGTCGCGGTAGACGAGGTGGTCGGGCAGGGAGCCGACGCGCCCGGCGGGTCGGGAGAGCAGGTGGATCTGCTGGACGACGCGGTCGCGTACGTCGCGGTGGTGGTAGACGATCGGCGGCCGCGCGGTGGCGTGCCAGGTGCGCAGGAGGCCGGCGTCGGCGCGTTTCAGGTCCAGGCTGTTGACGTACCAGCAGCCGTGGCCCGGCAGGAGTCGGGGCAGGTCGGTGTCGGGGACGCGGGTGAGGCGCTCTTCGAGGGCGGGGTCGACGGGTGAGGCGGCGGTGACGGGCTGGCCCAGCCGGGTCCACCACACCCGCCACAGGGCGTTCACGGCCTGCTGGAAGGCGGCTTCCAGGTCTTCCCGGTGGTCGCGCTGCCCGCGCAGCAGGCGTGCGGCCTCGTCCTGGCCGTAGGCGGCGCGGAGCAGGCGGGAGACCTCGCCGGGGCCGGGCCGCTCGCCGTTGTCGGGCTGGGTGCCGCTCATCGTGCCGTAGGGGGTGTAGCCGAGCGCGGTGGTGAGGTGGGCCAGCAGGGGGGTGCCGCTGCCGCGCGGCGAGACGACGATCAGCTGGGGCACGGCCATGGCGGATCTCCCGGAGAGGCTGCGGGGGCGAGGAGGAGGTCCTCGTAGGTGTGGTGGCGGCGGGTGGTGACGCGCTCGTGCAGCAGGGTGACGGCGCGGGCGTGTTCGCCGGTGTCGATCAGGGCGCGGGCCAGGGTGTCCTGGACGATCTCGCGTTCCACCCGTACGCCGCCGATCCGTTCCACCCGCGCGCCGAGGCGGGTCAGGAGGTCGACGGCCGCCCGGGCGCGGCCGGCGGTGACGTGGGCGAGGGCCCGGACGACCGGGGTGAGGACCTCGCGGTAGTCGGGGCGCTCGTCGGCGGCCGACCGTCGGGCCAGGGCCTCCAGGTCCTCGGTGGCCGCCTCGACGGCCAGGGCGAGGGCCAGGTTGAAGGTGTGGAAGACCTCGGCCATGCCGCCCGGTCCGGCCAGCAGGCTCCGGACGTGGTCGAGGTCGCAGCGGCCGGCGGGTCGCTGCCCGGCCAGCAGCAGGCGCCAGTTCGTCGCCGACCGCATCCCCACGTCCGCGCGGCCCAGGACCTCGTCGGCCCGGCGGCGCGCGTCCGCGAAGTCCCCGCAGGCCAGCGACTGCAGGGCGGCGTGCCAGGTGAGGTGTTTGAACTGCATCGCCTGCGGGTCGACGGCCAGCCACCGGTCGAGGAAGGCGGTGGAGGCGGGGCCCGCTCCCAGTTCGTGCTCGGCGTGCGCGCGGGCGTGCGCGGCGAGCCCGGAACGCGGGTAGTGGGCCAGGGTGTGCCCGGCCAGTTCGAGCGCCTCCTCGACGCGCCCCTGCTCGGCCCGGGTCCACGCGAGCCTGCCTGCCCACGGCCAACTGTCCGCGCCGGCCAGGGCGTACTGCTGCTCGGCCAGCGCGTCGCCGTGCGCGCGGTAGCCGGCGTCCCCGCAGGCGTGGAAGGCGTCCAGCATGAGGGAGGCCACCTCGTCCCCGGGCCACCGCGCGAAATGCGTCACCAGGTGGTCGGCCGTCAGCCGGAACTGCCGGTGGGTGTAGAGGAAGACCCCGTACACCAGGCTCGCCGACCGGGCGTCCGCCGCCTGGGCGTCCCGGTACGCGACCACCAGCTCCTCCCGCAGCGCCTCATCGCTCAGGCCCCCGGCCGTCGCCAGTACCAGCAGCGCCCGGGCCACACCCAGCCGTGGACGCTCGGCCACCCAGTCCCGTGCCAACGGCACCGCGTGCCCGCTCATCGCCGCCAACTCCCGTACGGCGGCGTCCTCCAGCGACACGCCCGCCGCTGCGGGACCGGCCACGACACCACTGCCTCGCACCACGTCGGGCCTGCCGGATCAGACGCTGGACATGAACACGGCGGTGCAGACGATCCCGCTGCTGCCGCAGTGGTTGCGGGGCAGGCTCAGCGGCAGGCCGAGCTGGTTGCCGCTCGCCGTCCCGCTGTCGGAGACCGTGCCCCCGAGGGCCTGGGTGCCGGCGTCGTGGTTCTCACAGGAGTTGCCGAACACCGCGTTGCCCACCCCGACGACACTGGCCTGTGCGGCGCCGG
This sequence comes from Kitasatospora sp. NPDC001261, assembly GCF_042896795.1. Lineage (NCBI taxonomy): Bacteria > Bacillati > Actinomycetota > Actinomycetes > Kitasatosporales > Streptomycetaceae > Kitasatospora > Kitasatospora sp. NPDC001261. The sequence goes on from NZ_JBIAXP010000017.1 coordinate 167,565, forward strand.
CCGGGACCAGCGCCGCCCCCACGGCCGTACCCAGCACCGCCATCCGCTGGCCCACGCTGCGCGCACCGCTGCCCGTGCCCTGGCGCTCCACGCCCGCCACCCTGCTCATCGCACTCCCTCCTCGCACGGGCCCGGCGAACACCGGCGCCGCGCAGGCCAGGTCCCGGGCGAGCGCCCGGGACCTGGCCTGGTCAACGACGGAACCGCGCTCCGGATACGCACCGTCGAGGCGGCGCACCCGGCGCGGGGACCGTCGGGACGCCGTGCGGGCCGGGCGCCGGCCGCAGTCGTCCCGTCGCGGAGTCCGGAGGCGGTGCTACAGGTCGTCGGTGAACAGCAGGAGGTTGGGGGTGCCCTCGCGCACGTCGGTCAGGACGTCCGGGGTGGCGGTGTACTGGAGGAAGTCGGAGACGTCGATCGGCTCGGCGTCCGGGTGTTCCGCGAGGTAGAGGGCGGCGGTGCCGGTGACGTGCGGCGCGGCCATGGAGGTGCCGCTGAGGGTGGTGCTGCCGCCGCCGAGCTTGGCGGACAGGATCGCCTGGCCGGGGGCGTGGAGGGCGACGCAGGTGCCCCAGTTGGAGAAGTCGGTCTCCTCGTCCCGCCGGTTGGTGGCGGCGACGGTGACGACCCCGTACGCGGAGGCGGGGGAGACGGTGCAGGCGTCGACGGCGTCGTTTCCGGCGGCGACGACGGGCAGGACGCCCTGGTCGGAGAGCGCGGTGGCGGCGTCGTTGACGGCCCGGGAGCGTTCCTCGCCGAGGGAGGCGTTGAGGACGGCGGGGTACCGGGCGTCGCGGGCGACCCAGTCGAGGCCGGCGATCATCTGGGCCTTGTCGCCGCTGCCGGTGCAGTCCACGACGCGGACCGAGACGAGGCGGGCCCGCGGGGCGACGCCGTAGGTGCGGCCGCCGACGGTGCCGGCGACGTGGGTGCCGTGGCCGTGGCAGTCGAGGCCGTCGCGGCCGTCGCCGATGGCGTCGAAGCCGGGGACGGCGCGCCCGCCGAACTCCGGGTGGGTGTAGTCGATGCCGCTGTCGAGGATGTAGGCGGTCGCGCCGGCGCCGTGGCCGCGGGTGGTGAACTGGCCGTCCAGGGGCAGGTACCGCTGGTCGATGCGGTCCAGGCCCCAGGTGGCGGCCGTAGCCCGGGTGGTGTGGCCGGGCCGGTCCGCACCGTCGACGGGGGTGGGGAGGCGGAAGGTGGTGTTCTCCTCGACGGCCTCGACGGCCGGGTTGGTCCGTACGGTGTTCAGCAGGAGCGGGTCGAGGGCGGCGGCGAAGCCGTTCAACGCGGCGCCGTAGGTGAACCTGGGGGTGATGCCCAGCGCTCGCAGGACCTCACCGGGGTCGCGGCCGTGCTTGAGGGTGACGATGTACTGCCCGGGTACGGCCCGGGCGGAGTGCGCCACGGCCACGGCCACGGCGGGGGCGGGCGGTTGGGCGCCGTACGCGGCGGCGGGGGATGTGGCGGGCAGCAGGGCCAGCAGCAGGGCCGCTGACGCCCGGCGGAGGGACGGGTACACGGATGTGCTCCGATCGATCGGGATCATGGTGGCGAACGCGGACTACCCGGACGGGCGTCGGGTGCCCGAGCGGACGCGGGGTGCGGGGTGTTCCTCCCGCTGCGTGCCGCCCGCGAGTCGGAGGAGGAGGCCGGGCAGGTCGGTGGCGGCGTAGCGCGGGTGGACGCGGGGGAGGCGGGTGGTGTCGGAGAGGAGGAGGACGGGGCCGTCGTCCGGGTCGTCGGGGAGGCGGCCGTGGCTGCCGCGGACGTGGGTGGCGTCGAGCGGGACGACGGACAGCGTGGAGCGCAGGCCGAGCCGACGGCGGGCGAGGGCGGCAGCGGCCCGGAGTCGGACGAGGCGGTCGGCGGGGTCGAGGAGGAGTTCGGCGGGGTCGTAGCCGGGTTTGCGGTGGATCTCGACACAGCGGGCGAAGTCCGGGGCGCGGGTGTCGTCCAGCCAGTAGTAGTACGTGAACCAGGCGTTGGTGGTGGCGACGGCGACGAGTTCGCCCGCGCGGGCGTGGTCGATTCCGTACGCGGCCTTGCCCGCGCTGTCGAGGACGCGTTCCACTCCGGGTAGCGCTCGGACGAGCTCCGCGACGCGCGGCAGGTCGGCGGGGTCGGGCACGTAGAGGTGGGCCACCTGGTGGTCGGCGACGGCGAACGCCCGGGACGTGTACGGGTCGAGGTACTCCATCCCGGCCTGGGTGTACACCGTGAGGAGGCCGGCCGCGCGCAGCGCGCGGTTGATGTGGACGGGGTGGTCGACCGCGGTGATGCCGTACTCGGACAGCGCCACGACGGTGGTCCCGTGCTCCCGGGCCAGGTGGAGCAGGGGCGCGAGGACGGTGTCGAGGGCCCTGGCCGCGGCGGCGGCCTGGGGTGCGGCGGGGCCGAAGCGCTGGAGGTCGTAGTCGAGGTGCGGCAGGTAGGCGAGGGTCAGGTCGGGTGCGGCGGTGCGGATGACGTGCTCGGTGGCCCGCGCGATCCACCTGCTGGAGGCGATGGAGGCGCGCGGTCCCCAGTAGTCGAAGAGCGGGAACAGGCCGATGGCGTCGGTCAGTTCGTCGTGCAGACCCGGTGGGACGGTGTAGCAGTCGGGGGACTTGCGGCCGTCCGCGTGGTAGACGGGGCGCGGGGTGACGGTGATGTCGGTGCCGGCGCCCATGGCGTACCACCAGCAGATGTTGGCGACGCGGTAGCCCGGGTGGCGCCGCCTGGCGGCGTCCCACACCTTCTCGCCCTCCACTAGCAGGTTGTGCTGGCGCCACAGGAGCACCTCGCCGAGGTCGCGGAAGTACCAGCCGTTCCCGACGATCCCGTGTCGGCTCGGGGGGAGCCCGGTCAGCAGGCTGGCCTGGACGGAGCAGGTGACCGCAGGGAAGACCGGTTCCAGCCGGGCGCCGTGCCCCGGGGTGTCGCCGTCGGGTTCGGCGACGGCCCGCAGGTGCGGCATGTGGCGCAGGAGGCGGGAGGTGAGCGCGGCGATGTTCAGCACCAGCAGGGGCGTGGGGCGGCCGGTGGTCACGAGGTGTGCTCCCGCAGTCCGGCGGCGAGCAACTGCTCGCGGGTCCAGGCGAGTTCGGCGGCGATGCCCGCGACCAGTGCCTCGTCGTCGGCCGGCCGGTCCCGGCCCGGGAGCACCGACCAGGTGTACGTCTCGACCTCCAGGTGGTCGGTGACGGGGTGCGGGCCGTGGACGAGGGCGCGGATGGCGTCGGTCAGCACCGGTCCGGTCGCGGTGAGCGGCGGCTCCGGGTCGGCGTGCACGGGGACGTGGAAGTGCACCCGCCACGGGCGCGGATCGGCGCCGTCAGCCGGGGAGCGGAGCGCCAGGTCGAGGTCGTCCCACCGCTCCGGGCGGGGGCCGGCGGGCTCGGCGCGGGTCTGGTGCAGGAACCGCGGCTCGGCGAAGCGCGCGAGCGCCCGCCGTACGGCGGGGTCGGAGGGATCGTCGGCCTGGAGGGCGCTGGAGAGCTGGGCCTTGACGACGGGCAGGCCGGCGTCGGCCAGGCCGCGGAGGGCGGACGGCGGGTCCTCGAAGTCGACGGCGAGGTGGCAGACGTCCAGGCAGACGCCGATGCGCTCGGTGTCGAGCCCGGTGAGCCGTGCGCAGGCGTCGCTCACGGTGGAGACCACGCAGCCCGGTTCGGGTTCCAGGCCGACCCGGACGCGGCGGCCGGAGTCGGACTCCGACTTGGCGAGCCCTTCGGCCAGTTCGTCCAGGCCGCGGCGGGCGCGGTCCTGGTGTCCGGGCGTCCAGCCGGCCCGCCAGCCCAGGGGGAGCGTGGAGATGCTCCCGCGGGCCGCGTCCTCGGGCAGCAGCGCGGTAAGCACCCGGGCCAGGTCGAGGGTGTACGCCAGGCGGGCCGGGTCGCTCCAGTCCGGCCGGTAGACGGCCCGTTTGACGACCGGCTCGTGGAAGCCGCGGTAGGGGAAGCCGTTGAGGGTGACGACTTCGAGCCCCCGGGTGGACAGTTCACGGCGCAGCCGGTGCAGGGCCGTCGCGTCCGTCGCCAGGGTGCGCGCCACGTCGTGGGCGAGCCACAGGCCCAGGCCCAGGGACGGCGCCGCGAGCCGTTCGCGGACGGGCTCGGCGTGGACGGCGAGTTGAGCCAGGACGCCGTCGAGGTCCTCCGCGGGGTGGACGTTGGTGCAGTAGGCGAGGTGGACGGTGCTGCCGTCGGGGTGGCGCAGGCGCATCGGGGGCGGTCTCCTTGCTCGGGGAAGGGCTACTCGCCGCGGGCGATGGAGTTCCCCAGGTACACGGCGTCGCCGGCCCGCTCGTGGGGCTCCTCGCGGTGGTCCGGCGTGTCGGGACCGTCCACCGGCAGGGTCAGGCGTCCGCTCTGGCCGTAGAAGGCGACCGGGTTGCGCCACATCACCTCGTCGACCTGGTCGGCGGTGAAGCCGGCTTCGAGCATCGCCTCCGCCGTGCGCCGGGTCGCCAGCGGGTCGCTGCGGCCCCAGTCGGCCGCGGAGTTGACCAGCACCCGGTGGGTTCCGTGGCGCTTGAGGAGCTGCACCAGGCGGTGGGGGTCCATCTTGGTGTGCGGGTAGACGGAGAACCCCGTCCAGCAGCCGGTGTCGGCGACCTCCGTCACGGTCAGCTCGGTCAGGTGGTCGACCAGGACCAGGTCGGGAGCGATCCCGCACTCGCGGAGCACGGCGAGCGTGCGCCTGGTCCCGACGGCCTTGTCCCGGTGCGGGGTGTGCACCAGGACGGGCAGTTCGTGGTCCATGGCGAGCCGGACCTGGGTGGCGAGCGCGTGGTCCTCCTCCGGGGTGACGGAGTCGTAGCCGACCTCGCCCACCGCCACCACCGCGTCCTTGTCCAGGTAGCGGGGCAGCACGTCGAGGACGGCGGTGCAGCGGGGGTCGTTGGCCTCCTTCGGGTTGAGGGCCAGGGCGCAGTGGTGGCGGATACCGAACTGGGCCGCCCGGAAGGGTTCCCAGCCGATCAGGGAGTCGAAGTAGTCGACGAAGCTGGCGACGTCCGTGCGGGGCTGGCCCAGCCAGAACGCCGGTTCCACGACGGCCCGGATGCCGGCGTCCCGCATCGTCTGGTAGTCGTCGGTCGTCCGCGAGGTCATGTGGATGTGGGGGTCGAAGATGCGCATCAGGTCCCGGCAGGGTGAGGGGGCGGAAGGGGCTCGGTCGCGGCCGGTCGGGGGCCGGCCAGCGCGCGCACGTCGCCCGGTACGGGGCGTCCGGCGCTGGTGAGTTCACGGGCGTGCGTCGCGGCCATCCGGGCCAGTTCGGCGTCGGTCCGGTGGGGCAGCCCGGCCACGGCCCGCAGGGGGACGGAGCAGTGCAGGCACTTCAGGACGGCCTCCCGGTAGGCGGGCGCCGGCAGGTGCCGCGCCCCGTAGGGGCCCAGTGCGGCGGCCAGCAGCCGGGGGTCGTTGGCGCGCAGCGCGTCGGACACCAGGGGGACGGCGTCGTCCCGCAGGCCGTACGGGGCCAGCAGGTCCAGCGGGCCGAGGGCGCGGAGCACGCCGCGCCGTTCCGCGGCGTCCCCGTGGCGGTAGACGGCGGACGCCCGGACGGCGGGGCCGTCGGCGGGGGCCGGGGCGGCGGCCAGCAGCAGGGCCCGTACGGCGTCGTCCACGGTCCAGGCCAGCGCTTCCGCGGGGACCGCGGGCGCCGGGTCCTGATGCGGTGCGGGGGCCGCCGCCAGCAGTGCCCGGCCGCCCCGGCGGCCCGCCTCGGCGAAGCGCCGGGGCAGGGCCTGGTCGGGTTCGGCGGCCACCTCGGTCAGAGCCGTGGCCAGCCAGCGGGCGGCGTCCGGTGTGAGCTGCCGGTCGAGGGCGGCGCGCAGGTCGCGGACGGTCACCCGGGCGGCGTTGCCGAAGCTCATCGCGGTGTCCGGGTGCCGTGCGCCGCGCCGGCGGCGGCTCGCAGGAAGGCCAGCGAGCGCGCGGCGAGCTGCGGCGCGGCGTGGCTGTGCCGCGGCAGTTCGACGCTGACCAGTCCCGGGAAGCCGGTGCGGCGCAGCGCGTCCAGCACGGGCGGGAAGTCGATCTCGCCCTGCCCGAACTCCAGGTGCTCGTGCACGCCCCTGCGCATGTCCTCGATCTGGACGTTGACCAGGTGCGGCCCGGCCCGTACGACGCAGTCGGACACCGGGGCGGCCTCCAGACAGCGGCAGTGGCCGATGTCGAGGGTCAGCCCGAGAGCGGGCGGATCGCCGAGGCGGCGGCGCAGCAGCTCGTAGGCGTCCAGGGTATCGACGAGCATGCCCGGCTCCGGCTCGAAGCCCAGGACGACGCCATGGCGGTCCGCCTCCGCCACCGCCCACCCGCAGCCGTGGACCAGTCGTTCCCACGCCACCCGGGACGGCACGCCCGGGGCGGGCACGCCGCTCCACAGCGACACGGCCCCCGCGTTCAGATCGGCGGCCACCCGCATCGCCAGACCCAGGTACTCCAGCCGACGGCTCGGATCCTCGTCGACGAGCGTGGGGGCGTGCTTGGTCCACGGGTCGAGCAGGTAGCGGGCGCCGGTCTCCACCACGGTGTCCAGGCCCGTCTCGGCGAGTCGCCGGGCGACCCGCGCGACCCGCCGGGACAGCCCGGGGGCGAACGGGTCGAGGTGGCAGTGGTCCAGGGTGAGGGCGATCCCGTCGTAGCCGAGGTCCGCCAGCACGGCGATGGCCTCGGTCAGGCGGTGCCCGGCGAACCCGTTGGTGCCGTAGCCGAACCGCAGCCCCGTGTCCGCGCGTACGGCGTCCGTCCGTACGGCGTCCGTTCGTACGGGGCCGGGCTGCGCGTGGCCCTGGTCGGTGACCGTGCCGGTCATGTGGGGGACAGCTTTCGGAACAGGCGGCGGGCCACCGGCGCCGCGGCGAGCAGGGACAGGGCCACGGGCAGGGCGTCGGCGCGGCAGGCGCACGCGGCCTGGAGGGGGAGGACGGCGGCGATGCCGGCGGTGACGGCCTGTTGGAGGCGTCGCGGGTCGAGCCGGCCCGCCGCGGCCTGGGCGCCGCCGAAGCCGGCGACGTACACGGCGAGGGCGGCGAGGCGGACCGCCCGGCGACCCGGGGCGCCGCCTGCACCCGGGGCGGCGGCCACGGCGGCGACGGCGCAGGTGGCGGCCGCGGTGGCGGGGAGGAGCAGGCCGTCCGCGCCCCGGACTTCGTGGCGGCTGAGCGCGCAGACCACCAGGGTGTGCGCGCCGACCACCGCGGCGGCGGGCGCGGCCGCGCGCAGCCCGCGGCCCCCGGCGCCCAGGAGGACGTCGAGGCCGCGGGCGGCGGCCATGGTGACGGGCCCGGCGACGGGACGGCCCTTGAGGCCCAGGTCGTAGCTCCAGACCACGGCCGCCAACGGCACCGCGACGGACAGGGCCCCACGCCCACCGCCCGCCGCGGCGAAGGCGAGCCCCGTCCCGGTGAGGCCGGCGGCCAGCGACAGGGCGACCGAAGGCTCCACCCGGCCGGAGGGGATCGGACGGTGCGGACGCTCGACCGCGTCGGTGTGCCGGTCGGCGTAGTCGTTGAGGGCCATGCCCGCCCAGTAGAGACAGACCGAGGACAGGGCCAGCAGTCCGGTGGCCGGTCCGAGCGGGCGGCCGGCCAGCGTCGCCCCGACCAGGGGGTCGCCGGGCACGGTGATCGCGGCCGGTGCCCGGACGAGTTCGGCGACGGTGCCGAGGCTCGGGATCCTCATGTGCGCGGCCCGCCGCCCGCGGTCGCCGCCGCGGCCTCCGCCGCGAACGCCCGCAAGGCCTCGTACTGGTCGGTCAGGGCGTAACCACCCGAGCCGACCGGGTCCTTGAAGAAGAAGCCCAGGGCCCCGAGCGGGCCCGAGACGCCCGCCGCGTGCGCGGTGGCGGTGAGCCGGACGAGATCCAGCACGAGCGGTGCGGCCAGCGCCGAGTCGCAGCCCTGCCAGGTGAACTGGAGGCTCATCCGCGCCCCGAGGAACCCTTCGAAGGCCACGTGGTCCCAGGCGGTCTTCCATTCGCCGAGCGCCGGTACGCAGTCGATGTGCACCGAGCCCTCCACCGGGTGCCCCAGCATGCGGCCCAGGCCCCGCCGCTTGGACGCCGTCTTGCTGGCGGCGGCGCCCGGATCGGCCAGGGTGGCGCCGTCCCCGCCGCCCAGCAGGTTCGTGCCGGACCAGGCCCGCACCTTCAACGCGCGGACGGCGAACATCGGTGCCAGGACCGACTGCACCAGCGTCTCGCCGGTCTTGGCGTCGCTGCCCGCGTACGGCAGGCCGCGCGCGCGGGCCAGGGCGTCCAGCGCGGGCAGCCGGGCACCGGTGGAGGGGGTGAAGTCCACGTAGGGGCAGTCGGCGGTGAAGGCCGCGTAGGCGTAGAGCGAGCTGGCCGGCAGGACGTCGGCCGGGCCGCGCAGGGCCGCCTCCAGCAGGTCGAGGTCGTGGTGTTCGGGGCGGTCCGGCACCGGCGCCTCGGTGGAGGCCACGTTGACGACCACGACGCGGTCCAGGCCCAGACGCCGCCGGAAGCCCTCGATGTCGACGGTGAGCGCCCGGGCCGCCACCGCCTGGGGCAGTCCGCTCCGACCGGTGGCGTAGCCCGGGCGGATCTCCTGGTCGGCGGCGACGACGGCCTTCTCCAGCGGTTCGAGCAGCCGCTGCGGCACCACCCCGGACTCGGCCAGCTCGGCGGCCCGGACGGGCAGGGGGACGGAGCCGGTGTCGTGCCCGCCGAAGACCAGGGCGCCGAGTGGCGGCAGCCGGGCCCCGGGGAAGTCCTCGCTCGCGGTGACGCACCCCGTCGGCTCGGCCAGCCCCGCACCGACCGCCGCCGCGCCCACCACGGTGGTGGTGGCCACCGAGCCGCGCGCCCCCACCAGCCAGACCCCCGTCCGGGGCCCCGCTCCCGGTTCCGGCATGTGCCAGGCTCCTTCCGCTCGCCGGTCCGCGGTCACTCTCCGTCGATTCGGCGGAAATGCCGCAGGACCCTATCCGTTGTCACGTCGTCAACGATCCATCTATGCCGACGGCGGACGTTCCACTCACATCGGTGCGGCAGGAATCACCCGAATCGGCCTGGGCCGGAATCATGCGATCGCGGGGTGACTGACGCCGAGTGAACACCCTCGGCTGTCCGGGTCGAGGCGGGCTAGGGATCAAGGTGCGGTGGTACATCGCTGGCGGCTTCCCGCCAACCCCCTAGGAGGTGCTGTGAGCGTCCTTTCCGTTCCCCGGGTTTTCTTCCGGGGTCAGATGACCTTCAATCCGGCGACCATGAACAACAACGGCCTGTTCCCGACGTACGACTTCCGGACGGCGGAGCTGAACTGGAATTATCTCAAGGACAAGAAAATCACCCCGGACAATTTCCGGGAGGCCTTTCCGAAGTGGGCGTTCAGCATGCAGACGGGCCAAGGCCCGGACGGGAAGGAGACGGAGGAGCCCCCTTCGGGGTGGAGTGCCTACGGCGGCAACGACTGGTGGCTCCACGTGCAGCCCCGTGACGCGCCGGACGGCAAGGGCGTCCTCACGACCGTGACCGGGGGGCAGACCGCGTACGGAGCGGATCCGTCGATCCCGGGCGACCCGCTGCTCGGCGCCGTCGTCAACCTGGCCGGGGACTCGTTCCCGATCGCCGACCTCACCCCGGAGGAGCAGACCGGCGACGGCCACTTCCCCAGGGCCGCGTTCCACACCAGCGCGAGCATGGCGGACAACAACCCGGATTCGGTCTGGAGCCCCTGCTTCTTCGCCAGGCGCATCCAGATCGGCAGCAGAACCAGCCCGGAGGGATTCTTCTACGGCGACATCGAGGACGGCCTCCAGCTGCCGGCGCGCTGGCAGAATTTCAGCCGCAACCTGAATCTGAAAGGGGACGTCTACCGCGACGGGGTCGGCGCCACCGTCGTCCAGGCGTGCGTGGGCCGGGAAAATCTCCACTTCACCTCCGACAAATCGCCACTGCTGAACGCGCTCAAGAAGGAGATGGATTCCCAGAAGGCCCGCGGAATCATGATGCGGTACTCCGTCTATCTGACCCACTACTTCAACGCACTCGAGTTCGCCGGCTGCAAGACCCAGAAGGAGCGGTTCGAGAAACTGCTGGACCTGTGGGAGCAGGACCGAAAAGCGGGGAATCCGCCACGTCGGAACACCTGCCTTTCCCGGGTGGTCGGCACGATCGGCCTGTGGCACGAGAGCGAGCCGGCTTCGGTACCCGGCGGGCGGTTCCTGGCGCCGGCGAACTCGGTGAAGGTCCTCGATTCGGAGAAGAATCCGGTGGACGCCTGGTTCGGGCCGGCGGTGGCGGAGGTCAACCGGAATGCCGGGGGCACCCGCTACGTCAGCCTCGACCTGGGGGCCACGATCCCGGAGAAGGACGCCAGCGGTGACAAGGAGACGTCCTTCGGAACTCTGGAGCTCGTCGTCGCCGGCGCCGCCACCATCGAGACCGTGGCGGAGATCAAGCCCGATGTCTACGACAGGAGCGGCTACGAGCTGACCTCCGGCATCATCGACGTGCCGGTCGACGGCAAGGTGACCGACGCGGACCTGGCCGACGGGGTCCTGGGCATCCGGTGCAAGCCGAATGCCGAGCAGGTCACGATGCTGACGGAGAAGGTGCTCACGGCCCAGACCGAATTGCGATCGATCTACGTCGACCAGAGCGACAAGGACCGGGTGGTGGTGGTCGAGGTCCGGGACCGGGGTGCGATCCCCACCCGCAAGGTCGGGCTGGTCGTCCAGCAGTACCTGCCGGACCCGCCGCCACCCATGCAGAACGGCTCCTTCTGGAAGAAACCGGAGAAGAAGGAGGAGGAAGTCCTCACCATCACCAAGGTCGGGCCGGTGGTGAACGGCCGCGCGGAGATCGGGTTCACCGTGGTGAGCGGTCTCGAAGCCCCCAACCTCCCGGTCATCGCCTTCTTTCCCTACTATCTCGACGGGAGTCCGGACGTTCCGCCGGAAAGGGTGGGGTTCGTGGGAGCGCCGTGGTCCTTCGTCTCGGCGTTCTACTGCTGTGTGCGGATGCTGCCCTTCGACGACCAGCTCCCCGAGGACTTCCGGAAGTACTGCGAGGAGCACCACAACGACCCGGCCGCCGCCTGGGACTACGTCTACAAGCGGGTGCTCTACGTGTACGACATGATCTTCCCGGTCATGAAGTACTACGCCGCGCTCGACCTGGGGGACAGGACGGCCGTCGAACGGAACATCGACCAGATCCTGGAACTGTCCTCGGTCTCCATGGCGAACTCCTCGCTCTACATGCCCGTCACCAGGGACCTGTCCAGCGGCAAGCGCAAGGTTCTGGAGATGTACCGCACCCTGCTCAGGACCGGAAAGCCGGAGGGGGCCACCTCATGAGCTTCGAGGACGACATCAAGAAACTGCGGGAGATGCTGCAGAGCGCCTGCCTGGTCGAGTTCTCCACCATCCCCGCCTACCTGACGGGCTGGTGGTCGATCAAGGACCGTCGGAGCACCGCGGCCAAACTCGTCCGGGAGCTGGTGACCGTCGAGATGCGGCACCTGTCGATCGCCGCGAACGTCCTGATCGCCACCGGCGCCGACCCCGACATCAAGGCCGTCGCCTCCCTCCCCTATCCGCGCTTCTTCAGTGCCCCCGGCCCCATGGAGATCCAACTCCAGCCCTTCGGGGACTCCTTCCTGGCCATGGGCATGTGCATCGAGTCCCCGGGGCCCGTCGACGAAGGGACCCTGCCGGAGGGGCTCAGGGCCGCACTGCCGGTCACCGCCGAGTTCGACCCGCGGCTGCACACCCCGATCCTCCCCGACCCGGGTGAGACGATCGGGCAGTTCTACCGGGACCTCATGCAGCACCTGAAGGACTGCGTCCACCTGTACGGGGAGAAGGCCGTGTTCCCGGCCGGGCGCCTCGACCGCCAGTACGCCTACTTCGGGCAGGACTGCATCACCGTGGAAGGCCTGGACGACGCGCTGACGCTCATGCAGGACGTCATCTGGGAGGGAGAAGGGGACGGCGGAGGAATCCTGGACTCCAACCGCGACCTGTCGCACTACTTCACGTTCCACGAGCTGAGCGTCGGAAGGTTCTACCAGCAGGACGACAAACCGCTCGACCCCACCGGCGACGGCTTCCACGTCCCGAAAGGGGACGAGGTCGTGAACACACTCGTGAACCCCAAACTGGCGAATTACGAGGAGAGCCCGGACGCCCTCAAGGCCGCCCTCGGCTTCACGGAGCTCTACCGGAAGATGATCACAGACCTGGATGCCGGGTTCCGAGGACACCCGGCCCTGATCGACGTGGCGATCGGACGGATGCGCCAGCTCCTGGCCCGCGCCGACGAGGTGCTGGTCTGCAAGCTGAAGGGCATGGACTACTACGCGGCCCCGACCTTCGAGCTGCCCGACCAGTGAGCCGGCGGTGCGGCGGACCCCCGGCTCCTCCAGGCTCCCTCCCGCCGATGCCCGGCGGGCCGTCACCCGCCGGGTGGGTGGCTCGTTGAGCCGGGTGCGCCGCCCCGCGTGCGCAGTGGTAGTCGGAAGCGGCCTGAGGGAGTCTGCGGTGTCCACCGTCACCAACCCGTTCACCGGTGGCTACGCCCCGGTGGAGGAGGAAGTCACGGCCTTCGACCTGCCGGTCACGGGGACGATCCCGGCCGAGCTCAACGGCCGGTACCTGCGCAACGGGCCCAACGGGATGCGGCCGGAGGACCCGCGGCCGCGGCACCTGTTCGCCGGGTACGCCATGGTGCACGGGGTGCGGCTGCTCGACGGGCGGGCCCGGTGGTACCGCAACCGGCTGGTGCGCAGCGCCGCCGTGGCCGAGGCGCTGGGGGAGCGGCCGCGCCCCGGCGCCGTGCCGAGGATCGCCGACGTCGCGCCCAACACCCACGTGATCGGGCACGCCGACCGTACCCTCGCGCTGGTCGAGGGCGGCTTCCGCCCGTACGAACTCTCCTACGAGATCGAGACGGTGGGGGCCGGCGACTTCTGCGGCACGCTGCCCGACGGGTTCGCCGCCCACCCCAAGCTCGACCCGGTCACCGGCGAGCTGCACGCGATCACCTGGCAGCGGGACGACAGCGAGCGGCTGCGCCACCTGGTGGTCTCCCCGGAGGGCGTCGTCGTGCGCGCCGTGGACATCCCGGTCCCGCACCGGCCGGTGGTGCACGACATGGCGCTGACCCGGAACTTCGCCGTCGTCCTCGACCTCGCGGGGCGCGTCAGCATGCCCGACAACCTGGCACGCAAGACGTATCCGGCAGTCTGGGACGAGACCCGCGGCGCGCGGGTCGGGCTGCTGCCCCGCAACGGCACCGAGGTCCGCTGGTTCGAGGTCGAGCCCTGCTTCGTCTTCCACACCCTCAACGCCCACGAGGACGGCGACCGGGTCGTCGTCGACGTGGTCCGCTACCCGAGGATGTTCGCCGGCGGCGCGGTGGACGGGCAGAGCAGCCCCACCCTGGACCGCTGGACGGTCGACACCGTCTCCGGCACGGTCATCGAGACCCGGCTGGACGACCGGCCGCAGGAGTTCCCGGCGGTCAACCCGGCGGTGGTCGGCGGCGCCCACCGCTACGGCTACTCCACCGTGGCCACCCCCCTGCTGCGCCACCTCGCCGCGACGGCCGACGACCTGGACGCGCTGCCCCCGGAGGCCGCCGGGGACGCGCTGATCAAGCACGACCTGCGCCGGCAGTCCAGCACCGTACGGCAGTTCGGCGCGGGACGGTACACCGGCGAGGTCTCCTTCGTGCCGAGGGAGGGCGCCCGCGGCGAGGACGACGGCTACCTGCTGACCTACGTCCACGACCCCGAGCGGGGCGCGAGCGACCTGGTCGTCCTCTCCGCCGAGGACTTCACCGGCGCCCCGCTCGCCACCGTCCACCTGCCGGTGCGGGTGCCGGCCGGCTTCCACGGCAGCTGGATCCCCGACCCCGTCCGAGAGGACTCCCAGTGAACACGCCGACTGTGACCGCGCCCTCCGTGACCGCGCCCTCCGTAGCCGCCCCGGCCGAGACCGTCGCCCGGCTGCGCGCGGCCTTCCGCACCGGCCGCACCCGGCCGCTCGCCTGGCGCACCGAGCAGCTGGCCGGGCTGCGCGCCCTGCTGACCGGCCACCGCGAGGAGATCGCCGAGGCCCTCCACGCCGACCTGCGCAAGCCGCGCGCCGAGACCGACATCGCCGAAGTCGACTTCACCGTACGGGAGATCGACCACACCCTGCAGAACCTGGAGCAGTGGCTGCGCCCCGAGCCGGTGCCCGCCGCCGCGCTCACCCGGCTGCCGCCGGGGACGAGCGCCCACACCGGCCACGCCCCGCTCGGGACCGTCCTGGTGATCGCGCCCTGGAACTACCCGGTGCAGCTGCTGCTGGTGCCGGTGGCGGGCGCGATCGCCGCCGGCAACACGGTGCTCGCCAAGCCGAGTGAACTGGCCCCGGCCTGCTCGGCCCTGCTGGCACGGCTGCTGCCCCGGTACGTCGACCCGGCGGCGATCGCCGTGGTGGAGGGCGGCGGGGAGACGACCACCGCCCTGCTGGCCGAGCGCTTCGACCACATCCTCTACACCGGCAACGCCCGCTTCGGCCGGACGGTGCTGCGGGCCGCCGCCGAACACCTGACCCCGGTCACCCTCGAACTGGGCGGCAAGTCACCGGTGTTCGTGGACCGCGGCGTCGACCCCGGGGCGGTCGCCGCCCGGCTGGCCCGCGCCAAGTTCGCCAACGCCGGGCAGACCTGCGTGGCCCCCGACTACCTGCTGACCGACCCGGCCACGGCCCGCGCGCTGGAAGGCGCCCTGGCGCGCGCCGTCACCGAGCTGTACGGCCCCGACCCGGCGCGGTCACCGGCGTACGGGCGCATCGTCGACGAGCGGCACTTCGACCGGGTCGTCGCCCTCCTCGACTCGGGCCGTACGGTCTTCGGCGGGCAGCACGACCGGGCGGACCGCTACATCGCGCCCACCCTGCTGGCCGAGGTGGAGCCGGACGCCCCGGTCATGCGGGAGGAGATCTTCGGCCCCGTCCTGCCCGTCGTCGAGGTCGCCGGCCTCGACGAGGCCATCGCCTTCATCAACGACCGGGACCACCCCCTCGCCCTCTACGCCTTCACCGGGGACGGGCACGCACGCCGCCGCCTGGCCGAGGAGACCGCCTCCGGCGCCCTCAACTTCGGCCTCCCGGTGGCCCACCTGGGCATCCCGGAACTCCCCTTCGGCGGCGTGGGGGAGAGCGGCTCCGGCCGCTACCACGGCCGCTGGTCCCTCGACACCTTCAGCCACCGCCGGGCCTGCCTGGACGCGCCCCTGGTGTGACCGGCCGGGTCCGGATCCCCGAGCTAGTAGTCCCAGGACATCGTGGCGGTGATGGCGGTCAGGACCAGCCAGCCGATGAGGGGGAGGGCGAGGGTGAGGGCGAAGGGCCACTGGGCGGTGATGAGGATGATGCTGCCGAGGACGGTGAAGAGGACCAGGAAGGGGAGGACGGCGAGCGGGAGCGCCCAGCTGACGAGGCGGCGCAGGAGGAGGCCGTAGACGGCGAGGACGGTTCCCGTGCCGACCAGGAGGGCGAGCTTGAGGGCGGTGAGCCAGGGGGTGCTCTGGACGGTGGAGCGGTGGCCCTGGTGGGAGAGCTCGACCACGCGGCCCCGCCAGAGGGTCAGGTCCACGTTGACGCCGTTCTCCAGGCTGTCGTAGAGGCCCTCGGTGACGCTGTACGTGGCGGTGGGCACCGTCTCGCGGGAGACGGTCAGGCCGTAGGTGGTGGAGTCTCCGTTCGAGTCGGTCTTCTTGGCCGTCACCCGGCCGGTCTCCTGCCTCGTGCAGTCCGCGCCGGGTGCGGTGGCGGGGGCGCCGCAGACCGGGGCGCCGCGGTAGGCGAGCGCCTCGTCGTAGGTGTCGACGAACCAGGAGAAGCCGAGGGCGACGGTGGACAGGCCGATGACGACCAGCAGGGCCTGGGCCACGATCCGGGCGGCCGGGGTGACGGACCGCCGGCTGTGGTGCCGGGGGCGGCGGGGTGGCGGGGTGGCCGCCTGGTCGGTCGGCGGAGTCGGAACGCGGTCGGTCGGCGGCTCACTCATCGTCGTCGCTCAGCGCCGGCCCCGCCAGCTCGCGCTCCCGGTGCAGCCGGTCCCGGAGCTCCGCCGTCTCCCGCAGCCCGTCGCCGCCGGCGACCCTGATCCGCGCGTCCATCGCACTCCCTCGGCCTCGCCCGGGCGCCTCCCGGGTTCAGTCGGGATGATGGCAGGGGCCGGCGGTGGCGGGGGAGTGGCCTGGCGAGCTTGTGACCGACTTGTGGAACTCGGCCGGGGCGTGGGGCTGGTGGTGTGCCCGGTGGTGGGTCAGGGCAGCAGCAGGCCGGCGAGTTCGTCCAGCAGTTCGGTGACCCTGCGTGCCTTCTCCGGGTCCGGGACGGCCTTGGCGATGACGGGCTCGGCGGGCCGGGCGACGTGGGCGCGGATGGCGTGCCGGGCCGACTCGGAGACGGTCAGCAGGGTGCGGCGCCCGTCGGCGGGGTCGGCGGCGGCGTCGAGCAGGCCGCGTTCGCGCAGCCGGGCGACGGAGACCGAGACGTGGCTCTGGGCGAAGCCGGTGCGGACCCGGATCTCCTGGACGGAGGTGGCGGGGTGGCGGTACACGTCGGAGACCACGGCGATCTCCCCGGCGCTGAGGTGCTCGGCGGCCGGGTCGGTGATCATCGCGCGGCCGAGTTCCGTCAGCCGCTTGCCGAGTCTGAGGAGTTGCACGCCGTCCATGCCCGCAAGAATACATCTTCACCGATATATCTCCACCAATACATCTTCACTGATGCATCGGTGCCGATGTAGATTGCCGGGCATGACGACCTCCGAACCGCTCAGCCCGGTCTCCCGCACCGCCCTGTCCGTCGCCCGGGTGCGGGCCTACGAGAGCTCCCGACCCGACCCGCTCTTCGTCGACCCGTACGCCCTCGCCTTCGTGGACGCCGCCGGCCTCGAACCCGCCCTCTCCGGCCCGGTCAGCAGCCTCGCCAAGGCCCTCGTCGCCCACGGCATCCTGCGCACCCGCTTCTACGACGACCGGCTGCCGGCCGCCGGCGCCGACCAGGTGGTGGTGCTGGCGGCGGGCCTGGACACCCGCGCCTACCGGCTGGACTGGCCGTCCGGCACCCGGGTGTTCGAGCTCGACCTCGGCCCGGTGCTGGACTTCAAGCAGCAGGTCCTGGACGGCCTCGGCGCCGTGCCGAAGGCCCGGCGCACCGCCCTGCCCGTCGACCTGGTCGACCCGCGGTGGCCCGAGCGGCTGGTCGCCGCCGGCTTCGACCCGGCCCGGCGCTCGGTCTGGCTCGCCGAAGGCCTGCTGGTCTACCTCGCCCCGGACGAGGCGGCCGGGCTGCTCACGGCGGTGGCCGGGCTGGCGGCCCCGGGCAGCCGCCTCCTGCTGGAGCAGGGCGGGGACGTGAGCCGCACACCGCAGGACCCGGCGCTCACCCACCTCACCGGGCTGTGGCGCGGCGGGCTCGGCCCGGGCACCGGCGACTGGCTGGCCGGGCACGGCTGGACGGTGGAGACCACCGCCCTGACCCGGCTCGCGGAGACGTACGGGCGCCCGCTCCCGGACCCGTCGACCACGAGGGCGTTCATCGAGGCGGAGCGGCGTACCGCGGACTGACGCCGGGGCCTGACGAACCATCAGTTCTGGTCGGCGGGCTGGGGCGGCCAGGTGTCCGGGGCCAGGACGCCGGTGGTGTAGGCGCGGGCGACCAGGGCGGTGCGGTTGGGGACGCGCCAGCGGCGGGAGAGCCGGGCCAGGTGGTAGTTGACGCCGTCCGGGGTGATGCCGAGGGCCCGGGCGATCTGCGCGGTGGTGTCGCCCCGGGCCGCGGCGGCGAGGATGCGGGCCTCGACCGGGCTGGCCTCGGCCCGGGGGCCGGGCGGCGGGGCCTCGGCGGCGGGCTCCGCCGCCTGCAGCGACAGCAGGAGGTTCGGGGTCTGCTCCGGGGTGTCGCTGACCAGGTCGACGGTCATCTCGCCGTGCCGCTCGGTGCCGCCGGCGGGCGTCCAGGAGACCCGGGCCGGGTACTGCGATCGGCGGTGCAGCCGGACGGCCTCGGTGAGCGCCTCCAGCGTGCCGGTGTCCCGCAGGGTGAAGAACTCCAGAATCCTACGGTGGCGCAACTGGCCCGGCAAGCAGCCGAATTCGGCTGCCATCGCGCGGTTGACGATCAGGATCTGCCCGCCGAACTCGCACACCGCGATGGGCATCGGCACGTGGTCCATCAGCCGCAGTGCCCGGTTGCGCCAGATCACCGCCGGGTCCAGGCGGCCACCCGGCAGGGGGGCGCAGTCCTCGGTCGGTCGCATCGGTGCTTCTCCTCTCCGGGGCCAGGGCTGACGGTTCGTGGGCAAGCCCGTCGGAGCCCCTGGTACTACACAATCATGTAGTGATCGGGGGCCGACGTTCCGCCCGGTGGGCGCACAGTGGTGGAAGACCGAAGTTTCCTGCCGTGGGAGGGGCCACAGCGATGACCGAGACCGTGGAGAGCACGACCGAGGGCCAGTGGACGGCCGAGGACGGGTGGACGGACGGCGGCGAGCGGGCGGACGGGGCCGGGAGCGGTCGGGCCGTCCCCCTGGTGGACATCTCGTCGGCGCCGCCGATCGCCGCCCCGATGCTGCGCACCATGGAACTGGCCAGAGAGCACGGCCCGGCCTTCGTCCAGCGGCTGCACGGCCGGGACAGCCTGATCGTCAGCGGGCTGGAGCTGGTCGAGGAGCTCGCCGACGAGACCCGGTTCACCAAGTCGATCGGCCCGGGCCTGGAGAACGTCCGCCAGTTCACCGGCGACGGCCTGTTCACCGCCTACAACGACGAGCCCAACTGGGCCCGGGCGCACGACATCCTGATGCCGGCCTTCGCGCTCGGCTCGATGCGCACCTACCACCCGGTGATGCTGCGGGTGGCCCGCCGGCTGGTCGACTCCTGGGACCGCCGGGAGGCCGCCGGACTGCCGGTGGACGTGCCCGGCGACATGACCCGGATGACCCTGGACACCATCGGACTGGCCGGCTTCGGCTTCGACTTCGGCTCCTTCGAGCGGGACGAGCCGCACCCCTTCGTCGAGGCGATGGTGCGCTGCCTGGGCTGGGCGATGAACAGGCTCACCCGAGACCCGGAGGCCGACCACCGCGAGCGGGACACCGCCTTCCGGGCCGACGCCGACTACCTGGCCGCCGTGGTGGACGAGGTGATCGCCGCCCGCTCCGCGGAGGGAACCGCCGGGGAGGGAGCTGTTGCGGAGGGCGAGCAGGCCCCGGCCGAGGACCTGCTGGGCCTGATGCTCGGCGCGGTCCGCCCCTCGGACGGGACCCGGCTGGACGCCGAGAACATCCGCAACCAGGTGATCACCTTCCTGATCGCCGGCCACGAGACCACCTCGGGCGCGCTCTCCTTCGCGATGTACTACCTGGTCAAGCACCCGACGGTGCTGCGCCAGGTACAGCGGGAGGTGGACGGGCTCTGGGGCGACCAGGCCGACCCGGAGCCCTCCTACGAGGACGTCGGACGGCTGCGCCACACCCGCCAGGTGCTCAACGAGGCGCTGCGGCTGTGGCCGACGGCGCCCGCGTTCAGCCGGGAGGCCCGCGAGGACACCCTGCTCGGCGGCCGCATCCCGCTGCGCGCCGGGGAGACCGTCTTCGTCTCCACGCCGATGCTGCACCGGGACCCGGCATGGGGCGACAACCCGGAGCTGTTCGACCCGTCCCGGTTCGACCCCGAGTGCGAGGAGGCCCGTTCCCCGCACGCCTTCAAGCCCTTCGGCACCGGCGAACGCGCTTGCATCGGGAGGCAGTTCGCGCTGCACGAGGCCGTCATGCTGCTCGGCATGCTGGTCCACCGCTACCGGCTGATCGACCACACCGACTACCGGCTGACCATCAAGCAGACGCTCACCATCAAGCCCGACGACTTCACCCTCGGCCTCGCCCGGCGCACGCCCGGCCGGGCCGCGACCGCCTCCGGCTCCACCGCTGCTGCCACCGGCACTGCCGAGCGGCCCGGGACGGCCGGGCGGGTCCGCCAGGGGACCGGGCTGCTGCTTCTGCACGGCTCCAACTACGGTGCCTGCCGGGAGTTCAGCCGGCAGCTCGCGGAGGCCGCCGCCGACCTCGGCTGCGAGACGGAGACCGCCCCGCTGGACGCGTACGCGGACGGGCTGCCCACCGACCGGCCGGTGGTGATCACCGCCGCCTCGTACAACGGGCAGCCGACCGACGACGCGGCCCGGTTCGTCCGGCGCCTCCAGGAGAGCGGGGAGGGGCAGGAGCGCGGGATGGCCGACGGCGTCGAGTACGCGGTGCTCGGCATCGGCGACCGCACCTACGCCGCGACCTACCAGCGCGTCCCGGGGCTGATCGACGACCGGCTCGCCGCGCTCGGCGGCACCCGGCTGCTGGCCCGCGCCGAGGCCGACGCCTCCGGCGACCTGGCCGGCACCGTACGGCAGTTCACCGCCGAGCTGCGCGAGACCCTGCTGGCGCGCTACGGGGACGCCGACGCCCCCGCCGAGGCGCGGCCGGCGGCCGCCTACTCGGTGACCGAGGTGACCGGCGGCCCGCTGGCCGCGCTGGCCGCCCGGCACGGCATGGCGGAGCTGACCGTCACCGCCGTCGGCAGCCTGACCGACCCCGCGTACCACCGGGTCAAGCGGCTGGTCCGGCTGGCCCTGCCGGAGGGCACCGGCTACCGGACCGCCGACCACCTCACCGTGCTCCCGGCCAACGACCCGGCGCTGGTCGAGCGCGCCGCCAAGCTGTTCGGCGCCGACCTCGACACGGTGCTGGGCATCGTGGCGCACCGGCGCACCGGACTGGCCGTCGACCGCCCGCTGACGGTGCGCGAACTGCTCACCCGCCACGTCGAGTTGCAGGACCGGCCGAGCGTCGAGCAGCGCGCCGCCCTGGCCGCGCTCAACCCCTGCCCGCCCGAGCAGGCCGCGCTGCGGGCGCTGTCCGAGGACGACCCGCGCACCCTGCTGGACCTGGTCGAGGACCACCCGGCCCTCCAGGGGCGGCTCGGCTGGCCGGTGCTGCTGGAGCTGCTGCCGCCGATCCGGCCGCGGCACTACTCGATCTCCTCCTCGCCCGCCGGCGACCCGGGCCGGGCGGAGCTGATGGTCTCGGTGCTCAGCGGGCCGGCCCGCTCGGGCCGGGGCACCTTCCGGGGCACCGGCTCCGGCTACCTCGACCGGGTGGCCGTCGGCGACAGCGTGCTGGCCCGGGTCCAGCCCTGCCGGGAGGCGTTCCGGATCGGCCACCGCACCCCGGTGGTCATGATCGCGGCCGGCACCGGCCTGGCGCCCTTCCGGGGCGCCGTCGCCGACCGCCGGGCGCTGCTCGCCGAGGGGGCCGGGCTCGCCCCGGCGCTGCTGTACTTCGGCTGCGACGACCCGGACGCGGACTACCTGCACCGCGGTGAGCTGGAGGCGGCCGAGCAGGCCGGCGCGGTCTCGCTGCGGCCCGCCTTCAGCGAGCGGCCGCGGGACGGGCGGCGCTACGTGCAGGACCGGATCGCCGCCGAGGCTGCCGAGGTCTGGGAGCTGCTCGAAGCCGGTGCCGAGGTGTACGTGTGCGGCGACGGCGCCCGGATGGCGCCGGGCGTCCGGGAGGCCTTCCGGACGCTGTACCGGGAGCGCGTCCCGGGCGCGGACGAGCAGGGGGCGCAGGCCTGGCTGCAGGGGCTGATCGAGGCCGGGCGGTACGTCGAGGACGTGTACGCCGGCTGACGGCCCACCCCTCCTGACACGGCCGTGGGGGGGGGGGCCCCGGGCGGGCGGGGCCCCCCCCCCCGGGGGGGGGGGGGGGGGGGGGGGGGGGGGGGTCGGGGGGGGGCGGGGCCGGGGCCGGCCCCCCCCCCCCCGCCGGCGGGGGGGGGGGGCGGGCCCCGGGGGCGCGCCCCCCCCACGGCTCGCAGGGAGCGGCCGGTGTCAGTACACGCTGACCTGGTACGCGGAGAGCGCCGCGTTGACGGGCTGGTAGAAGGTCGTCCCGCCCGAGGTGCAGTCGCCGCTGCCGCCCGAGGTGAGGCCGAGCGCCTTGGCGCCGTCGTACAGCGGGCCGCCCGAGTCGCCCTGCTCGGCGCAGACGTTGGTCTGGATCAGGCCGCGGACGGTGCTGCCGTCGGTGTAGCGCACGGTGGCGTTGAGCCCGGTGACGGTGCCGCCGTGGGTGCCGGTGGTCGAGCCGGTGCGCTGCACCGCCTCGCCGACGACGGCGTCCGGGGCGGAGGTGAAGCCGCCCGGGTGGCTGAGCGCGCCGTTGTCGTAGCGGACCAGCGCGTAGTCGTGGCCGGGGAAGGTCGAGCCGATGGTCGGGCCGATCAGGTTGGCGTGGTTGACGTCGGTGTACCAGTTGGCGGCGACGTTGCCGCAGTGCCCGGCGGTGAGGAAGTAGTAGGTGCTGCCGCTGACCACGTTGAAGCCGAGCGAGCAGCGGTACTGGCCGCCGTAGATGGCGTCGCCGCCGGCGAGCAGCGGGGTGAACGCGCCGGGGACGCGGTGGACGGTGATGGTGGACGCGTCGGCGCCGGCGGAACTCATCAGCTTGGCGAGCGAGACCGGGGAGACGGTGCTGTCGGCGGTCACCACGACGTGTCCGGCGGCCTCGTCGACGTACCAGGCGGTGCCGTTGACCTCGGCGCCCAGGATGGCCTCGCTGACCGCCAGGAGCTGCTCCGGTCGGGCGGTGGGGGCCGTGGGGACGGTGGGGGCGGTGGGGATGGGAGTGGCTGCGGCGCCCGGCGCGGCGACCGCGGTGGCGGTCAGCAGGCCCAGGGCGGCGGCGAGCAGGCGGAAGCGGCGCGTACGGCCGGTACGGCGGGTGGTGCCGGGTGTGGTGCCGGTGCGGGGCGTGGGGCGCATGGTCCTCACCGATCTCCTCCAGAGGGGGGCGACGGCCCTGAGGGTTGGGGCCGTGAAGCGCGGTCAGGCGATGGGCGGACCCCGGCCGGTGCTCTCCGGAAGCACGGCGGATGATCAGCTCCTGACCGGCGCTGACCGGAAGTATGAGGAAACGGTCCGTTCGGTACAAGCTTTCTGATGGGGTGTCGGCGGACCCGCAGGCTCAGGAGTGAGCCCGCGGGTCCGCCGTTCGGCGGCTGCCGTGCCGCTCCTACACGGCGGGCACCGGTTCGGACCCGGCGAGCCGGCGGCCGCGGTGGAGGGCGCGCAGCGAGAGCGCGCACGCCGCCCCGAGGGCGCACAGCGCCAGCCAGGGGAGCGCGGCGAGCCCGGCCGCGCGGGCGGCGTCCAGGGCCGCGCCGGTCAGCAGGTTCCCCAGGGTGATGCCGACCCCGCAGACGGTGTTGTAGAGCCCGTAGTGGGTGGCGACCAGGCGGCCCCCGGAGAGCCGGACCACGGTGTCCATCTCGAACGGGTACGCCAGCACCGTGCCCAGGGCCAGCAGGAACGCGGCCAGCGCCGGCGGCCCGGCGGCCAGCGCCCAGCGCCCGGGGCCCGCCCCCGGGACGGGCAGGGCCGAGGCGGCGAGCAGCGGCAGGAAGGCCGCGCCCATCACGGCCACCCCCGCGACCAGGGCGGTGCCCGGTGCGATCCGGGCCCGGCACCAGGCCGTCACCCTGGTCTGGAGCAGGATCGTGCCCAGTCCGGACACCACGAACAGCAGCGCCGTCGCCACCGTCCCGCCGGTGCCGCCGCCGCCCAGCCGGCGGACCTCCAGCGGCAGCGCCAGGTACACCTGGAAGGACAGCACGTACGAGCCGGTCATCGCGCCCGCGAAGAGCAGGAACGGCCGATTGGCCAGCACCCCGCGCCACTGCGCGAGGACACCCGTGCGCTCGTGCCCCTCGTCCGGCCCGGAGCCCCGGCGGGCCGGCAGCGACCGGATCTGCACCGCGCTGAGCACCGCGAACACCCCGGCCGCGACCAGGCAGGTGGTGCGGAAGTCCACCGCCGTCAGCGCCATGCCCACCAGCGGGCCGAGCAGGACGCCCGCCTGGTAGAAGACGTTGAACAGGGCGAACGCGGCCACCCGCCGCTCCTCGCCCGCGTCCCTCGCCAGGTACGCCCGCACGGCCGGGTTGAACAGCGCCCCGGCCAGGCCGGTGGCCGCCGAGGCCGCCACCAGGGCGGGCAGCGAGGAGGAGAGGCCGAGCGCGGCGAAGCCGGCGGTGCGCAGCAGGCAGCCCGCCACGATCAGCGGCTTGTAGCCGAACCGGTCGGCCAGCGTGCCGCCGACCAGGAACATGCCCTGCTGGGTGAAGTTGCGCACCCCGAGCACCAGCCCGACCGTCCAGCCGGCCAGGCCCAGGCCGCCGGACAGGTGCGCGGCCAGGTAGGGCATCAGCATGTAGAAGCCCAGATTGATGGTGAACTGGTTGACCATCAGTAGCCGGACGCTGCGCTCGTGGCCCCGGAACTGGGCGGTCAGCCCCCTCACGCGGCACCGCCGGGGGCGCCCGGGAGGGTCAGCGGGTCGACCACCTCGGCGCACCGGGTCCAGCGGGTGACCTCCCGCTCGTCCGGCCGGGCGAGCTCGTCCGGGCCGTCCGCCGGCGGGTGGTCCAGCAGGTCGTGCGCGGCGCCGTACTCGTCGTCGTAGACGGTGCCGAGGTAGCGCTGCGGCCCGTCCGGGAAGATCGCGGCGATCCGGGTGCCGGCGGGCCGGGTGCGGGCCAGCCAGCCGGCCACCAGGGCGACCGCGCCGACGCTCCAGCCGCCGGTGGCGTAGTGCGAGGCGGCCAGTCGGCGGCAGGTCCAGACGGCCTCGGCCGGGGCGACCCAGTGGACCTCGTCGAAGGCCTGGTAGGCGACGTTGCGCGGGTAGATGCTGGAGCCCAGGCCGCGCATCAGCCGGGTCCGGGCGGGCTGCCCGAAGATCGTGGAGCCGACGGTGTCCACCCCGACCACCCGCAGCCCCGGGTAGAGCTGGCGCAGGACGCGCGAGGTGCCGGCCGAGTGCCCGCCGGTGCCGACGCTGCACACCAGCACGTCCAGGTGGCCCAGTTGGGCGGCGAGCTCCAGCGCCAGCGGGGTGTAGGCGGTGGTGTTGTCGGGGTTGTTGTACTGGTCGGGGCACCACGATCCCGGGTGGCGGGCCAGCAGTTCGGCCACCCGGTCGCGCCGGGCCTGCTGCCAGCCGCCGCGCGGGTGCGCACTGGCGACCGCCTCCACCTCGGCGCCGTACGCGGTGAGCAGCCTGGTCATGGTCGGCTCCAGCCCCGGGTCGGTGACCAGCGTGACCGGGTGCCGGTACACCATGCCGGCCAGCGCGAGCCCCAGTCCCAGCGTGCCGCTGGTGGACTCCACGATCCGGCCGCCCGGGCGCAACTCGCCCCGGGCCCGGGCCCGTTGGACCATGTGCAGGGCCGGGCGGTCCTTGATGCCACCGGGGTTGAAGCCCTCCAGCTTGGCCCAGAAACCGCGGCCCGCCGGGGCGAGCGGCTCGCCGATCCGCAGGACCGGGGTGTTGCCGACCAGGCCGCTGAGGGCCGCGTGGTCGTCCGTGCGATGGGTGAGGGACGTCATGTCTCGTCTCCTGTCGGGAAGTTGGCGGAAGGTACGGCAGCTCGGACGGACACCGAGCCGCTATATCCGCCACCGACCGGTGACCAGCAACGGGCCTCTCGGCCCGGACGTACGGGCGGCGCGCCCGGCGGCGGCCGTCGGGCGGAGCGCGGCAGGCTCCGCCCGGTCCCCGCCGGGGGCGGTGGCCGGGGACGGAGCGGGCAGGGCCGTCGACCGGACGTACCGCTGCGCGGGCGCGGCGGCCTCCCCGGTCGCGCAGTGCCGCTCCAGGGAGTCGGCGGAGAAGTCGCCCGGCTCGGCCGGGGCGGTGGCCGCCGTGGGGGAGCGGAGCGGATGGGGGTCGAGGTGCTGCTGCGGGCAGCCGACGGGCAGCAGGGAGAACAGGCCGAGCAGCAGCGCGGCCAGGAGCCTGATGGGCATGACGGGACTCCGCGCGGCCGCGCGGGGGCGGCAGCGGATCGCGGGGGCGGAGGGGGCGGACGCGGGTGACGGGCGCCGGCCCGCGCGCCGCGAGGCGGGCGGGGGCGGGGCGCGGCCCGGGGCCGGTCTAGACCCTCAGCCGGGCGATCCGGTGCGGGGGTTCGAGTGTTCCGGGAGCGGTGTTCCCGGCTCCGGCGTCTCCGGTGCCTCCGGCCGTCGGGCCCGTCGGGTCGGGCGCCGGTGCGGCGTCCCCGAGGGTGGGCTGGGCGGCGACGGCCGACCAGGCGGCCTCGGCGTCGGGGCCGTCCTCGGGCTTCCCGGACAGGCACTCGCCGCCGGGGTGGTCGGCGTCCTCGCCGTGCTCCTGCTGGTGGGCGGGCCGCGTGGGCTGCGGAGCCTTCGGGGAGTTCGGAGCCTGGGGGCTGTCGCCCGCCGCCGTGGCGTGGGCGGACCAGACGATCCGGATCGGATCGGTGTGCCCGGCGCCGGTCTCCGCGCTGAACCCATGGGACGCGAACACGGCCATCAGCAGGGCGCCCAGCCAGAACAGCCGCGCCGCCACCCCTCGGGGGCGGGCGCGTCGTGTACGCAACGGCGACCGGGCGGTGACCATGCCGTGATCCTAGCCCGACTTCCTGCTCCGCCATAGCGCGCCTCAGATGGTGTGATGAATCATCAACTGGCCTGGCTCGGAGCACGATCGGAAGAAAGTGTTATCGGCGAGAGCGGGGAGGGTCTCCTGGGCACGGGAGTGAACGCGCGATGCCGTGGGTGAGGTCCACGGCGGGAACGCGGAGTGCTAGATGGGGCGCTCCGCGCGGAGCCAGAGGTCTCCGACCGCGTCCGCTCCCGACGCGCCGCCGGACCGTCCCGTCCGGCCGGCGCACCTGGCGGTCCGCACGCTCCCCCCCTGGCTGCGGACCGCCGGGGTCACCGGATCGGCTGGGGGCCACGGGGTTATTGAGCCGAGGCCCGTTCCTTGGGCAACCGCCAGACCAGTTCCTCGCCGGTCTCCGCCGGGGCGAGCGCCTCCGCGGGGCGGCGCAGGTGCTCGGTGAAGCCGAGGCGGGCCGGGACGGCGCCGCTGGCCCGGTTGGCCGGGTCGTGGACGATCTCGACGGCCTCCACCCCGGGGAGGCGGAAGGCCTCGTCGGCCAGGGCCCGCGCCGTCCGGGTGGCCAGCCCGCGCCCGGTGGCGGCAGGGTGCAGCCAGTAGCCGATCTCGCGGACCTCGTCCGGAGTGTCCTCGCGCCGGAACAGCCCGCAGGCACCGACGATCGCGCCGTCGAGCACGATCGCGTACGTGAAGTCCCGCCCGTTCGCCCAGAGTTCCGCGCGGCCGGCGAGGAACTCGGCGGTCTTGGCGCGGCTGTGCTCGCCCACCCAGGGCATCCAGGGCCGCAGGTGCTCCAGCGACTCCTCGATGACGGCGAAGAACTCGGGCAGATCCGCCTCGCCGTCGAAGCGGCGCAGGGTGGCCCCGTCCAGGGCGATGACGTGCTGGGGATGGTTCATGGCAGGAGGATGGTCCGTGCACGCCTCGCCGGGCAAACGGGTTTTCTGGCCGGGGTCGTCCGATCGTCAGTCCGGGCCGTCCGCCGGGGTGCGCCGCTGCAGCAGGACGGCCGCCTCGCGGTCGGTGACCTCGTGGAACTCGCCGTACCAGGGCCCGGCGGCGTGCGCGTAGCGGGGCAGGTGGAGGCAGACCACCGCGTCCACGTCCCGGCGCAGGTCGGCCGCGATCCGGGCGTCGCCGACCGGCGCCGCGAGGATCAGCCGCTCCGGGTGGTCGGCGGCCAGGGCGTGCAGGGCCGCCCGGGCGGTGAGCGCGTCGGTCAGCCCGTCGGAGACCAGGACGGCGATGCGCCCGCACAGCGGGAGCCGGGCCCGGCCCGGGCGGTAGAGCGCCTCGCGGCGGTGGACCTCGACCCGCTCCCGTCTGACGCTCGCGTCCAGCTCGGCCGAGGTGACCCCGAGGCTCTCCAGGGCGTACCGGTCGAGCAGCGGCGGGCCGCCGTCGGCGATCGCGCCGACCGGGCGGTCGTGGCCGGGCACGGCCAGCGGCCGGACCACCGTGGCGTCGAGCGGGGCGCCCAGCGACTCGGCGACCTCGGCCGCCACCGGCAGCCCGCCGGGGGCCAGGCCGAGGACCACCAGCTCGGCGCCGGCTCGCCCGCCCAGCAGCGGGGCGAGCCTGAGGGCCAGCTGGTGGCCGGCGGCGCTGCGGTCGAGGAATCTCACGGGCCCGTCCTCGTCCTCCAGGTGTTCGAGCGGCTCGGCTGGGACCGGGGTGGTGCGGACGGGCGAGCGGCCTGCGGGCACCGTCCGTTCCGCCCCGTCACCGGGGCGGCTGCCCCGTTGCGGCGGGCTCTAACGTCCGGGCGCGGTCCGGGGGTGGTACGGAACGGACGGCGCGTGTGCACCGGCGGGGAACGGGCAGGCGCGGGGCATGGACGGCCGACGGACGGTGCTCCCGCTCGCACCAGTGGTGAGGCCCGCCTGGCACCGTGCACCCGGTGACGGCCCCGCGCCGTCCCCGCCGGACCACGAGCCGGACGCCCGGCCGGGCGCCCGGCCGGAGGCGCGACCGGGCGCTCGGACGGCCCAGCCACGGCTGCTCGCGAGAATCGGGGCCGACCGCGTGCCACGGCTCCACCCCGGCCACCAGCGCACCGGCCGGGCCGAACCGAGGTGAGGAGGCAGGCCGTGGACCGCCCCGGGAACGGTGGGCCGCCAGGCCGGGAGCAGGTCAGGCGACTGGCGCTGGAAGGCGGCCCCGGCACGGTGCGGCGCAGCCGCGAGTTCAGCCGACGGGCGCTGGTGTCCTGGCAGTGGCTGCCGGCCGTCGACGAGGACCGGCGGGCCGCCGCCGAGGACGTCCTGCTGATGGTCGCCGAGCTGGTCGCCAACGCCTGTCTGTACGCTCCCGGCGGCCCGAGCGAGCTGCGGCTCCACTGGGACGGTGCCCGGCTGCGGGTGGAGGTCGCGGACGCCAGCCCCGTCCCGCCGTGCCTGCGCCCGTCCGCCGGTACGGGCCGCCCGGGCGGGCACGGACTGCGGGTGGTGGACCGGCTCTCCGCCGCCTGGGGCTCCCGGCCCGAGGCCGGCGGGAAGCTGGTCTGGCTGGAGGTGTCGCGCCCGCCGGCCCTGACGGCGGCCGGTGCGGACGGGGCGCCGGAACGGCCGGGCTGATCGCCGCACGTCCTCGCCCTCGTCCGGGGATGCGTCCGTCGCTCCGCAGCCGGCGCACGGCACCCGTCGAACTCCGGGGCCCGGCGCGCCCTTTCCCGTTCCCGTGGCACCGCCCCCGCCGCCCGACTACCGTTGCCCGGCATGACCGACACCGGGACCGACATCACCGCTGAGCTGGTCCGCGCGCTGCTGCGCGACCAGCACCCCGACCTGGCCGACCGCCCCGTGACGCTCGGCGCGCGCGGTTGGGACAACCAGCTGTGGCGGCTCGGCGACGACCTCGCCGTCCGCCTGCCCTGGGCGACGACGTCGGCGGACGAGCTGCTGCGCAAGGAACACGCCTGGCTGCCCGCCCTCGCCCCGCACCTGCCGCTGCCCGTCCCCGTCCCGCAGCGCCTCGGCGAGCCCTCCGAGCGGTTCCCGCGGCCGTGGATCGTCACCACCTGGGTGCCGGGCGAGCCCGCCGACCGCGCGCCCGCCACCCGCGCCGCGCGGGCCGCCGACACCCTGGCCGCCTTCCTGACCGCCCTTCACCGCCCCGCCCCCGACGGTGCGCCCGCCGGTCGCGGCCGCGGCGGACCGCTGGCCGACCACGCCGAGGGCTTCGCGAGGCAGCTCGCCTCGGCCATCGAACTGGGGCTGCTCCCCGACCCGGAGGCCGTCCGCGCGGTCTGGGAGGACGCCGTCACCGCGCCGGAGTGGACGGGCCCGGACCTGTGGCTCCACGGCGACCTGCACCCGGCCAACGTGCTCACCGCCGACGGCACCTTCTGCGGTGTGATCGACTTCGGCGACCTCTTCGCCGGCGACCCGGCCGGTGACCTCGCCGCCGCCTGGATCCTGCTGCCGGACGGCGCCGCCGACCGCTTCCACGCGGCCTACCGGCCCGCCCCGGACCCCGCCACCCTGCGCCGAGCCCGCGGCTGGGCGGTGCTGCGCGCCCTCTCCTGCCTGCGCATCGGCCACGCCGGCGACCACGGCCGCCCCGGCGGAAAGCCCACCTGGGGCCCACCCGCCCGGGCCGCCCTGGCCCGCCTCGTCGCCACGGTGGGCCGCTGACGGCGCGCTGCCACCGTCATGCGCTGGCCCGGGCCGGCGACGGCGCCCCCCGCCGCCCCCGCCGACCCCCGCTACCGCTCGGCGAGCCCGGGCAGCACCGGCTTCACGTCCAGCACCGGGGTGCCGTCGATCGCCTCCAGTCCGCTGACCCGCAGCCGCGGGCCGTCCACGGCCAGGACGGTGACCCGGTGCAGCCCGATCGGGTTCGGCCGGTCCGGCGAGCGGGTCGCGAACACCCCGGTCTCCGGCCGGGAGCGGTCCCCGCGCGGATGCACCGCCAAGACCTCCCGGTCCGCCCGGTGCAGCCAGGTCAGCAGCAGCACCTCCTGCCCGGCCACCAGGTCCCGCAGCCCCCGCTCCACCTCGGCCTCGAAGGCCACCCACGCCTCCGGCGCGCCCTCGTCCCCCTGCCTCGGCGCCCCCGCCCGCTCCAGCAAGGGCGACTCCACCCACCCGATCGCCCGCACCTCGAACCCGCGCTCCCGCTGGTTCCGCTCCCGCAAACCCCTGTCCGTCATTGCGCCCTCCGTGCACCCTCGGCTCCGTCCGGCAGCACGGTAGCGGGCCCGGGTGTCGGTGCCCCGGTGCAGACTGGAAGTTCCCTCTCGTGGTTGATGGCAGAGATGAGACGCCATGAACGAGTACGACGGTGAACTCCCTACGCGCAACCTGGTCTTCAACACCGACCTCGACCGCCTCCTCGACCTCGACCGAGACGACCTCGGCGTCCCCGAACAGCCCGGCCTGTGGCACCGGCTGCGCGCCGACCGGCGGCCGGTGGCCCAGCGCGGGCTGCTCTGCCCCATCTGCCGGGACGCCCGCCCCGACCAGCCGGAGTGGATGTACCTGTCGTTCCGGCGCGGTCGGCGCATCGCCTCCCACCACAACCCGCACCGCCGGGCCCACACCGCTGCCCAGGACGAGCAGCGCAAGGCCTACCAGGAGCGCTACGCCCGGGCCGCCGAGAGCGACGGGCACGCCGTCGAGATCGGGGCCGGGACGGCCGACGGGCGGCGGCCCGCCGTCCTGGTCACCGGCGCGGACGGCCGCCGGTTCGGGTTCGAGCCCCAACTCTCGTACGTCAGCGCGCAGTCCGTCCGGCGTCGGAACCGGCTGGCGCGGGAGGACGGCATCACCGCGGTCTGGCACACCGTCGACCCGAACGCGCCGCTCATCGACCAGGTCCACTGGGTGCGCACCGACAACCTGCCGGCCCGGGCCATCCGCGAGGACCGCGACCTGCTGCTGCGCGGCGGGGTGCGGACCCTCCAACTGCTGAAGTGCGACCGCGTCAGCCCGCGGCCCTGCCAGGTGCGCGGCGGCGGCGGCCGCTGCGGGCGGTGGCACCCGACGTGGGCGGTGCTGGTCCCGCGGATCGACGACTTCGTGCGCCGGGTCGCCGGCGGCGTGTATGTGCCGATCACCCAACGGACCCGGAACGGTGGCCCGCTGCGCTTCTGGGCGCCCGAGGCGGACCGGCGCCGCTTCCTCGCCAACGGCGGGGTGCTGGCGGACCGGACGGACCGGCCGGTGATCCCGCGTCAGCGCGGGGCCGACCACCCGCGGGTGCCGGAGCGGCGCCGTGCTCCGCACCGCCCGCCGCATCGGCTGCTGCTGCCCGGGGACCCGTACGACCCGGTGGGCGAGCCGCTCACCTCCGATCGGGTGATCCCGCCGGTGCGGAGGGAGATCTGCTCGGCGGGGCGGATCCCGTGCGGAGCGCCGGGAGCCCGGCTGTATCCGGGCGGCTGGTACTGCGACGCCCACCGGCCGGGGGCGCCGGGGTGACGGCGCGGCGCGGCCCCGCGCGATCGGCGCCCGGTGCGGCGGCGACGGCGCGAGGGGTCTCACCGCGGCAGGCAGGACTCCTCGCCGATCGCGACCAGGAGTTCGAGCGGGAACTCCCGGTCGGCCTGCCCGATGATCAGGCCCACCCAGCGCCCGGTGGACGGCACCCGCCACACCGGCAGGTGGAAGACGAGGGAGGCCAGGGAGACCAGCGGCTCGGGCCCGTCGGTGTCGGCGAAGTCCGGCTGGTCGTACCCGAGGTGGGACCAGAGGTCGATCGTGTCCGGGGCGCCCCAGCGGTCGGTCAGGACGGCGGTCAGGGCGGTGAGGTCGGCTTCGAGTTCGTCCTCGGCCTCGGTGACGGTCTCGGGGCCCGGGTCGTCCCAGAAGTCGCGGCTCGCCCGGAGCACGGCGAGCTGGTTCCCCGTCGCCGCCCCAGCCGTGCTCGGTCCTCGTGTCCGCGCGCTCGGGGAACGGGGCGGCGAGGAGGGAGTCGAGGACCGACAGCTGGTCGTCGACGGAGCCTACGGAGTGCGGCAGTGACATGGCCCGGAGTGTAGGGCCGGCCCCTGACAGGCCCCGCTACGGCGACCGGACGGGGAGGACCAGCCAGGACGGTTCGAGCGGGAGCAGGTGCCCGGTGAGGGTGTGGACGTCCGTGGGGACGGCGGCGCGGGAGAGCAGGGCAGGGAGGTGGTCGGTGGTGTAGGCGTGGTGGGCGGCGGGGGTGGTCCAGAGGGTGGTGACGAGGTAGCGGTCGGGCGCGAGGCGGGTGACGGCGCCGCCGAGCATGCCGTCGGCGGCGGCCATGCCCGGGGCCCAGAGGCGGCGTTGGACGTCGAGGAAGTGGTCGGCGCGCCCCGGGAGGAGGCGGCAGTCGGCGGCCCGCAGGACGGTGGCGCGGGTGAGGGCGTCGGGGAGGGACGGGGAGCCGCCCGGCATGGTGAGGACGACCGGTCCGGTGGCGACCTCGATCGCGCTGTAGGCGGAGTGCTGGGCGGCGTCGGCGGCGGCCCGGTCGTGGCGTTCGCGCAGGAAGCGGGTGTAGGCGGGCTCGTCGGCCCACAGGGCGAGGAGGAGGGCGCGGTCGCCGTCCGGTGCCCAGCCGCCGGTCTGGCCGACCAGGCCCGGCTGGTCGGAGATCGCCGACCAGCGGCGCTGGCCGGCGGCGAACGCCTCGTGTGCTCCGGGCCGTACCCGGCAGTCGATCCACTTGCCCCACATGCGGGCCATCCTGCCGCCGGGAGGCGGAGGAGGGTCAATCGGGCGCTGGTCGCGGGGGCGGTACGGCCGGGGGCGTAGGTCCTCTCTTTCGGATGACGAGAGGACCCGGGCCGATGGCCGGATGTTGCAGAGTCCTGTCATTGCCGCCAGAGCCGCCTCCGGGCGAGGGTGGGGGCATGGACGACGCACTCCGCCTGCCGCATCTGGTCGTGGTCCCGGTGTTCCCCGGGGTGAACGCGCTGGACGTGGCCGGGCCCGCCGAGATCTTCGCGCTGGCCGGCCGGCTGCTGCCGCCCGGGCGGCCGGGGTACGAGGTGCGGGTGTGCGCCGAGCGGAGCGGGCCGGTGGAGACCTTCTCGGGGGTGCCGCTGCACGTGACCGGGACGTTGGCGCAGGCGCGGGTCCGCGCGGACACGGTGCTGGTGCCGGGCCGGGTGGACCTGGGGCCGGACGGGCCGGTGCCCCGGGTGGACCAGGCCGTGGTGGCCTGGCTGCGGGAGGCCGGGCCACGGGCCGGACGGGTCGCCTCGGTCTGCGCGGGCGCGCACGTGACGGCGGCGGCCGGGCTGCTGGACGGGCACCGCGCGACCACCCACTGGGCGACCGCCGAGCGGCTGGCCGCCGACCACCCGGCCGTCGAGGTGGACGCCGATCCGGTGTTCATCCGCTCCGGGCGGATGTGGACCAGCGCCGGCCTGAGCACCTCGATGGACCTCACCCTGGCGCTGGTCGCCGAGGACCACGGCGACGACCTCGCGCTGGAGATCGCCAGGATCATGGTGATGTACCTGCAACGCCCGGGCGGCCAGAGCCAGTTCAGCGTGCCGCTGGCCCACCGCGCGGGCGGCAGGGTGGACCTGCGGGACCTGCGCCGCTGGATCGGCGAGCACCTGGACGCCGACCTGTCGGTGCCCGCCCTCGCCGGCCGGCTCGCCATGAGCGAGCGGCACTTCGCCCGGGTGTTCCGTACGGAGACCGGTACGACGCCCGGGGCGTACGTCGAGGAGCTGCGGCTGGAGGCGGCGCGCCGGCTGATGGAGCGCACCGACCACCCGCTGCCCGGGGTCGCCCGGGCCTGCGGCTTCGGCTCCGTCGAGACCCTGCACCGGGTGTTCCGGGACCGGCTCTCCATCACGCCGGGGGACTACCGGAGCCGCTTCCGTGTCCGGGCCGAAAACTGATTGACCGTCAATTCATCACAAGGGAAAGAACACTGTGAAGATCGAGGCCACCCACATCGGCACCGCGACCGTCCTGCTGGAGGTCGGCGGGCTGCGGCTGCTCACCGACCCCGTCTTCGATCCGGCTCCGGCCGAGTACCGGCACGACCCGGTGGTCCTGCGCAGCACCGGTGCTCCGGCGATCGGTGCGCACGAGCTGCCGCCGGTGGACGCCGTGCTGCTCAGCCACGACGAGCACCCCGACAACCTGGACGCCACCGGCCGGACCCTGCTCGCCGGGCGGCCGGTGCTGACCACCGTCAGCGGGGCCGCCCGGCTCGGCGGCGGCGCGCTCGGGCTGGCACCCTGGCAGAGCCGCACCCTGACCGTGGACGGCCGGACCCTGCGGGTGACCGGCACGCCGGGCCTGCACGGTCCGGTCGGGGACGTGACCGGCTTCGTGGTCGAGGTGCCCGGCGAGGAGGAGGCGCTCTACGTGTCGGGCGACACCGTGCACATCCCCGAACTGGACGCGGTGGGGCGGAAGTTCCGGATCGGTACGGCCTTCCTGCACCTCGGCGCGGCCCGGATCGGGGCCTTCGGCGGCGGTGGGCTGATCACCATGGACGGGGCGCAGGCCGTCGCGCTCACCGCCTCGCTCGGTGCCCGCCGGGTCGTCCCCGTCCACTACACCTCGTGGGAGCACTTCACCGAGGGGCGGGCGGAGACCACCGCGCGGTTCGAGGCGGCGGGTCTGGCCGACCGGCTGCACTGGCTCGCCCCGGGGGTCCCGGAACTGCTGGGCTGACGGGCCGGCTCGGAGTGTGGCGACCGGCTCGAACGCGGCGCCCGGGGCGGGCGGCTCAGAACGCGGCGACCGGGGGCAGCCGGTGCAGGATGCGTTCCATGCCGCCGGTCCAGTTGGCCTCCAGCGCGGCGACGGCCTGGTCGATGTCGCCGTCCAGCAGGCACTGGGCGATCCGCTCGTGCTCCTCGGCGGCGCGCTCCAGGATCTCGTGGTCGCCGACCACCACCCGCTCGTAGCGGTGCAGGGTGAGCTTCAGCGAGTCGATCATCTCGCGCAGCCGGGCGTTGGCGCAGCCGGAGAGCAGCAGGGCGTGCCAGGCGTCGTCGTGGCGCTCTATCGTGCCGTGCGGGGCCTGCGGGGCGGAGAAGGCGCGGGCCTCGGCGAGCAGCCGGGGGGCGATCTCGGCCAGGTGCGCCGGGTCGGAGGTGCGCAGGGCCAGCGACTCCAGGGCGATGACGATCGCGGTGAGGTCGAGGAACTCCTGTTTGCCGGTGGGGGCGAAGCGGAAGCCCTTGCCGCGTTCGCTGGTGATGATGCCCTCGCGCTCCAGGCTGATCAGGGCCTCGCGCAGGGGGGTTCGGCTCACGCCCAGTTCCTCGGCGAGCTGGACCTCGTTGATCGACTCGCCGGGGGTGAACCGGCCGCGGCCGAGCTGCTCCAGGAGTTCGTCCTTGACCTGCTCGCGCAGCGGACGCCGCTCGATCGCCATCGGGCTTCCCTTCTTCCTGGTCGGTAGCGTACCGGCCGGGCGACCGGCACCGGTGGCCGGGCGGCCGGCCACCAGCGGTCGGGCGCCCGGCCACCGGTGCCCGACCGCCCGGGCCGGGTCCTGGCGGGTCGTCGGTCAGGCGGTCAGGCCGTACCGGCGCCGTCCACGGCGATGACCGCGCCGCTGACGAAGGCGGCGGCGTCGCTGGCCAGGAAGGCGACGGTCTGCGCGATGTCCCGGGGCTGGCCGATCCGGCCGAGCGGGCGGTCGGCGGCGTCGGTGTAGAAGGCGTCCGGGCTCTCGCCGAGTTGGCGGGCCTCCTCGGCGAGCATGCCGGTGTCGGTGTCGCCCGGGCAGACGCAGTTGACCCGGATGTTGTCCGGGCCGTGGTCGATGGCCATCGCCCGGGTCATGTTGACCACGGCGCCCTTGGAGGCGCAGTAGGAGATGGCCCGGCCGCCGCCCTTGATGCCCCAGCCGGAGCCGGTGTTGACGATGCTGCCGCCGCCGCTCGCGGCCATCAGCGGCACCACCAGCCCGCTGAGCAGCATGATCGAGCGGACGTTGACGGCCATCACCAGGTCCCAGTCCTCGTCGCTGATCTCGGTGACGGTGGAGCGGCGGATGATGCCCGCGTTGTTGAACAGCACGTCCACGCCGCCGTGTTGCTCGACGGCGGTGCTGACGGCCCGCTCGCAGTCGGCGCGCCGGGAGACGTCGCAGCGGACGAAGGTGCCGCCGATCTCCTTGGCGGCCTGTTCGCCGCGCTCGGCGTCGAGGTCCAGGAGGACGACGGCGGCGCCGAGTTCGGCGAGCAGGGCGGCGGTGGCCCGGCCGATGCCGGAGGCGGCGCCGGTGACGATCGCGCGCTTGCCGTGCAGGTCGATCATGGGGGCTCCTCGGTGGGTGGGAGGTCAGGCGGAGAGGCGGTACACGGCGCCGGAGCGGCGGCCGGTGATCACCCGGACGTGGCCGGAGAGGGCGTCGTCCAGGTCGGGGTCGCCGGTGTCCAGCAGCAGCGGGCGGCCCGCCAGGGCGGCGAGCTTCGCCTCGGTGGCGAGCACCAGCAGCCGTTCCCGGCCCGCGGCGCGTAGCAGTTCGGGGGTGAGCTGCTGGTTGCCGCGGCCGAGCAGGAAGCCCTGGCCGCCGATCGGGGAGAGGGCGATGCAGGGGGTGGTGGGCAGGGCGCGCAGCTGGTCGGCCCGGGCGTCGCGGATCAGGAGGCGGGCGGCGGTGGCGAGGCCGTCGGCGTGGCCGGGGCCGAGGGCGCTCGCGGGGCCGAGCCGCAGCAGGTCGACGCCGGTCAGGCTGGCGCCCGGCGCGCCGAGCGCGGTGGCCACCGCGTAGGTGGTGCTGCCGGGTCCGAGGAGCAGCAGCCCGCCGGGGCCGACGCGTTCGGCGACCTCGGCGGCGAGGCCGGCCGGTGTCCCCGGGTCGGGCCCGGAGCTGCCGGTCTTGCGCTGCTGGACCCGGGCGGGCAGCACGGGGACGGTCAGTCGGCCGTACAGCCGGGCGGAGACCCGGCCGGCCCGCAGCGCGGCCTCGTCCCGGTCCACCACCTCGGCGGCCGTCAGCCGGACGCCGCGGCCGGCCGCCCAGGCCGCCGCGACCTCGGCGGCGGCCCGGGGGTGGACGGCGAACACGGCGGAGTGCATCTTGACCCCGGCGGGGATGCCGAGCACCGGCACCCGGGGCTCGGGCCCGAGTGCGTCCAGCACGTCGCGGGCGGTGCCGTCGCCGCCGCAGAACAGCAGCAGCCCGGCGCCGGCCGCGACCAGGGCGCGCACCGCCGCCCGGGTGTCGGCGGCGGTGCTCGGTTCCCCCGTGGAATGGTGGACGACCCGCGCGGGCCGGCCGGCCGCCCGCGCCGCGGCGGCGCCCATCGGGCCGTCGACGGTGATCACTTCGACGTCCGGCGGAAGTTGACCGATCGTCAGCGCTGCCCGGGCGACGGCCTGCGGACGGGCCCCGAGCGCCAGGGCCCGCCGCTGGACCTCGGCGCCGTCGCTGCCCTTGAGGCCGACCAGGCCGCCGAGGCCGGCGACCGGGTTGACCACCAGCCCGATCCGGGCGCCCGGGGCGGAGGTCACGGCCGCTCGCCCAGGACCTTGCGGCGGTAGGCGCGCCAGCTGACCGCCCAGACCGCCGGGTCGTCCAGCGGCTCGTGCCGGATCCGGTGCACGGTGGAGTTGTGCGGCGCGGTGCGGACGGTCTCCGGGTCCTCGTACGCCTCGCGGGCGACCTCGGCGAGGATCGCCGCGTACTCGTCCAGGTCGGCCCGGGAGTAGGACTCGGTGGGCTCCAGCGTCATCGGCTCCGGGACGACGTACGGGTGGTGGCTGGTCCAGTAGTGGGTGCCGAAGTCGGCGGCGCGGTAGCCGAGGTCCTCGCTGTGCAGGCCGGTGTCCTCGTTGAGCTGCTGCCAGCTGTAGCGGACCTGCTCGACCCGGGGGCGGCCCTCGGCGTACGGGACGGAGACGCCGCGGATCCGCCGGACCCGGTGCAGCAGGTAGTTGTTGTTGAGCACGGCGGTCTCGGCGGCCTCGCGCAGCCCCTCAGCGCCCAGGGCCGTGATCCAGGCGTAGGCGCGCACCAGGTTCGGCACGACGCCCAGGTAGGGGCGGATCTTGCCGACCGAGTCCGGCCGGTCGTCGTCCAGGACGTACCGCTCGCCGTCGAACTCGACGGTGGGGCGCGGCAGGTAGGGCGCGAGTTCGGCGGTGACGCCGCAGGCGCCGGCCGCCGGTCCGCCGCAGGCGTGCGGGGTGGAGAAGGTCTTGTGGAGGTTGAAGTGGCACAGGTCGAAGCCGGCCTCGCGGGCCCGGGTGATGCCGAGGATGCCGTTGGCGTTGGCCTGGTCGTAGGCGCACAGGCCGCCGGCCTCGTGGACGATCCGGACGAACTCGGCGATCCGGGGGTTGTAGATGCCGGTGTCCTCGGGGTTGGTGATGAGCAGTGCGGCGGTGCGCGGGCCGACGGCGGCGCGCAGCGCCTCGATGTCGGGGTAGCCGTCGGCGTCGGGGTGCAGGGTGATCACCCGGAAGCCGGCGGTCTTGGCGCAGGCGGCGTTGGAGGGGTGGGAGAAGGCGGTGGTGATGATCTCGTCGCGCTGCTCCAGTTCGCCGCGTGCGGCGTGGTGGGCGCGGATCACCGAGACGTTGGTCCAGATCGCCGCCGAGCCCGCGCCGGGCTGGAGGCTGACCCGGTCCATGCCGGAGACCTCCTTGAGCAACTGCTCCAGCCGGTGGACGAGTTCGAGCACGCCCTGGACGGTGGAGGGGTCCTGCGCGGGGTGCAGGGCGGCGATCCGGGGGTCGCGGACGAAGGTGTCGTTGACCTTGGGGCTGTACTTCATGGTGCAGGTGCCCTGGCCGACGTCCACGTTGAGGTCGGCGCCGAGGTTCTCCTGGGAGAGCCGCAGGTAGTGCCGGAGCACCTGCTGCTGGCCGAGTTCGGGCAGGGCGGGCGGTGTGGCGCGGCGCAGCGCGGCGGGCAGCCGTTCGGCCGGGTCGCCGACGGCGGCGGTGACGGCGGCCTCGGGCAGCGGGGGCAGGACGCCGCGCTCGCCGGGGGCGCCGAGCTCGAAGACGAGCTTCTCGTCCCAGCGGGCCTGGTGGAAGCGGCGCAGGGCGGGTTTGGGGGCGATCCGCGGGTCCACCGGCTCGCTGTTCTGACGGTTCGTCACTTCGCGATCTCCTCAAGTGCGTCGGCGAGGCGGTCGATGTCGGCCCGGGTGTGCAGCTCGGTCACGCAGTAGCGGCCCTCGCGGGCGCCGGCCTCGTCGGCCCCGACCGGGGTGCCGCCGTGCAGGCCGCGGGCGAGCAGCGCCTCGGCGATCTCCGCGGCGGTGCGCTCGCCGGTGTAGCGGACGGTGAAGTCGGCGAAGTGGACGGCCCGCGGGTCCGCGAGCTCCACGCCGGGGACCTCGGCCAGCCGCTGCCGGGCGTAGGCGGTGTTGGCGAGGATCGTCGCGCCGATCTCCCGCATGCCGTGCGGGCCCATCAGCGTGAGGTAGACCCCGGCGGCGATGCCGTGCAGGGCGGCGGCGGTGCCGACCCACTCCTTGCCCTCCTCGCGCACCGCGAAGGAGGTGCGCTCGTACGCGACGTCGCCGAAGCCGTACTCGCCGGGGACGTCGGTGGGGACGAGGCCGAACAGCCGGCTCGGGTACTCGGCGACCAGGCGCTCGTCGTCCGCGCTGCCGATGAAGCCCGCGTTGCCGCCGCCGTAGCTCGGGTGGATGCCGAGCGGCTGGAGGTCGCCGCAGGTGAGGTCGGCGCCGAGCTCGGCGGGCGGGGTGAGCACGCCGAGGCTGAGCGGGTTGACGTGGGCGACGGCCAACGCGCCCGCCTGGTGGGCGAGTTCGATGTAGCTCGGCAGATCCTGGTCCACCCGGCCGTCGTGGTCGGTGAGTTGGGCGTAGACGGCGGCCGCGTCGCCCTCGGCGAGCGCGGCCCGGACGGCGGCGGGATCGGCCGGGACGAGGACGAGCTCGTGGACGCCCCGGACGTAGTCGCGGATCCGGGAGATCCGGTCCGGGTCGATCGCGCCGACCAGCACCAGCCGGCGCCGCCCGGTGGCCCGTCCGGCCATCCGCAGCGCCGTCGCGGCGGCCTGGAACCCGTCGTACGTCGGCACGTTGACGACGTCGACGGCCAGCAGCTCGGCCATCAGCGACTGGTACTCCCACAGTGCCTGGAAGCGGCCGTGGTCCTCGTACGGCTCGCCCGCGTAGGCGGTGAGGAACTCGCTGCGGTTGACGATCTCGTCCACCACGGCGGGCACGTGGTGGCGGTAGCAGCCGGCGCCGAGGAAGCTGCGGCCCGGCGGGACGGCGGTGTTGCGGGAGAGCAGCTCCTCCATGTGGGCGACCAGCCGGGCCTCGGAGCCGAGCGGCTCGGGCAGCCGCAGCGGGCGGTCCAGCCGGAGGGCGGCCGGGATGTCGGCGTAGAACTCCTCGACGTCCTGGGCGCCGACCTCCGCCAGCATCGCTTTCCTCACCTGCGGGGCGGAGTTGGGGATGTACGGGTGGGTTCGGGGGACGCGTGTGCTCATGCTGGCACCTTCCGCGATTTCAGTCACAAGCCTTGACGGGGTTGTGAATGCTGAGTTCTGTATACAGCATTCGGCATTCACCAGTCGGGAGGCAAGATGTCCGCACGAACCCGGCACAAAAAAGATCCCCAACCAGCCTGTGACCAGGGCGAATTGACATCAGGTCCGGCACGGCGCCGGATCCTCTCCGCCGGACTCGCGGGCGGCGCGCTGCTGATGGCCGGCGCCACCGGCTGCGCGACCGGCGGCGCCGGCGGCACCAGTGCCAAGCAGCTCACCGGCAGCCCGGGCGCCGCCCTCTCCGGCAAGGTCGTCATCTGGTCCTGGGACGTCGCCGCCAAGGCCATGCAACGGCTCGGCAAGGCCTTCGAACAGGCCCACCCCGGCACCACCGTCGACGTGGTGGACATCGGCTACGACAACGCCTACGACAAGATCTCCGTCGGGTTCGGCGCCGGCAGCGGGCTACCCGACATCCTCACCGTCGAGGGCCACAAGCTGCCCACCTACATCGGCAACTTCCCGAACGGCCTGGTCGACCTCACCAGTCGCGCGGCAGGCCTCAAGTCCCAGTACGCGGAGGCGTCCTGGCGGACCGTCACGGATGCCAAGGGCAAGGTCTTCGC
The DNA here is from genome assembly GCF_042896795.1 of Kitasatospora sp. NPDC001261. Classification (NCBI taxonomy): domain Bacteria; kingdom Bacillati; phylum Actinomycetota; class Actinomycetes; order Kitasatosporales; family Streptomycetaceae; genus Kitasatospora; species Kitasatospora sp. NPDC001261. The sequence continues at coordinate 209,069 of NZ_JBIAXP010000017.1, forward strand.
GCTGCCCTGGGACAGCGGGCCGTGCGCCCTGTTCTACCGGCGCGACCTGTTCCAGCAGGCCGGCATCGACCCGGCCGGCCTCGCCACCTGGGACGACTACCTCACCGCCGGCACCGCGCTCAAGGCCGCCACCGGCAGGAAGCTGCTCATCCTGGACGCCAAACAGGACAGCTTCTTCGCCATGCTGCTCCAGCAGCAGGGCCAGCGCTGGTTCACCGACGGCAAGGTGGCCGTCGCCACCCCCGCCGCCGAACGCGCGCTCACCCTGCTCAAGCAGCTCGTCGACCGCGACCTGGTGGACTTCGAGAACGGCTGGTCCGGGCTCGTCTCCGGCACCCACGACGGAAAGGCCGCCACCACCCCCACCGCCGCCTGGTGGGACGGCACCCTCACCAGCGACATGGCCGACCTCGGCGGGAAGGTCGGCGTCGTCCCGCTGCCCGCCTTCACCCCCGGCGGCCCCCGTACCTCCAACAGCGGCGGCTCCACCCTGTGCGTCACCGCGCAGAGCCGGAACCCGGAGACGGCCTGGGCCTTCCTCTCCTTCCTGCTCGCCGACAAGGCCAACCAGGCCTCGATGATGCAGCACGAAGGCCTCTTTCCCGCCTACCTCCCCGCCCTGGACGACCCGTACTTCCAGCAGCCCGCCCCCTACTACGGCGGCCAGCCGGCCATGCAGCTGTTCGCCGGACTCACCCGCGCCATCCCCACCGTCGAGCTCACCGCCGACGACTCCAAGGCCGGCGACATCGTCACCACCGCCGTCAACCAGGTGCTGCACAACGGCGCCGACCCGGGCACCGTCCTGCGCTCCGCCGCCCGCCAGATCGCCACCGCGACCGGCCGCCAGACGGTCGGGTAGGCGGGCCCGATGACCAGCAGCCTCCCGGCCACCCTGCGCAAGCCGTCGGCGACCACCCAGGCCGCCCCCGCCCGCCGCCGACGCTCCCCACGCACCGCCGCCTGGCTGTTCGCCGGGCCCACCACCGCGCTCTTCGTCGCCTTCTTCGCCTATCCGCTCGGCGCCAGCCTCTACCAGAGCTTCACCGCCCGCCGCGACGGCGCCGACGTCTGGGTCGGCCTGGACCAGTACCGGCGGATGCTGCACGACCCGGCCTTCCTGCACTCCCTGGTCAACACCGGCCTGATCCTCGCCGTCCAGGTGCCCGTGATGATCGGCCTCGCCCTGGTGCTCGCCGTCCTGCTCAACCAGTCCTGGCTGCGGTTCCGGGCCGGCTGGCGGGCGGTGTTCTTCCTGCCCGCGATCACCACCCTGGTCGCCTACGCCGTGGTCTTCCAGGTCCTGCTGCGCACCGACGGCGGCCTCGCCAACCAGCTCCTCCAGGCGCTCGGACTCGGCCCGGTCGACTGGCTCAACTCGCCCACCTGGGCCCGGATCTCGCTGATCGGCTCGGTCACCTGGCGGTGGACCGGCTACAACGCCGTCATCCTGCTGGCGGGACTGCAGGCGATCGGCCGCGACCAGTACGAGGCCGCCGCCCTCGACGGCGCCGGCACCGTGCGCACCTACAGCGGCGTGATCCTGCCGCAGCTGCGCCCGGTGGTGCTGTTCTGCGTCATCACCTCCACCATCGGCACCCTGCAACTCTTCGACGAGAACTACGTGCTGACCCGCGGCGGCCCCGGCGACGCGACCCTCACCCCGGTGGTCTACCTCTACAAGGTCGGCTTCCAGCAGCTCGACTTCGGCTACGCGGCCGCCATCGCCTGGGTGGTCGTGCTGATCATCGCGGCGGTCTCGCTGCTCCAGTTCCGGCTCTACGGAAGGGAACGCCGCCGATGACCACCGTGACCACCACTGCCGCCGCCACCACAGCGCCGCGTCGCGGCGGCCGCGCCCCGCTGCCCGCCCGCCTCGGCCGGATCGCCGTCCTCGCCGCCCTCACCCTCGGCGCCGTGCTCAGCCTGGTGCCCTTCGCCTGGATGCTGATCGCCAGCACCCACAGCAGCTCCGAACTGTTCCACTCCCCACCGCCGTTCCTGCCTGGCGGCAACCTGCTGCGCAACCTGGCGCACCTCCAGGAGACCATCGGCTTCGGCCGGGTCATGCTCAACAGCCTCGGGATCGCCGTCGTCTACACCGCGCTCAGCTCGCTGCTGTCCGCGATGTGCGGCTACGGGCTGGCCAAGTACCGCTTCCGCGGCCGCGGGCTGCTGCTCGGACTGGTGCTGGCGACCATGATGATCCCGTTGCAGGTGCTGCTCGTCCCGCTGTTCCAGATGATGGCCAGCCTCGGCTGGATCGACAGCTACCAGGCGGTGATCGTCCCCTTCCTGGCCAACTCCTTCGGCATCCTGCTGATGCGCCAGGGCTTCCTGGACTTCCCCGACGAACTGCTGGAGTCGGCCCGGATCGACGGCTCCGGCGAGCTGCGCACCTTCTACCAGGTCGTCCTGCCGTGCGTACGGCCGCAGTTGGGCGCGCTGGTGATCTTCACCTTCATGGGCCAGTGGAACGGCTTCATCTGGCCGCTGCTGATGCTCAACACCGAGGACAAGTACACCGTGCCGGTCGCGCTCAACACGCTGACCGGGCTGACCCACGTCGACTACTCCGGCCTGATGCTCGGCTCCTTCCTGGCCACGCTCCCGCTGATGGTGCTCTTCCTGCTCTTCCAGCGGCAGTTCGTGGCGGGCCTGCTGGGCGGAGCCGTGAAGGGATGACCGCGACCGTGACCACCGACCGCCTGACCGTGACCACCGACCGCCTCACCCGGGTGCCCGGCCTGCTGTACGGCGGGGACTGGAACCCCGAGCAGTGGTCCGAGCAGGTGTGGGCCGAGGACGTGAAGCTGATGGCCGAGGCCGGGGTCAACCTGGTCACCGTCGGCGTCTTCTCCTGGGCCCGCCTCCAACCCGACGCCGACAGCTGGGACTTCGGCTGGCTGGACTGCCTGCTCGACCTCTGCCACCGGCACGGTGTCGCCGTCGACCTGGCCACCGCCACCGCCTCCCCGCCCGCCTGGCTGGTCCGCGCCCACCCCGACCTGCTGCCCGTCACCGCCGACGGCGTCCGGCTGGAGTTCGGCTCGCGCCAGCACTACTGCCCCTCCTCGCCCGCCTACCGCGAGGCCGCCGTCCGGCTCACCCGGGCGCTCGCCGAACGCTACCGCCACCACCCCGCGCTCGCCCTGTGGCACATCCACAACGAGTACGGCGACCACGTCCAGGAGTGCTTCTGCCCCGCCTCGGCCGTCGACTTCCGCCGCTGGCTGCGCGAACGGCACGGCGGCATCGAGGAGTTGAACCGCTCCTGGGGCACCGCCTTCTGGTCGCAGCGCTACACCTCCTTCGAGCAGATCGAGCCGCCGCGCACCGCGCCCGGCCCGGTCAACCCCACCCAGCTGCTGGACTGGCGCCGGTTCTGCTCGGACGCGCTGCTCGCCCTGCACCGCGCCGAGAAGGCCGTCCTGGACGAGGTCTCGCCCGGCGTCCCCGTCACCACCAACTTCATGTCGATGCTCAAGGCGCTGGACTACTGGGAGTGGAGCCGGCACGAGGACCTCGTCTCCGACGACGCCTACCCCGACCCGGCCGACCCGCTCGCCCACGTCAACGCGGCGATGAACTACGACCTGATGCGCTCGCTCAAGGGCGGCCGCCCCTGGCTGCTGATGGAACAGGCCCCCTCCGCGGTCAGCTGGCGGCCGGTCAACGTGCCCAAGCGTCCCGGCCTCTACCGCCTCTGGTCGCTCCAGGCACTCGCCCGCGGCGCCGACGGCGTCCTGCACTTCCAGTGGCGCGCCTCGGTGGCCGGCGCCGAGAAGTTCCACAGCGCGATGCTCCCGCACCGGGGCACCGCCGCGCGCGGCTGGCAGGAGACCGTCCGCTTCGGCGCCGAGCTGCGCCGCCTCGGCGAGATCGCCGGCAGCCGGTTGCGCGGACGGGCCGCCGTCCTGCTCGACTGGGACAGCTGGTGGGCGCTGGAACTGGACGACCACCCTTCCGCCCGGATGCGCTGGCCCGAGCTGCTCCGCCCCTGGTACGCGGCGCTGCACGAGCGCGGCGTCACCGTCGACTTCGTCCCGCCCACCGCCGGGCTCGACGGCTACCCGCTGGTGCTCGCCCCCAACCTCTACCTGCTCGACACCGCCACCGCCGACCGGCTCACCGCCTACGTACGGGACGGCGGCCGGCTGGTCTGCGGCCCGTTCAGCGGCATCGCCGACCGGCACGACCACATCCACCCCGGCGGCCACCCCGGGCCGCTGCGCGAACTGCTCGGGATCGTCGTGGACGAGCACTGGCCGATCCCGGACGGCGAGACCACCGCCGTACGGCTGGACGGCACTGCGCCTGACGGCCCCCGGTCGGACGGCGCCGAGCCGCACGCCGAGCCGCACGGCGCCGACCTGCGCGCCGAGCGCTGGAGCGAGTGGATCGAGACCGAGGGCGCCGAGACCCTCGCCCGCTACGCCTCCGGCACGCTGGCCGGCCTCCCGGCCGTCACCCGCAACCGGCTGGGCGCCGGCACCGCCTGGTATCTCAGCTGCCACCTCGGCGCCGACACCGGCCGGGTGCTCGACCTGCCGCTCGCCGAAGCCGGAGTGGGCGCCGAACTGCCGGACCTCCCGGCGGACGTCGAGGCCACCCGCCGCCACGCCGCCGACGGCCGCCAGTACCTCTTCCTGCTCAACCACGGCGGCGTCGAACGCCGCGTGCCCCTCGACACGCCCGGCACCGACCTGCTCACCGGCGCCGCCACTGGCGACGCCGTCACCCTCGCGCCGCTCGGCGCCGCCGTCCTCCGACTCCCCGCCGCCGAGGAGCGCCCGTGAACCCGCTGACCCGCCGCCACTTCCTCGCCGCCTCGGCGGTCGCCGCCGCCGGCACCCTGGCCGCCCCGGCCGCCGCCCACGCCCAGGACGGACCGGACACGGTCGACGGCAAGCGCTACGCCGACGTCCTCGACCTGCACGGCACCCCCGCCCAGGCCTACCCCGGCGACGCCCGCGGCAACAACCCGATCACCGTCTTCGCCGACCTCGGCGCCTGGCACGCCTACGCCCTGCCCCGCCCCACCGACCCCCAGGGCGGCTTCACCGGCCCGCTGTACCTCGCCCAGGAGTACCCCTGGTGGCTCAGCGACGGCCTGACCCGCCTCCAGCTCACCGAACAGGGCCGCCCCCTGGACCTCACCGCCGGCGCCCCCGCCCGCGGCACCTCGCTGCCCGGCCTGCTGCGGCTCACCCACGACCTCGGCGGCGGCCTCGCCCTCACCCTGGACCTGCGCTTCGCCGGCAACCGCACCGCCCTGCTCCGCGCCCGGCTCGCCAACACCGGCCCGGCCGTACGGACCCTCGCCGCCGCCTGGACCGGCCGGCTGCTGCGCCCCGCCACCGGCCCCCAGCGCGAGGCACCGAAGCTGGTCGCCGCCGAACGCGGCGTGGAGGTGCGCTTCGCCAAGGTCCGGCAGACCTGGGACTACCTCACCGACGGCACCGAGCGCTTCGCCGTCCGCCACGCCCGGCCCGTCCGGGTCGTGCTGAGCGCCGACGGCGACGGCCACCGCACCGAACTCGCCGAGCCCGTACGGCTGGCGCCGGGGGAGACCCGCAGCCTGGACTGGACCGAGAGCTACACCTTCACCGAGGCCGAGTACGCCCGCGCCGCGAAGGAGGCGGACACCGCGCTGCGCACCCCGGAACGGGTCGCGGCGGAGGGCACCGCCCGCTGGCACGGGTACCTCGTCCGCGCCACCGAGAGCGTCCCGGCCGCCCGCCGCCGCACCGCCGCCAAGTGCGTCCAGACCCTCGTCACCAACTGGCGCAGCCCGGCCGGAAGGATCCGGCACGACGCCGTCACCCCCACGATCTCCTACAAGTGGTTCAGCGGGGTCTGGGCCTGGGACACCTGGAAGCAGGCCGTCGGCACCGCCGCCTTCGCCCCCGGCCTCGCCGCCGACCAGATCCGCGCCGTCTTCGACCACCAGGTCCCGTCCGGCTCCGCCGAGCGCCCGCAGGACGCCGGGATGGTCCCCGACTGCGTCTTCTACAACGACCAGACCACCGGCGGCGGCAACTGGAACGAGCGCAACTCCAAGCCCCCGCTGGCCTCCTGGGCGGTCTGGGAGGTCTACCGGCGCAGCGGCGACCGCGCCTTCCTGCGCGAGATGCTGCCCAGGCTGACCGCCTACCGGGACTGGTGGTACCGCACCCGCGACCACCTCGGCGAGGGCCTGTGCCAGTACGGCGCCACCGTCGACCCGGCCAACGCGACCGCCGAGGACTGCCGGGAGGCGGCGGCCTGGGAGTCCGGCATGGACAACGCCCCGCGCTTCGACACCTCCGCCGTCGTCCCCAACCGGGACGCGAACGGCACACTGCTCGGCTGGTCGCTCGACCAGCGCTCGGTCGACCTCAACGCCTACCTCGCCGCCGACCACCGCCACCTGGCGCTGATCGCCGCCGAACTCGGCGACCGGCCCGCCGCCGACCGGCTGCGCGCCGGCGCCGACCGGATCGACACCGCCGTGCGCGACACCATGTACGACCCGGCCACCGGCTGGTTCCACGACACCGACCTGGCCACCGGCGCCCGGCTCACCGCCCGCGGCCGCGGCATCGAGGGCGCGATCCCGCTCTGGTCCGGCAGCGCCACCGCCGCCCAGGCCCGTACCGTCCGCCGGCTGCTGCTCGACCCGGCCGAGTTCGGCACCGCCATGCCGTTCCCGACCGTGGCCCGCAGCTCGCCCTCCTTCGACCCCGGCGGCTACTGGCGCGGACTGGCCTGGCTCGACCAGACCTACTTCGCGATCGAGGGCCTGCGCCGCTACGGCTGGGAGCAGGACGCCCGGCGCACCGTCGAGCGGCTGCTCGCCACCGCAGCCGGACTGGCCGGGGACGGCCCGGTGCGGGAGAACTACGACCCGCTGACGGGGGAGGGGCACAGCTCGACCAACTTCAGCTGGTCGGCGGCGCTGCTGCTGCCCCTGCTGCGCACCTGAGCGGCTTTGTCTCCGGGCCGTCCGACCAGGCATGATCGGGGCATGGTCGAACGAGTCATTGCAGCGTGTGACGGAGCAGCCAAGGGCAACCCCGGGCCGGCGGGCTGGGCCTACGTGGTCGCGGACGCCACCGGGGCGCCCCAGCGCTGGCAGGCCGGCGCGCTCGGGCACAGCACCAACAACGTGGGCGAGCTGACGGCGCTGCGGCAGCTGCTGGCCGCGACGGACCCGGCGGTGCCGCTGGAGGTGAGGCTGGACAGCACCTACACCCGCGACTCGGTGACCAAGTGGCTGAAGGGCTGGAAGCGCAACGGCTGGAAGACGGCGGCCGGCAAGCCGGTCGCCAACCAGGAGCTGATCCAGGCGATCGACGCCCTGCTGGAGGGCCGGGACGTCACCTTCGTGTACGTGCCGGCCCACCAGGTGGACGGCGACCCGCTGAACGCCATCGCCGACAAGGCCGCCAGCGACGCCGCCCGCACCCAGCAGGACGCCTCCGGCACCGCCGCCGACCTGCCCGTCCCCGACCCGGCCGCCGCCTCGAAGGCCCCCAAGGCGCGCACCACCCGGCCCGCCGCCTCCGGTAGCACCGGCGCCACGGGTAGCACGGGCGCCGCCAAGCGGAGCGGCGGCTCGCGAACCCTGAACGCCCGCTTCCCCGGCACCTGCCCGTGCAGCCGCGGGTACGCCAAGGGCGACAAGATCACCAAGGTCGGCAGCTCCTGGGGCCACCCGGAGTGCGCCGCCGCCCACGCCTGACCTGCCACCCACGCCTGACCCGCCGCCCCGTCCGACCGCGAGTACGCCGACGCCGCCGGGTGAGTATCCGTACTCATGCGGCGGCCCGGCCCGGCGGTGAACGATGGTGATCATGAGGAATCGCGCAACGAAGGACGGCCCGGGCCGCCGCACGGCCGTGCGGGTCACGGCGGTGGCCGGGGCCGCCGGGGCCCTGGTGCTCGGCACGGTCGGGTACACGGCGTACGGGGCGGCGGAGGCGGCCTGGACGGGCAAGCCGTACCCCGTGGCGGACCCGGCGGCCGTCGCGCGGCACCTGGACGCCCGGACGCAGACCGTCTACGAGGCCCTCGCGCTGCGCCCGGAGGCGACACCGGCTCCCGACCACCGCGGGGACGACGGGATCACGGCCCGGATCTACGGCGCCTGCTCCGCCCGGGGCCTCTCCCACCTCCTGGAGAGCATGAACGACACCGGCGCCGACCAGCCCCGCACGGCCGCCCTGCGCGCCCGCTTCACCCTCACCGGGGTCACCCGGCCCGAGTGGGAGGAGGCGGTCGGACGGGCCCGGCAGAGCCTGACCGCCCAGGGCTGGACGGTCGCCTCCTCCGACGAGTCCGCCCCGGTCCCCAGCCTGACGCTGACGCCGCCGGACACCGGCCCCGGCTCCCTCGCGGAGAGCGCCTCGCTGCGCTTCGACCCCGCGTACCACACCCTCGAGGTGAGCGCGGGCAGCGAGTGCGCCCGCTACCCCGACGGCACCGCGGTGGACCAGGAGGGCCGCCCGGCCGACCTGCCGACCGGCACGGCGCCGACCCGGCCGCCCGGCCGGTGACCGCGGCCGGCTCCGGCCGGAGGTGAACAGCCGGGCGCCGCGCACCGTACAGACGAGTGGGCGGGCCCGAAGGGAGGTGAGCCCGGTGATCGTCTCGGAGACGGCGGAGTTCCACGTCGGGGACAGGGTGTGGGTCTACCGCGAGTCCTCCTTCGCCGCGGTCGAGTGCGCCGTCGTGGTCGGCGCCCCGGCGGACCGCAGCCTGCGGCTGGAGTACGGGGACGGTCACCGCGGCCACCTCCGCGAGGGCCGGGTCGAACTGCTCGACCCGTGCTCCCGGCGGCCGTCGGGTGGCTGACCGATGAGGCGCGGCCGGAAACGCGCGACCGGAAACGCGCGACCGGAAACGCGCGACCGGCCGACCGCTCGGGGGCGGTCGGCCGGTCGGGTCGGTACGGCTACGCCCCGGCGGGGGCGGTCGTCCTGGCGATCTCCTTGATGTCCTGGAAGGTCAGACCGGCCTCGTTGTAGACGCGGGCCCGGACCTCCGGGATGCCGAGCGCGGCGAGCTCCTTGAGCTGGGCGGCGGTCAGCGGAGCGGCGGCGGGAAGGTCCTCCGGGTCCTCGTCGTCGGAGTCGTCCCCGGCGGTGGCCAGGCCCAGCACCGCGTCCATCAGCTGCTCGTCGGTCACCTTGACGGCGTCGGCCGGGGCCTGGACGTTCGGGGCCGCCTGGCTGAAGGCGAGCTTCACCGGGAAGTTGACGCCCGGCTCCACCTTGTCGGCCAGCTGGGCGAGGTCGAAGGTGGCGGAGGAGAAGGCGCCGTCCTTCAGGTAGAGGTCGACGCCGATCCTACGGTCCGGCACGTCGCTCGGGGCCTGGTCCGGGAAGTCGCCCAGCTGCTTGGGGAACTTGGCGGACAGCGGCTTGACGGCCTTGAACATCTCGTCCACCAGCTGCCGGGCCGGGGCGCTCACCCAGAGGTGCTCGGTGCCGTCCTTCTTGCCCTTGTCCTCGTACGTGACGGTGCGGCCGATCACGTCCTTGATCGAGTTGAGGAGCTGGTTCTGGAGCTCCGGGTCGAGCGTGGGGGCGGCGCTCGGGGCGGCGGCCTTCTTGCCGTCGGACTCCTTCGCCTGGTCCGCGAGCGACTGGAGGTCGAAGGAGACCCACTTGCCGGCCAGCATGTCCCCGACCGGCTTCAGCTGCTCGGGCATGCCCTTGCGCAGCTCGTCCACCACGGACGGGTCCTCGCCGGCCAGCTTCACCAGGCCCTTGGCGTCGGCGTGCAGGTATCCGGTGGCGTCGACCTGACGGTACTCCAGCAGCGCGGTGCCGCTGCGGTCGGCGAGCACGTAGGAGACGCGCACCGACTTGTCGAGCGTCAGGTCGGTGTTCTTGTCGGCCTTGGCGGCGTCCCTGAAGGCCTCGACGTCCTTGAGCGGCTTGTCGGCCGAGATGGCGACCGAGACGGAGAGGCCGGAGATCGCCTTGGCGGTCTTCTCGTCCATGTCGCCGTCGCCCCGGGCGGCACCGATCATGCCCTTGCCGCCCTTGTGCTCACCGGAGTTGGCGAACGCGGCGACCTGCTCGGGGGTGGCGTCGATGGAGAGGGTGAAGCCGGCCGACTTGCCGTCGCGGACCTTGTCGAAGGCCTTCGACACCTTCTGCGCGGCGGACAGCTGCTGGACGGTGCCGCAGGCGGTGAGGCCGGTGGCGAGCACGGAGGCGGTGACGGCGACGGGCACGGCCCCACGGGCGGCCTTGCGGATGGCGGTGTTGATGGTGCGACTCCTGTTGATCGGGCCCGCCCGGTGAGGCGGACCGGTCCCTCCCCTGTGACGCACAACGCCACAGCGCCCACACATGTGATCACATTTTCGGCAAGAGGTCATTCGATTATTTGGCGTGGTCTTTAACCAGATCGGCCAAAAACATGACCAAAACCCGGAAGTCGGGCCCGAGGAGCCTTCCTGATTCCCGGAATCCCGCACGCCGACGGGCCGCCGTTCGTACGATCGGCTCCGTCCGGGACCGGCGCGAGCCGCTGCCGGCCGAGGGAACCGGTGGGAGGGGGAGCGATGGGGCCCGTGGGCTGGATCCTGACGGTCGTGCTGGTGGCCGCCGGAGCGGTGGCCTGGCTGATGCTGCGCTACCCCGGGGGCTGGCGGTGCGCCTTCGGCCCGGAGTACGCCGAGCACCGGCGCGACCTGGACGCCGCCCGAGGGAAGCTCCGCGACCTGAAGCGCGAGGCGGGCCGCGAACGCGGCAGGGCCCGCTCCGCCGTCGAAGCGGCCGAGCGGGCCCACGCGAGCCGGGTCGGCGAGGCCCGGGCGCACCTGGACCGGCTCCGGTCCCCGGACCGGGGGTCGCTGAGGTCCTCCCTCGGGGACAGCCTGCGGCTGTACGACCCAGGGCCTGTCTTCGAACTCGCGTCTGCGGGGCGACGCTCCCCCAGCCTTCGGCCGGGAGGTACCCCCAGGGCACAAGCGCACCTCGCCGCGTTGTCGTCGGTCGCCAATGGCCCCCAGCCTTCG
>NZ_JBIAXP010000018.1:0-13615 GCF_042896795.1 Kitasatospora sp. NPDC001261
AACAGGACACCCCCCGATGGCGCGAGGCCTACCGGGCCCGCGCCGGCATCGAGGGCACCGTCTCACAAGCGGTCCGAGGCCCCGGCCTGCGACGATCCCGCTACCGGGGCCTCGCCAAAACCCACCTCCAGAACGTCCTCATCGGCATGGCCGTCAACATCCGCCGACTCGGCGCCCACTTCGACACCACCACCAGACCAAGCCGCCGCCCCACCCGCATCCACACACTCTGCACCCAACACGGCATCGCAACGACGGCCTGAGCCTGACCTAGATCGAATACTTCGCCAGCAGAGTCGAACGGCCGACTTCCTGCGCCGAGTCGGGGTGGGGGTTGGGGTTCATTCGGCGTTGGGGAAGGCGGCGCGCAGGGCGGGGGTGCGGGTGAGGACGGCGACGGCGAGGAGGGCGAGGGCGGAGAGGCCCTGGAGGACGGCGTACCAGGGCGGGCAGAGGCCGGGGATGAGGTCCACGGCGATGATGGCGATCGGCATCACGGTGGAGAGGGTGCGGACGCGGTCGAAGGCCTTGGCGGAGCCGGCGGCGGCGCGGGTGGCCAGCCGGTGGAGGTACGGGGCGACGGCGAGGAAGATGACGCCGCGGATCCACATGAACGGGGTCGTCGGGTGGCCGATGGACGCCATCACGGCGACCGTGCCGAGGACGATGGCGCCGGCTAGGCCGAAGAGCGTGATGCACTTCTTCACCGTGGTGAAGGTGGACTGGTGGGCCGTGGGCGCCATGGTTCTTTCCCCTCCGTGTCGTTGTGGGAACGACGCTACGGAGCGGACGCGCGGCCGAGTATGGGTCCAGCCCCACAAGGGGGTGGGTCCAGCCCCACTCATGAAGCGGGCAGTGGACCCGGGTTGGTGATGACTCCGGTCCAGCAGCCGTCTTGGTCGGCCTCCTGCCAGGTGACCTCGAGTGTGCGGTGGGTGAGCTCCTCGGCCTTGCGGTGCATGGCCGTCTGCGCGATCACGGGCTCGCAGGAGGGCGCGGGTTCGTCGAGTCCCCCGTCGGCGATGCCGCCCGGTCCGGTGAGGTAGACGGCGTACCGCCACCGGTTCGGGGTCCGGTACAGGACGAGCGTCGCCGGAGTGCCAAGTCTGCGCCAGTACGGCTCCCGCTTTCCCATGCCGGAACCGTAGCGGCACCGGCAGGAGGGGCCGCCAGGGCGGAGGCGGTGCGCAGGAAGTCGGGCCGGCCGACTTCCTGTGCCGGGTCTTATCTTCTTGCCGGGAACCGGCAGGGGACCGGGCGGGATCTTGCGGGGTCCGGGCGGCGCGGGGCGGGGGCTGGTCTGAATAGTGTGATCGTCAGTGGACGTGAGCGAACGTCCGTGATGTGGGGGGTGGGGGCATGACTCCACTGGGCCTGAGCGTGGCCACCTGGTGGTGGATCGTCGCGCTGACGACGGTGCTGTTCTGGGCGATGGCGATACCGCCGCAGGTGACCCGGCAGTACCGGATCATGGTGGCCCTGGCACCGCTGGTCGGAGCGCTCTTCCTGGTCGGGCGCTCCCACATGAACGGGACGACCTCGGCCGGCGCGCTGTCGATGTACGCGCTGGCGATGCTGTCGCTGACGCTGGGAACGGCCGGGCACCTCGGGAGGATGGCGCGCCTGCAACTGGCTGCCGACGAGGCGGGCGACAGGGACGAAGTGCCGCTCACCTGGGGCTTCATGGTGCAGTTCTTCCTGTGCGTGACCGCGGGCTTCGTGGTGTATTTCGTGATCCAGCCGTAGGCACGGGAGAGGGACGGACCGCACCCCGGCCTGGATCGGGGGTCATCCGGTCCGGGACGCCGAACTGGTCGACGGCGGAGCGGAGTTCGCGGTGGCAGGGTCGGGCCCCGACCACTTCTGAAGCACGCCGGCGGCCCCTTGCGGAGGAGCAAGGGGCCGCCGGACAGTTCGCTAGGCGGTGATGGTCACCAGGTGGTCGAACTCGCCCGCTTGAGTGCCCTGGAGGAACGCGGCGAAGTTGCGGGCGGTGGTGCGGACGATGACGTCGCCCTCGTCGGACTCCCGGAGTTCGATCACACCAGCATCGGCTCGCACCTCAACACAGTCTGCGTTCGAGCCCGAGAAACTGGACTTCTGCCAGGTGGAGTTACGCATATTTACTTTCCATGTCCTTCTTGATGGAGCGAATAAACTCTCGGGACTCCTCCCCCGAGAGAGCAGCCGAACCGATCCGGGCGAGCAGCGACCGAAACCTGGCCGTGTGAGCCGGGGCATCGAAGAGAAGGTTTCCGACACCCGAGTCCGACTGAACCGTGTCGAGTTCCTGAACCGGACCCTCGACGTACGTGAAGTTCTCGTTGGGCAGCGGGATCATGTCGACGTCGAACAGCACGACTCGGATGGAGATGTTGGGCCGCTCTGAGGCCTCGACAAGGGCGCCGAGTTGCTCGGCTTGGACCTTTGCCCCGCCGAACTGCATCCGCAGCGCCGCTTCATGGATGTATGCGGTGTACGGAGTCGCCTCGGAACGGATGATGTGCTGACGCCGCAGGCGGAAGGAGGCTCTCAGGTCGACCTCGTGCCCCGGCAGAGGCGGATAGGAGCGAGCGAAGACGGCTGAGGCATAGGTGTTGGTCTGAAGCAGCCCATGGATGAAGGCCATCGTGTAGACCGAGAGCGCCCGTGCGTGAGCCTCGATCTCAGCAACTTCGAGGAAGTCCTGCGAAAGGTTCCCCCGGTACTCCTCCCACCAGCCTCCCTTGTCGCGGTCCGTGATGATGTCCGCGAGCGCGTCGATCAGGGGCTCGTTGACGCACATGCACAACGCCGCGATCGTGCGCAGGCGTTCGACGCTGATGCCGGTCTTGCCGCTCTCCATCTGCGTCACGTGGGCGGGGTTGATGCCCAGTGCGCGGGCGAGCTGGCTGCCGCCGAGGCCGGCCTGTTCCCGCATCCTGCGAAGTTCGGCACCCAACCTCAACTGGCGAAGCGTCGGGTTCGATCGAAGGGCCATGGGTCCAGTCTGCCAGCCCCGTTCGGGGGAACTTCGCGTGGATCGCCACAAATCTGTGGCGCCTCACGCTATCGTCACCCTCAGAACGATCCGATGGATCGTCAGACACGCCTTGGTTCAGGGCAGTAGGCGCCTGCTGCCCTCCGGCCGAAGAGCGGCCACGCCCTGGTCCGGCTCGCGGCTCTCCCCCTCCACACCCATACCTCTCGGAGGTTCCCGTGTGCACCTTGAACACCCCCTCCCTCACCCTCACCCGGCAGGCCCTGCGAAGCGCCCTGACCCGCGCCTCCTGGGACACCGAGACCATCTTCAACGCCGAACTCGCCCTCGGCGAACTCATCGTCAACGCGTGGCGGCACGCCGGTACCGCCTCGCCCGTCGTCTACTTCTCCCTCGACGTCGACACCCTCCGGGTCTGCGTCGCGGACGAGAGCGCCCTGCTCCCGCACGAGAAGCCCCTCTCCCTGCTCGCCGAGTCCGGCCGGGGCCTCCAGCTCGTCGCCGGGCTCACCCACCGCTGGGGCGTCGACCCCCAGGAGCGTGGCAAGACGGTCTGGTACGAGCTGGACTCCGCCGCGTGACCCGCGAACCGATCGCCCCCGACGACCCCCGGATGCGGAACTTCGCCGCCCCGCACATCACCGGCCTGCTCGGGGAGTTGCACCGTCGGGGCCTCCCGTACGGGCTGCTCTGGGGCTCGGCCTCGGCGGGCGAGACGATCCTCGACGGGCGTCTCCTGGTCGACTTCGGCAACGCGCCCGTGAGCACCCTCGTCAACCTCCTCCACCTGCTGCGGGACCTCGACCGAGAGGCGGCGTGGGAGCGGTGAGCCTCCTCGAACCGCGCTGAACACATGCGAAGGCCCTCGCCCACCGAAGGGGCGAGGGCCTCGCGGCGTCCGTCGGCTCCGGGTCAGCCGCCGGACGGGTTCCTGGGAGCGCCGCCACCGGCACCGCCGCCGAAGCCACCACCACCACCACCGAATCCGCCGGCGGCGCCTTCGACCAGCTGGCTGGCGGTGTAGCCACCGTTGGCGTCGGGGGTGCCGACGACCGTCACGCTCTGGCCGGGCTGCAGGTCCCCGACCTTGCCCTCCTTGTTGAGCTGGACCTTCGTCGCGTCGCCGGTGGTGACCTTGATGGTGTTGCCGTTGGTGTCGGTCAGGTAGACGGTGTTGCCGTCGACGGCCTTGACCGTGCCCCGGGCGAAGCCGGCCTGCCCGCCCTGCCCCTGCCCGCCCTGCCCAGCGCCCTGCCCGGTGCCCTGGCCCCCACGGCGGGAGCCGCCCTGCCCCTGCCCGTAGCCGCCTCCCTGAGCAGCCGCACCCGCAGCGGCGGCCGCCGGCCGGGCGGAGGACTTCCCGCCGCCCGTCGGCCCGTTGTTCTGCTGGTACCAGACCCCGCCCGCGAACGCCCCGGTGGCGATCACGCCGCCCGCCAGCACCAGGCTGAGCCAGGGCAGCTTCCGCCTCGGCGGCGCGGCCAGTTCGGCGCTCACGTCCCGCGCGTCCGGCGGGGTGGCGAGGAGGGCGACCTGCTCGGCCGGGGTCGCGGCCTCGACCGTGGCGATCTCTTTGCTCATGACAGTGGAGTCCTACTCGTGCCGGAGGGCGTCGATCGGCCGCAGCGAGGCGGCCCGGTTGGCGGGGTAGCTGCCGAAGAACAGCCCGATGGCGACGGCGATGGCGAAGGCGCCGAGCACCGATTCGGGGATCACCACCGGCGTGATGCCGACGATGCTGAAGTGCGAGCCGGCGATTCCGGCGGCCACGCCCAACCCCGCGCCGATCACCGACAGCAGCGTCGACTCGGTGAGGAACTGCCCGAGGATCACCGCCCGCGGGGCGCCGAGCGCCTTGCGGATGCCGATCTCCCTGGTCCGCTCGGTGACCGTCACCAGCATGATGTTGGTGATCCCGATCCCGCCGACCAGCAGCGAGATCGCGGCCACCGCGCCGAGCAGCACGGTGAAGGTCTTCGTCGTGCTCTCCCTCGCGGTGAGCAGGGAGGCCTGGCTGGTGATCC
Source organism: Kitasatospora sp. NPDC001261 (assembly GCF_042896795.1). Classification (NCBI taxonomy): domain Bacteria; kingdom Bacillati; phylum Actinomycetota; class Actinomycetes; order Kitasatosporales; family Streptomycetaceae; genus Kitasatospora; species Kitasatospora sp. NPDC001261. The sequence continues at coordinate 5,005 of NZ_JBIAXP010000018.1, forward strand.
GGAAGTCCGCCTTGGCGGGGTCGGCGATCGCGTGCGTGCCGAGCAGGACGCGGGTGATCTCGGACTGGGCGGCCGTGGTGCTGTCCGCGTTCGCGGCCTGGACCAGGATCTGGTTGACGGAGCCGAAGCCGGTGAAGGCGTTCTGCACCGTCGGCAGCGGGGCGATGACGACGTCGTCCGGGTCGGTGAAGCCGCTGCCGCCCTTGGCCTGGAGCACGCCGACCACGGTGAACGGCGTGCCGCCCAGCACCACGGACTTGCCGACCGGGTTCTCGGTGTCGAACAGCTGCTTGGCCGTCGTCGCGCCGAGCACCGCGACCTTGCGCGAGTTGAGCACGTCGTCGTCGGTGAAGTACTCGCCGTGCGCGACCTTCTGGTTGGCGGTCTCGAAGTACGACGGGTAGGTGCCGACGATCGAGCCGGGGCTGTACGAGATGTTCCCGTACAGCGCGGTGCCGCTGGTGGTGACCACCGGGGCGACCGACCTGATCGCCCCCGCGTCGGTGTCGCTCGCCAGCGCCTTGGCGTCGGCGACCGTCAGCTTCTTCACCGAGGAGGTGGCCCGGGAGCCGCCGTTGGCCGAACCGGAGCTGACCGTCAGGGAGTTGGTGCCGAGCGAGGTGATCGAGTCCTTCACCGCCACCGACGAGCCGTTGCCGACCGCCAGCAGCAGGATCACCGAGGCCACGCCGATCAGCACGCCGAGCATGGTGAGCGCCGAGCGCACCTTGTTGGCGGCCAGGCCGCCGACCGCGAAGCGGAGCGTCTGCCAGAGGATCACGCCGGCACCTCCGCGCCCGCCACGCCGGCCGCGCCCGCCGGGCCCGCCGCGAGCTCCGCGTAGGCCGCGTCCAGGAAGGGCGGCGGCCCCTCCACGGGCGCCTGCCGCAGATCGCTCACGATCTGCCCGTCGACCAGTCGCAGCACCCGCTTGGCGTGCCGGGCGACCTCGTCCTCGTGGGTGATCAGCACGACCGTGCGGCCGGTGGCGTTGAGCCCGTCGATCAGGGCCAGCACCTCCTCCGTCGAGCGGCTGTCGAGGTTGCCGGTCGGCTCGTCGGCGAGCAGCATCGCGGGCGCCGTCACCAGCGCCCGCGCCACCGCGACGCGCTGCTGCTGGCCGCCGGAGAGCTCGTTGGGCTTGTGGCCGGCCCGCTCGGCGAGCCCGACCAGCGACAGCGCGGCCATCGCCCGGCGGCGCCGCTCGGCGGTCCGGACGCCCGCGTAGGCGAGCGGCAGCTCGACCTGGGCGAGGGCGGTGGTGCGGGGCACCAGGTTGAAGGACTGGAAGACGAAGCCGATCTTGCGGTTGCGCACCAGTGCGAGCTGCTGCTCGTCCAGGTGGCCGACGTCGGTGCCGTCGAGGAGGTAGCGGCCGGCGGTCGGGACGTCCAGGCAGCCGAGGATGTTCATCAGGGTGGACTTGCCGGAGCCGGAGCTGCCCATCACGGCGACGAAGTCGCCCTGTTCGATGTCCAGGCTGACGCCCCGCGGCGCACCGGTCTCCGGGTCGGAGGGGCCGCGCAGCGCGTGCACGGTGGCGTCGCCGTGCCCGTACGCCTTGGTGAGGCCGCGGATGCGGATCACCGGGACGGGGTGCGCGGGGACGCGCTTGTCGATGACGTGACGCATGCTCACGAGTCAGCCCTTGCCGCCGCGACCGGCCCCGGCACCGGCGCCGCCACCGCCACCGGAACCGCCCGGGAAGACCCCGCCGCCGGCCCCGCCCCGGTTGCCGCCGAGGCCCGGGAAGGAGGCGTTCGGGAAGCCGTTCCCGCCGCTGGTGGTGGGGAGTTCGACCTTGTCGCCCTCCTTCAGCCCGGAGACCACCTGCACCGTGCTGTCGCCCTCGACCCCGACCCCGACGGTGACCCGCTCGGAGGCGCCGTCCGGCTGCACCAGGGTCGCGGTGCGCGAGGTGCCGGTGCCGGACAGCGCGGAGGTGGGCAGCGAGAGCGCGTTGTCGGCCTCGCCGGTGATCACCTGGACGGTGGCGCTGAGGCCGGTGCGCAGCGTGCTGGTGTCGCCGGTGATCTGCAGCGTGGCCGCGTACTGGACGGCGGCGGAGCCGGCCGCGCCGCCGGAGCCGCTGCCGGTGGGCAGCGAACTGACCGACAGGACGGTCGCGTTGAGCTTGGTGTCGGACTGCGCGTTCAGGGTGACGGTGGCCGCCTCGCCCTTCTTCAGCTTGAGCGAGTCGAGCTCGGAGAAGTTCGCGGTGACCTGCATCCCGGTCGGGTTGGTGAGCACGATGAAGCCGCTCGGGGCGGCCGCCGAACCCGTGCCGGTCCCGGTGGACTTGCCGGAGGAGGACGAGGCGGAGGCGCCGGAGCCGGTGGCCCCGACGGTGTCGCCGACCTTGCCGGAGACCAAGGCGACCGTGCCGTCCACCGAGGCGGTCAGGGTGGTGCCGGCCAGCGCCGCCTGGGCGTTGGCCAGGTTGGTCTGCGCGGTGGCGACCTGCTGCTGGGCCTGGGCCACGGCCGCGTCGTCGACCTTGGTGGTGGTGACGGTGGTGGTCTGCGGGGCGGGCGTACTGCTCCCGCCCGCCCCGCGTCCACCGCTGCCGGCCCCGCCGCCGGGGGTGGCGGCGGAGGTGGCGCCCGGCAGCTGCTCGGTGGTCGTGGTGGTGACCCCGGCCTGGGCCTTGGTGAGGTTGGCCTGGGCCGTGGTGAGCGCGGCCTGGGCCGCGTCCACCTGCTGCTGGGCCGCCGTGGTGTCGACGGTGGCGAGCACCTGGCCCTTCTGCACGGCGTCCCCGACCGCGACCTTCACCGCGGTGAGCTTGCCACCGGTGGTGAAGTCCTGGGCGGCGTCGGTCGGTGAGACCAGGGTGCCGGTTCCGGACACGGTGGCCAGGACGGTGCCCTTGGACACCGTGGCGGTACGGGCCGCGGGCTTCGCGGAAGCCGGGCCCGAGCTGCCGCTGACCGTGGCGTACACCAGGGCGGCGCCGCCCAGCAGAGCCACGCCGAGCGCGGAGTTGACGAGGACGGCGCCTCGCCGCCGTGGGAGCACCTTCATGGCGGACAGCTTCCCGGCGGGCTCTTGCGTCGTGCTGGGCGGCGGCTGGGAGAAGCCTGACCGGCCGGATCCGGGCATTGCGGACAGAACACCCGTCCCGTGCGGGCGCCTTGGCCGTCCCGTGGGCGGCCGTTGGGCCAACTCCCAGCGGGCTCCCAGCGATCTCCAGCCATCCGGGAGGGCGTTCTGAGGACGTTCTCACGGAGGCGCGAGGAGCTGCCGGGAGCTCCGGGGAGGCGCGCGGCGCCACGCGGCACCCGCGCGGGAACGCCGCAGAGGCGCGCCGGAGGACCGACGCGCCCCTGCGGGCCCCGAGGGAAGAGTCAGAGCGACTTGCGGAAGGCCTCCGCCACCGCCAGGAAGATCGAGTTGCCCTCGGCCTCGCCGATCGACACCCGCACGCCCTCCGGGAACGGCCGCACGATCACGCCGGCCTCGGCGCACGCGGCGGCGAACTCCTGCGAGCGGTCGCCGAGCCAGAGCCAGACGAAGTTGGCCTGCGAGTCCGGGATCTCCCAGCCCTGGGCGCGCAGCCCGGCCACCACCCGGGTGCGCTCCTCGACCAGCGCCTCCACCCGCTCCAGCAGCGCCTCCTCGGCGCGCAGCGAGGCGACGGCCGCGTCCTGGGCGAGCCGGCTCACGCCGAACGGGGTGGCGACCTTGCGCAGCGCGGCCGCCACCGGCTCGTGCGCGATCGCGAAGCCGACCCGCAGGCCCGCCAGGCCGTACGCCTTGGAGAAGGTGCGCAGCACGCAGACGTTCGGGCGGTCCCGGTAGAGGTCGATGCCGTTGGGCACCTCGGGGTCGCGGATGAACTCGATGTAGGCCTCGTCGACCACGACCAGGACGTCGGCCGGGACGGCGTCCAGGAAGCGCTCCAGCTCGGCGCGGTGGATCACGTTGCCGGTGGGGTTGTTGGGGTTGCAGACGAAGACCAGCCGGGTGTTCGGGGTGATCGCGGCGAGCATCGCGTCCAGGTCGTGGTCGCCGTTCGCCTTGAGCGGCACCGGGACGGGGGTGGCCCCGGCGACGGTGGCGACGATCGGGTACGCCTCGAAGGAGCGCCAGGCGAAGATCACCTCGTCGCCCGGGCCGGCCGTGACGAGCACCAGCGACTGGGCGATGCCGACCGAGCCGGTGCCGGTGGCGATGTGCTCGGCGGGCACCCCGAAGCGCTCGGCCAGCACCGAGGTCAGCTCGGTGACGCCCATGTCGGGGTAGCGGTTGAACGAGCCGGCCGCCTTGACCGCCGTCTCCAGCACGCCGGGCAGCGGCTCGTAGGGGTTCTCGTTCGAGGACAGCTTGTAGGCGTCGGCGCCGGCCGGCTTGCCGGGCTTGTACGTGGGGATGCCGTCGAGGGTCGGCCGCAGCCGCGGGCCCTGCGCTGACGTACCACTGCTCACGGTCGTACTCCGTTTCCAGTTGCGGAACTCTCCGGTGCGCTCGCCCGCCACGGACGGGGTCGCCGCCGTGCCCGGGACCTCGTGACGCGTCCGGACCACCCCGGTCGGGTGCCTTGCACGATACCGACCGCCCTCACCCGTAGGAGTGAGATGCCCGGTCGGGTTACAGGCGCAGATCAGCCATTCTGCCCGGTTCCTTTGGCACATGTCAGAGGTAAGAGGCCTGGTTTCAGGCGGGTATCGAAGGGGCGCACCCCGGCTCACTCGTGGAGAAACGTATCTTTGCGGGCTCCCGATGCGCCGGTCACAGACCCTTGTCAGGAGCCATACGATCGGTCCGCCATGACAGCAGCAGCCAACCAGAGCGGTCGGCGTCCCACCACCTCACGGCGTCTGGAGCGGGCCGGCATCCGGGATGTGGCAGCAGCCGCCGGAGTGTCGATCACCACTGTCTCCGATGCGCTGAACGGGAAGGGCCGCCTGCCCGACGAGACCCGCAGCCGGGTGCGCGAGGTCGCCGAGCGCCTCGGCTACCGCCCCTCCGCGGCCGCCCGCACCCTGCGCACCGGACGGTCCGGCCTGATCGGCCTGACCGTCACGACCTACGGTGAAGAGCCGTTCACCTTCACCGAGTTCGCGTACTTCGCCGAGATGGCCCGGGCCGCCACCAGCGCCGCCCTCGGCCGCGGCTACGCGCTGGTGGTGCTGCCCGCCTCCTCCCGCCACGACGTCTGGGGCAACATCGCCCTCGACGGCACCGTGGTCATCGACCCGCCCGACCAGGACCCCCTGGTGAGCGAGCTGTACCGGTCCGGCGTCCCGGTGGTCAGCGACGGCAAACCCGGCAACTGCCCGGTCACCGCCTGGGTCGACAACGACCACGAGGCCGCCGTGCTCGGCATCCTCGACCACCTCTCCGAGGCCGGCGCCCGCCGCATCGGCCTGCTCACCGGCACCAGCACCGACACCTACACCCGGCTCTCCACCGAGGCCTACCTCGGCTGGTGCGCCAAGGTCGGCCAGGAGCCGGTGTACGAGACCTACCCGGCGCACGACCCGGCCGCCGGCGCCGTCGCCGCCGACCGGCTGCTCGCCCGGCCCGACCGGCCGGACGCCGTCTACGGGCTGTTCGACCCCAACGGCACCGACCTGCTGGCCGCCGCCCGCCGGTACGGCCTGCGGGTGCCGGACGACCTGCTGCTGGTCTGCTGCAGCGAGAGCGACGTCTACGCGACCACCGAACCGCCGATCACCACGCTCTCGCTCAAGCCGCGCAAGATCGGCACCACCGTGGTCAACCTGCTCATCGACGCGATCGAGGGCGTGGACTCCGGGACGGGCGTCGACATCGCCCGGCTCTTCCCGCCCCGGTTCCGCACCGCCGGCACCGGGCCGCCGCCGGGCACCCTGATGCCGACCGAACTGATCGTCCGCGCGTCCTCCCAGCGCCGGAGTCCGCGCACCACCGTCAGCCCGCCCCGGTCGCCGGGCGAGGTTTAGACCACCGCGCCGCGGCGGCCCCGGGACCGGGCCGCCGCGCCCGGGCAGAGCTGACGAGACCGTACCGAGCCGGGACAAAACGGACCTTGTGGGGCCGCCCGGCTGACGCTCCGGAGGATTGGATACCCACCAGGTGACGACGCCGGGAGAGTGGTCTTCCTATGATGGGCGAATGACACCCGAGGACCGCTTCCCCGGGCCTGAGCACCCCCACTCAGGCCCCCGCCACCAGCCGGACCTCGACGTGCTGCCGTACGGCACCTATTACGAACCCGATCCCTCCACCGGCTACCCCGCGGCCCCGTACGACGGGGAGACCCACGACGGGGAGACCTACAGCGGCTACGGCGGAGCCCGCTACCTGGAGCAGCACTGGCCCGCCGACGGCCAGGGTCACACCGTGCACGCCCAGGGGATCGGCATGGACCACAGCCCGGCCTTCGCGCAGCAGGGACAGGGCGGCTACGAGAACGGACCGGGGTACGAGGGGGGCCAGGAGCAGGGCGGGTACGACGGTCAGGAGCAGAACGGGTACGAGGGCGGCCAGGAGCGGAGCGGGTACGACGGCCAGGACCAGGGCGGCTACGAGCCCACCCTGCCCGACCAGCCCTCCCCGGCGCTCCAGCTCGCCGGCCGCGACGACCCGCCGACCATCGAGCTCGGCCCGCCGCTGCCCGACCCCGCCGCGCCGACCTACCCGTACCCGGCCCCCGGCCCCGGCGAGCCCCCCGGCCCGGTCTACGTCGTCGGCGACGTCCACGGCTACCTGGAGGAGCTGCGCGCCGAGCTGCGCCACCAGGGCCTGATCGACGCCGACGGCCACTGGTCCGCCGGCCGCGCCCGGATCTGGTTCCTCGGCGACTTCACCGACCGCGGCCCCGACGGCATCGGCGTCATCGACCTGGTCATGCAGCTGGCCGCCGAGGCCGCCGCGGCCGGCGGCTACTGCCGCGCCCTGATGGGCAACCACGAGCTGCTCTTCCTCGGCGCCGCCAAGTACGGCGACGAGCCCGTCCAGTCCACCGCCGGCACCGCCTCCTTCCTCGCCGCCTGGCGGCTCAACGGCGGCCAGCAGAACGACCTGGACCGCCTGGAGGCGCACCACATCAGCTGGCTCTCCCGGCTCCCCGCCATGGCGGTGGAGGACGGCCACCTGCTGCTGCACTCCGACACCACCGCGTACCTGGAGTACGGCGAGTCCATCCCCGACGTCAACGACGCGGTGCACAGCCTGCTCGCCGACGGCAGCGTGGACGAGTGGTGGGACTGCTTCCGCCGCTTCACCAAGCGGTTCGCCTTCCGCGGCGAAGCCGGGCCGCTGGCCGTCCACGAGCTGCTGGACACCTACGGCGGCAGCCGGATCGTGCACGGGCACAGCCCGATCCCGTACCTCACCGGCGCGGTGCACAACGACGACGGCCAGCCGCCGCACATCCCCGGGCCGTACGTGTACGCGGACGACCTCGCGGTGGCGATGGACGGCGGCGTCACCATGGAGGGGCGGCTGCTGGTCGCCCGGCTGCCCATCGGCTGACCGCCCGGCCGCCTGTCACCCGACCGCCCGACCGTACGCCAACTGACGCCAGGCATAGAACAGTTGTTCCCGGCGCCCGAACCGTCGCACGCGCGCGTCCGGGGGCGCGAAATTCCGGAAACCGACTGTCAGCCCGGGCGTGCCCGCCCCTACCATGAGGCACACCACACCCGGCCGCCCGTCCGGCGGCCCGCCTCCGCGCCCGTTTCGGCGTCCTGAGGGCCGTGCGCCCCCGGGGCCGAGCGAACGGGGTCCGCACGAACGGGGTCCCCATGACCAACCCCCCGCCCCTGCTCGCCGAGGACCGCCCGGAGTACGAGCGCCTCCTCACGGAAGCCCTGCGCGACCGCACCGTCCTCACCGCCCTGCGCGCACCCGGCGCGCTCGCCACCGCCGAACTGCGCCTCCGCGCCCTGCGCGACGCCGACCGCGTCAACGCCGCGGCCGCCACCGAGTACGCCCACTACACCCGGCTGCGCGAGGCCCTGCACAGCACGCCCCCGCCACCGCCCGGCGGCGAACCCGCCAACCCCGGGCTGCTCACCCAGCTGCGCACCGGCGGCGGCGGAGGCGGACCGTTCCCCGTCCTCACCGTGCTCACCCCGATCCTGGCCTGGGCCGCCGCCCTGTTCCTGCTGCTGATCGGCTACCTGCTGCGCGCCGCCGAGCCGGGCCTCGCCCTCGCCGGCTCCCTGGTCACGGCCGGCTGGGTGGCGCTCGCCGCCGGGGTCGCCGCGATGGCCATCGGCATCATCGGGCTGCTGCTCACCGCCCTGCGCGACGGCGCCGCCACCGCCCCGGTCGGCACCGACCCGGAGCTCGCCGCCGAACTCGGCGACGCCCACGGCGAATGGCGCACCGCGCTGCGCGAGCGCGGACTCCTCCCGTACCTGCTCGACGCGCTGCCGCCGGTGCCGGCCCCGGCGGCCCGACCCGGCGTCAGCCGCCCCGACGGCACCGGCCCCGACTTCAGCAGCCCGGACTTCACCGGCCCCGGCTACAGCTCACCCTCGTTCACCAGCCCCGGCGCCGAAGGACTGACCGACCGCGAAGGCCGCGTCCCCCGCCCCGCCGGCTTCACCCCACCCGACTTCACCGGACCCGGGTACACCCCACCCGACTTCACCGGACCCGACGCCGAAGAACTCAC
>NZ_JBIAXP010000018.1:13714-83799 GCF_042896795.1 Kitasatospora sp. NPDC001261
CCGACCGCGAAGGCCGCGTCCCCCGCCCCGCCGGCTTCACCCCACCCGACTTCACCGGCCCCGGGTACACCCCACCCGACTTCACCGGACCCGACGCCGAAGAACTCACCGACCGCGAAGGCCGCGTCCCCCGCCCCGCCGGCTTCACCCCACCCGACTTCACCGGCCCCGGATACACCCCACCCGACTTCACCGGACCCGACGAGGTCCGCTGAACCCTCCGCTCCCCGGTCGGCGCCCCCGGACCGGGGGACATCCCCACCCCCGGTCCGGGGGCGGCCACCATCGTCCCGGGCCCCGCTGCCCGCCAGGCTGGAACCCACGAGTGGAGCACGACCCGGGGGAGACCAGCGATGCGCACCGGACCCGTCCGACCGGCCCGCACCGGACCGGCCCTGCTACTGGTCACCGCCCTGCTGGCGGCCCTGCTGGGGCTGCTCCCCGGCGTCGGAGCCGAAGCAGCCGCAGCCGAGGCGGCGGGCGACGCGCCCGCGGCGGGCGATCCGGTCCCCAGCCCGGTCGACTTCACCGGCGCCGGCGGCACCGTCCTGCACGGCCTGGTGCTGGCCGTGCCCGGCGCGAAGGCCGGCACCCCCGGCCCGGGACTGGTCATGCTCCCCGGGGCCGGCCCGGGCCCGCTCGCCGAGCTGCGGGCCGCCGCCGAGTCGTACGCGCGGCACGGCGTCACCGTCCTCGTCTTCGACAAGCGCACCGACGGCTACTCGACGACCCACCGGGACTACGGGCAGCTGGCCGACGACGCCCTGGCCGCCGTCCGGCTGCTGCGCGCCCGGCCGGAGGTCGCCCCGGACCGGGTCGGCCTGTGGGGCCTGTCCGAGGGCGCCTGGGTGGCCTCGCTCGCCGCCACCCGCACCACCGAGGCGGCGTACCTGGTCACCGTCGGGGCCGTCGGCCTCACCCCGGCCCGCCAGCAGGCCTGGGCGTACCGGGGCTACCTGCGCCACGCCGGCGTCTCCGGCTCGCTGGTCACCGCCCTCTCGGACACCTCCGTCCGCCTGCTCTCGGCGGCCGGGCTCTTCCCGGAGGCCGACTACGACCCGGTGCCGGTGTGGGAGCGGGTCCGCCAGCCCGTCCTGGCCGAGTGGGGCACGCTCGACCGCGAGGCCGCCCCCGAGGAGAGCGCGACGATCATCCGCCGGGCCCTCGACCGCGGCGGCAACACCCACTACACGCTGCGGACCGTCCCCGACGTCCGGCACAACCTGCACCTGACCCGGGACGACGGCTACGACCGGCCCGACCAGCTCCCCGCCGACTACGCCGGGACCGAGTCCGCCTGGATCCAGCGGCTCGCCACCGGCCTCCCCGCCGCCTCCGCCGACCCGGCCCCGCACCAGGACACCCGCAGCCTCGCGCTCGACCCGCTCCCCTGGTACGAGTCCACCTGGTTCGAGGTCGTCGCCACCCTGCTCTGCCTGACCGGCTTCGCGGGCTACGCGCTGAGCGGCGCCGTCCGCCGCCTGCGCCGCCGGCCGCGCCCGGCCGCCCTGCCCCGGGCCGCCCGCTGGGCCGCCCTCGCCGGAACGGCCGCCCTCCTGGGCGCCCTCGGCTACCTGCTCTTCCTGATGCTCACCGCCGCGATGTTCCCCGGCCCGGTCCTGTTCGGCCGCCCGGTGGTCTGGCTGGCCGTCCAGCTGCTCGCGCTGTTCGCCCTCGGGGCGGCCGCCGTCGCCGCGGCCGGCGCCCGGCGGGAGCGGGCCGCCCTGGCCGCCGCCTCCCTGGCCGACCGGGCGCGGCTGGGCGCCCTGCTGCTGGCCGGGCTGGTGTTCCTGCCCTGGGCCCTGTCCTGGGGACTGCTGCTGCCCTGACCCCCCGCCATCGGGGCAACGGCCCGCTCCCTCGCCCGGGGGAGCGGGTTCGGCCCGGATGAGGACGCCCCGGCCGGCCCGCTCCGGGAGGGTCGGAGCCGGTGGCGGACGGACCGCGTCCGCCCGGGTCGGGAGGCGGAACCATGGGCGCACGGACGATCACGGCACGACTGCACGGCACCCCCGCACCGGGCGTGCCCCGCTGGGCGGTCCGCACCGGGTACGCGATCACCCTGGCCGTCCTGCCCTCCTGCCTCTGGCGGATCGGCGGCTTCATCGTCGGCCTGCCGCTGCTCGACCACGGCCCGACACCACCGGAGCGGGACCCCGCCCCGTTCGACGGAGGCTGGGCGTACATCCTCGCGCTCAGCGTGGTCAGCGAGGCGCTGGCCCTCCTCTGCTTCGGCCTGGTCGCCCGCTGGGGCGAGGTGTGGCCGCGCTGGATCCCCCTCCTCGGCGGCCGCCCGGTCCCGGTGCTCGCCGCCGTCGTGCCGGCTGGACTGGGCTCCGCGGTGCTGATGGTCTTCCCGTACGCGATGGTGATGTTCTCGCTCGGCCTGACCGTCCGGGGCGACCGGGGCGGGGTCGTCACCCACGGCTGGCAGACCGTCGTGTTCTGGATCGGCTACCTGCCGCTGGCCGCCTGGGGTCCGCTCCTCGCCGTGCTCACCGTGCACTACTACCGTCGGCGCAGGGCGAGTTGAACCGCTTCGGGGCGGGCGCGGTCAGTCCGTCGCCGGCGCGCGGAGCGGCGCGCCCCCGGGCCGCTCCGCGACGACGTCCGTCGCCGCCCGGACGAAGGCGCGGACCCGGGCGGTGGTGTTGCTCTCCAGCCAGACCGGGCCGCGCTCGATCGGGGGCGCGTCGTGGATCGGCACGTACGCGACGTCCGGGCGCGGGTAGTAGCGGCGGGAGTGCTCGCCGACCGGGAGGACGCCGCGGCCCATCGCGACCAGGCTGAGCAGCTCGGAGAAGGTGCCGCCGGACGGGCCCTTGGGCACCGGACGGCCGGACGGGGTGCGGTCGGGGGTGCGGTCGCGCTTGAAGCCCGCCGAGGTGACGGCCGGGTACTGCACCACCGGGTGGTCGGCGAGCACCTCGACCGACACCGACCGCTCCGCGGCCAGCGGGTGCCCGGCCGCCACCGCGAGGACCCGCCGCTCGGTCAGCAGCACCGGGCCGCGGGCCATGCCGTCGAACGGGTAGGAGGCGATCAGGACGTCGACCGAGCCGTCCTCCAGGCTCGACCGGGAGTTGGACAGCTGCACCTCGCGCACGTCCACCCGACAGTCCGGGTGCCGCTCGCCGAACAGCGCGGCCGCCTTGAGCAGCACGGGCGCCGTCCACTCCCCGAGGAACGCCACCCGGAGCTCCCCGGTGACGCCCCGGGCGGCGTCCTCCGCCCGGCGCAGCGCCGCCTCCGTCGCCGCCGCCACCGGCACCAAGTCATCGGCCAACTGCCGCCCCAGCGCGGTGAGTCGGACCGACCGGCTGGTGCGGTCGAACAGCTGCGCACCGATCCGGCGCTCCAGTTTCCGCACCACCTGGCTGACCCGCCCCGTGGTCAGGTGCAGCCGCTCGGCGGTCCGCCCGAAGTGCAGCTCCTCGGCGAGCGCGAGGACGACCTCGATCTCCAGCCGCTCCAGCATCCCGGTCCCGCCCGCCCCTCGATCGTTGAATGCGGCTCAACGATCGTACGACGATCACGCGTTGATCAGGCCTCCGGCCAGGAGGATCGTGGAACCCGTCCCCAGCAGTCGCACCCGAGCGGAGCCGATCACCCATGCGCGTCGTAGCCTTCGACCACCTGGTCCTCAACGTCGCCGACGTCGAGCGTTCGCTGGCCTTCTACTCCGGCCAGCTCGGCCTGGCCCCCGTCCGGGTCGACGAGTGGCGGGCCGGCCGGGCGCCGTTCCCGTCCGTCCGGGTCGGCGCCGAGACGATCATCGACCTGGTCCACGGCCCCCGGCACGAGTCCAACGTCGACCACTTCTGCCTCACCGTCGAGCCCCTCGACTGGCAGGAGGTCATCGACGCCGGCACCTTCACCGTCCTCGAAGGCCCCGTCCCCCGCTACGGCGCCCGCGGCACCGCGACCTCCGTCTACGTCCAGGACCCGGACGGCAACACCGTCGAACTCCGCTGGTACCCCCAGGACGCCGACCGCTGAGCGGCGCCGACCGCCGAAGGGCGCCGACCGCCGAGCGGCGCCGCCCCCGGCCCGTGCACCGGGCCGGGACGGCACGCGGCCGGCCGCCGGGTCAGCTCCGGCCGGCGAGGTGCTCGACCAGCCGGTCGAAGCTGGAGTTCAGCCCCGCCTCGGCCTCCGGGCCGCGGTACATCTCCGGCACCCCGGTCTGGTGCAGCACCACCCGGGTGCGGCCCTCGTCGAGCCCGGTGAAGGTGAGGGTGGACCGCATGCCCGAGCCCTCCTCCACCATCGCGAAGAACTCGCCCGCCCGGATCTCGGTGATCTCCGCCTTCAGCGGGTACCGGTCGCCGGTCTCGTCGACCACCATGGTGCTGTCGTAGCGCCCGCCCTCCTTCGCCTCGATGGTCACGGTGTCCAGCGGCACGTGGGTGCCGACCGGACCCCAGAAGCGGACGAACTGCTCCGGCTCGAAGTACGCCTCGAACGCGGCGGCGGGGGCGCCCGGCAGCTCGCGGGTGATGGTCAGCTCGCCCAGGTTCTCGGTCATCTCGGAATCTCCTCCGTGGTCACGTCTGTCGCTTGCACAGGGGTAGACCGGGACCGCCCCGAGAACTCATCGCTCCCCGCGAAAGTTTTTCCGACGAGTTCTCCGGAGCTCTTCCGACGAGCTCTCCTGAGCCTGAGCCTGACCCGGAGCCGGTTCCCGCTGCCCGCTGCCCGCTGCCCGCTGCCCGCTGCCCGCGCAGCGCCGACGTCCGTCAGCCGAGCAGGAGTTCCGCCGCCGGGGTGTGGTTCCCGGTCGCGGAGGCGCCGGCCATCGCCGAGGCGGCCGTCGTCGGGTCGGTGCCGGGCGGCACCACCAGCAGCAGGAAGTGGTCCTGGAGGCCCCGGGTGACGCTGATCGTCGCGTCGCTGCCGGGGAACCAGTTGATCCTGATCATCAGGCCGTTCGCCATCACGGACCGGGGCACACCGTCCCACGCCGAGGTGTCGAGGCCGACCCGGAGGATGCGCCCGAAGTGGGCGCCGAGCGCGGTGATCAGGTCCGGCAGTTCGGTGCTGACCTGGTTCGAGCGGGGCCACCAGGCCCCGTCGAAGACACCCTCCCGCGACTGCGTCGGCTCCAGCTCCAGGCGCGGCAGCAGCGGCGCACCGGGCACCGTCCACGGCCCGGTGGGCGAAGGGTTGGGGAGGGGGATCGGCATCATCTGAGGCCGCCCGTCCGGTCCACGAGGGACCCGTCATGACCCAGGGCGACGTCGACGCTGATGCCGGTGTGCGGAATGTCCTCGGCTGCCTCCCACGCTACTCCGCCGCGACCTCCCCCGGGCCGCCCGTCACCCCGCTCTCCGCCCCGTCCCGCGCACCGCACTCCGCCCCGTCCGCCCGGGGAGTAGCCTCGGAGACATCCAGGGCAACCCGCATTCCGGTCCCGTTCCGGCTTCGTTCTGGGTGAAGGACAGCCCGGCAGGCCCCGCTCCGGCGGGCGGCCGGAGACGGGAAGCGGTGAACGCCGTGACCACTCACTCGCCCCAGCCCGCACGACCCTGCCACGGCCTCACGGTCGCCGATGCCATGGACCCCTGCGACTACCAGATAGCCGACGACAGCACCGTCGACCAGGCCGACGACGTCCTCCGCGTCGCCCACCTCGACTACCTGCTCGTCCGCGGCCACGACGGCCGCTGCGAGGGGCTGGTCACCCGCACCGGACTTCATCCGTTCCTCACCCGCTCCTGGTACGCCGAGCGGACCGCGATCAGCTCGACCACCCACCAGCGAGGCCCGTTCGCCTGGCCGACCATGGGCCTGGCCCTGGCCGCGATCGCCATGCGGATCAAGCACCTCGCGGTCTGGCCCGTCGTCGACGAGGACGGCTACATCCTCGGCGCGCTGACCGCGGACCGCGCCGCCGGCCTGCTCGCCACCGACCTGGTCGTCACCGTGCCCGCGTGACCCCGCCCCGCCGGCTCATGACGGGCCCGGGCCCGGGGCGAGCAGCCGGCGCAGTGCCGTGGGTGTGTGCCCCACGTGCTCGCGGACGACGCGGGTCAGGTGCGCCTGGTCGGCGAAGCCGAGCTGGGCCGCCAGGGCGGCGAGGCCGGGTTCGCCCTCGACGATCCGGTCCATGGCCCGGGTGACGCGTACGCGGTTGCGGTAGCGGGTCAGCGAGACGCCCGTCTCCCTGGAGAACACCCGGCTCAGCCGGTAGGGCGACACCTCCAGCAGCGCGGCCAGCGCGCAGAGCCCACCGGCCTCCGGGGCCTCCTCGATGATCGCCTCGCGCGCCGCCGCGGCCAGCGCCCGGTCGGCCGGCCGGCCTGCCCGCCGGGCGCGGGCGGTCGGCTCACCGGCCGCGGCCGCGACGAGGCGGAGCAGTTCCTCCGCCAGCGCGTAGTCGATGTCGCCGGTGCCCGCGGCGGCGACCAGACGGCGGTGGGCGAGGTCGACGCGCGCGTCGACGTACACCGTCGTCGCGGCGGGCGGGCGCCCGAGCAGGGAGGGCTCGAACCTGACCGACGTACAGACGTCGCCGCCGGCCGGGTGCGCGAAGCGCTCCTGCTCACCGGGCGCGCCCAGGTAGGCCGTGGTCGCGTCCAGATCGGTGTCGGTGCCGTCGGCCGACCGCCGGAACCTGCCGCGTCGCACCAGCACCAGGCGGTGGTCGTCGCGGCTCTCCGGCCGCGACCACCGGGTGTGGTCGGAGCGGCACCCCACCACGGTCACGGTGAACTCCGGCCGGGCGGCGAGGGTCGATGCGGACAGCATGCCGCGGACGGTACCCGCCGGGTACGACAGGACGGCCCGCAAGGATCTTCAAGACCTCCGGTGCCGTCACCCCGGATGCTGGGGCCCACGTGACGACAGGAAGGGAGCCATCCATGGCCGTCCACGCGGAGCTCACCGCGATCACCATCGACTGCGCCGACCCCCGGGCCCTCGCCGGGTTCTACCGCCAGGTCACCGGCTGGGACCTCGGGCAGGCCGACGACGACTTCGTCCAACTCGGCGCGGGGCCGGTCCGGTTGGCCTTCCAGCGGGTCGCCGGCTACCGGGGGCCCGGCTGGCCCGACGCCGCGAAGCACGCCCACCTCGACTTCACGGTCGCCGATCCCGAGGCCGCGGTGCAGGAGCTGCTCGCGGCGGGGGCGACCAGGCCGGAGTTCCAGCCCGGCGAAGGCGATTGGACCGTTCTCGCCGACCCCGAGGGCCACCTGTTCTGCATCGCTTCGGCCTGACGAGGAGTCGACCACCCATGGCCTCGATCCACAAGGAACTCGTCATCGACGCCCGCCCCGAGGCGGTGTGGTCGGTGCTCAGCGACTACGGCGCGGTGCACGAGCGGCTGGCGCCCGGGTTCGTCACCGACACCGTGTTGAGCTCGGACACGCGCACCGTCACCTTCGCCGACGGCACGATCGTGCTCGAACGGCTCGTCGACCTCGACCACGAGGCGATGCGGGTCGCCTACACGGTCGTCGGCGGCAGCCTCCACCCGTCCCACCACCACGCGTCCATGCAGGCCCTTCCGGAGGCCGGCGGCCGGACGAGGTTCGTGTGGCACACCGACGTCCTGCCCGAGGCCCTGGCCGCACCGATCGCCGAGTCCGTCGAGCACGGTTCGGCGGTGATCCGCCGCACGCTGGAGGCCGCCGCACCGATCGCCGACCCCGACGCCGGGAGGTAGCGGAGGACCGCGAAAGCGCCGCCCCGAGGTACTTCGGGGCGGCGCTCGGGTGTCCCGGGTCAGTCCACCAGCGGGAGGTAGACCTTGTTGCCCTGGGCCGCGAACTCGGCGGACTTCTCGGCCATGCCGGCCAGCGCCTCGGCGTCGAACTCGCTGGAGACGGCGGTGGATCCGTCGCCGTGCTCGTCGCGGATCTTCTGGGAGATCTTCATCGAGCAGAACTTCGGGCCGCACATCGAGCAGAAGTGCGCGGTCTTGGCGGGCTCGGCGGGGAGGGTCTCGTCGTGGAAGTCGCGGGCGGTCTCCGGGTCGAGGGCCAGGTTGAACTGGTCCTCCCAGCGGAACTCGAAGCGGGCGTCGGAGAGGGCGTCGTCCCAGGCCTGGGCGCCGGGGTGGCCCTTGGCCAGGTCGGCGGCGTGGGCCGCGATCTTGTAAGTGATCACGCCGGTCTTGACGTCGTCCCGGTTGGGCAGGCCCAGGTGCTCCTTGGGGGTCACGTAGCAGAGCATCGCGGTGCCCCACCAGGCGATCATCGCGGCGCCGATGCCCGAGGTGATGTGGTCGTAGCCGGGGGCGACGTCCGTGGTCAGCGGGCCGAGGGTGTAGAACGGCGCCTCGTCGCAGATCTCCTTCTGGAGATCCATGTTCTCCCGGATCTTGTTCATCGGGACGTGGCCCGGGCCCTCGATCATCACCTGGACGTCCCGCTCGCGGGCGATCCGGCCGAGCTCGCCGAGGGTCTTCAGCTCGGCGAACTGCGCCTCGTCGTTGGCGTCCGCGATCGAGCCCGGACGCAGGCCGTCACCGAGCGAGAAGGTGACGTCGTAGGAGGCGAGGATGGAGCAGAGCTCCTCGAAGTTGGTGTAGAGGAAGTTCTCCTGGTGGTGGGCCAGGCACCAGGCCGCCATGATCGAGCCGCCGCGCGAGACGATGCCGGTCTTGCGGCGCGCGGTGAGCGGGACGTAGCGCAGCAGCACGCCGGCGTGGACGGTCATGTAGTCGACGCCCTGCTCGCACTGCTCGACGATGGTGTCCCGGTACACCTCCCAACTCAGCTCCTCGGCGCGGCCGTCCACCTTCTCCAGGGCCTGGTACAGCGGCACGGTGCCGATCGGCACGGGGGAGTTGCGCAGGATCCACTCACGGGTGGTGTGGATGTTGCGGCCGGTGGAGAGGTCCATGACGGTGTCGGCGCCCCAGCGGGTGGCCCAGGTCATCTTCTCCACCTCCTCCTCGATCGAGGAGGTGACGGCCGAGTTGCCGATGTTGGCGTTGATCTTCACCAGGAAGTTGGTGCCGATGACGGCCGGCTCCACCTCGGGGTGGTTCACGTTGACCGGGATGACGGCCCGGCCGCGGGCCACCTCGGCCCGCACGAACTCGGGCGCCAGGCCCTCGCGCAGCGCCACGAACTCCATCTCCGGCGTCACCACACCCCGCTTGGCGTAGGCGAGTTGGGTGACGGCGGCACCACCGCGGCCGCGCAGCGGACGGCGCGGGCGGCCGGGGAAGACGGCGTCCAGGTTGCGCAGGTTCCCGCCGCGCGGCGAGGTGTGCTTGATCCCGTCGTCCTCGGGGCGCGACTCGCGGCCGTCGTACTCCTCGACGTCGCCGCGCTGGCGGATCCAGGGGTCCCGCAGCGCGGGCAGGCCGCGCCGCACGTCGGGCTCGTACGACGGGTCGGTGTACGGGCCGGAGGTGTCGTACAGCGGGACGGTCCCGCCGTTGGTGAGCCGCACCTCGCGGTACGGGACGCGCAGGTCGGGGCGCGATCCCTCGCGGTAGGCCTTGTGCCAGGCCGGGGTCGGGTAGCCGGTGCGCTCGCTGCTGGGGGCGCTCCGGACAGACTGCGGCTGTGCTTCGAACGTGGTCATCTGACCTCTACTCCCTACGCCGGCATTACCCGGTCAGGTTCCTGCGGTCGACGCAGCCGTCGGTCCGTCCGTCGACGTCCCGGTCAGCGTCCTCTCAGCCCGGTGCTCCGAGCTCCCGCGTCGCAGGCGGTGTTGCCTGCACACGACGCCCAACACCGTAGCGAGCGGATCGCCGCAGGTCCAGAGCGCCTCACGGGCCGGCGGCGGGTCCGCTTCGACGGCACCCCGGTGGCCGAAAGTGTCCGAACGCACCCTCATAATGCTCACGAATGCTCCGCAGGCACTCCACCGGGTCGCGCACGGCCCCTCCGTGCGGGCGACCGGCCCGGGGTGTCGCGGCTCTGACGATTCTTGGGGGAAGTACTCCGTGCGCATCCGTCACGCGGCCGGCCTGAGCGCCGCCGTGGTCTCCGCCGTGGTGGGCCTGCCACTGCCCGCGGTGGCGGCCGAACCGGCCGCAGTCCTGTACGTCGAAGGCTCCAACTCCGCCTGCTCGAACAGCGGTCCGGGCACCCGGGCGGTTCCGTTCTGCACCGTCCAGGCCGCCGCCGACCAGGTGCTGCCGGGCCAGACCGTGGAGGTCGCGTCGGGCACCTACGCCGAGGACCTGACCGTCCGGCGCTCCGGCGAGCCCGGCAGGCCGATCACCTTCCGCGGCGCCGGCCGCCTCGCCCTGAAGAAGACCCTTCCGGTCATCGCCGGTCCGCAGAAGCAGGCGGTGAGGATTTCCGGCCAGCACGACGTCGTCTTCTCCGGCTTCGACGTGACCCACTTCGAACTCGACGGGGTCAGCCGGGTCGAGCTCTCCGGAAACTTGATCGAGCAGCCGAACGGCGACGTCCTCCGGCCGGCCGTCAACGTCACCGGCGCCAGCGACCACGTCCGGGTCGAGCGCTCGATCGTCAGTCTGGCCAGCGGCGGCGTGAAGGTCGGGCCGGGCATCTCCGGGACAGTGATCGCCGGCAACGACTTCAACTCCACGTTCGGGTCGGCCGTGTCGCTGACCGACGCGCCGAACACCGTCATCACCCACAACACGGTGCGGTTCCAGTGGTCGGTGTCGACCGCCTTCGACCTGGCCGGCGCGTCCCACCACGCGACGATCACGAACAACCTCGCCGACATGTCCGTCGTCCGGGTGTCGGCCGGCTCGACCGAGGGCACCGTCCTCGACTACAACACCATCCAGCCCCCCGGGCTCGGCCACATCCCCACCTACGAGTGGGGTGGCACCAAGTACCAGTGGGCCGAGAACCTGAAGGCCGCGACCGGCCAGGGCGGCCACGACCTCAACGTCAGCGTGCAGTTCGACCCCGACCTGTGGGGGTACTCGATGCCGGTGGCCGCCCTCGGCTGGCTGCCCAACGGCGTGATCGACTCCGCCGGCCCCGAGGTGCCCGGCGTCTCGGCCGTCGACCTGCTCGGCCACGGCGCGACGGACCACCCGGACGTCCCCAACACCGGCCCGGACGGCGGTTTCCGCGACCGCGGCGCGTACGAGGTCGTCGGCTCCTTCAAGACCGACCTCAAGGTGACCCCGGAGACCGGCTCCGACCCGCTGGCCGTCACGGTCGACGCCAACCCCGTCGTCCCGTCGCGGATCACCGACTACTCCTACGACTTCGGCGACGGCACCACCGCGTCGGGGCCGAACCGCCCCACCGTGCGCCACGTGTACGCCAAGCCCGGCGACTACCGGGTGCAGCTCACGACCACCGACGAGTTCGGCGCCAGCCGGACGGATGTGCAGTGGAGGAAGGTCGACTACACCCCGGCCGGCTACACCGCGATCGCGCCGACCCGCATCCTGGACTCCCGCCAGCCGGGCGGCCGCTACCCGCGGCTCGGCCCCGGCGAGACCATCGACCTGGACCTGCGCAACCGTGTCTCCGGCTCGGCCGGCACCCTGGTGCCCCCGGGCGCCACGGCCGTCGTGCTCAACCTGACCGCCACCGAGGGCACCGCCGACAGCCACCTGGACGTCTACCCGTCCGCCGCCGCCCGGCCGACCACCTCGAACGTGAACTTCGGCCCCGGCCAGGACGTCGCCAACCTGGTGACCGTGCCGATCGGCCCGGACGGCAGGGTGGTGGTGCGCAACAACGCGGGCTACGTGCACACCGTCGCCGACGTCCTCGGCTACTTCACGGCCGGCAGCCCCGACCGCTTCACCTCCGTCGCCCCGGCCCGGCTGCTCGACACCCGCTCCGACGCCACCCCGCTGACCGGAGGCACCCCCCGACGGCTCCAGGTGGCCGGCGCCGGCGGCGTCCCGGCGGGCGCCACCTCGGCGGTGCTCAACGTGACCGCCACCGAGTCCGCCTCGGCGGGCTTCGTCACCGTCTACCCCGGCGGAACCCAGCGCCCCGCGGCCGGTTCCAACCTCAACACCGCCCCGGGCCGGAACATCCCCAACCAGGTGGTGGTCCCGCTGGGCGCGGACGGCAGCGTCGAGCTCTTCACCAACGCCTCCAGTTCGCACCTCGTGGTCGACGTCTTCGGCTACTACGGCCCGGACGGCAAGGGCCTGTTCACCCCGGTCCCCCCGACCCGTCTGCTGGACTCGCGGGGCAACGTCACCTTCACCCCGTTCTCCACCCAGCAGGTCCGGGGCGTGCCTTCCGGCGCGACCGCCGCGGTGGTCAACCTGACGGCGACCGGCACCACCGGGGCCACCCACCTCACCGCGTGGGCGTCCGGGACGCCCCAGCCCGACACCAGCAACCTGAACGCCAGCCCGGGGCTGGACGTCTCCAACCACACCACCGTCCCGGTCGACGACGGAGGCCGGTTCGACATCGCCAACCACGCCGGCACCACCCAGGTCATCGCCGACCTCTTCGGCTACTACCGCAACCAGTAGCAGCACTCCGGACACCGGAGAACGCCAGAGGCCCGGCTCCCCGTCTCGCGGGGGGCCGGGCCTCAGGGCGGCGGTCGGGGCGGCCGGTCAGCTCTTGGCCGCCTTCTTCACCAGGACCACCACGGCGGCCGCGATGCCGACCACCACCAGCAGCTTGATCACGATCGAGAGCAGTGCGCCGACGACGCCGAACACGAAGGCGACGATGTTCCAGGCCAGCACCAGGACCAGCACCGGGATGACGATGTTGCGCACCCAGGAGGGCAGCGACTTCCAGAGCTCAGCCATGTCGGTTCCTCTTCTCCCCTCGGGTCGGCCGCCGTCCGGTGCCGCATCCCGCTTGCTTTCGGTACTTCGATCGTACGGTGGCGCGAGTGCCGGAACGAGGCCCAACGGCCCGGAGAGAACCCCGAGATCCCCCCGATCCCGACCCCCCGGGTGACCCCCGAGAATTCCTCCGTCGCGGCACAACCCCCGGCCTTCCGGAACGTCCTACCTAGTGCCGGGACCATGCCCTCCCGGCGCCGTCTACCAGGGGGGAACCCGACCCATGCGGGCCAGCACAGCCATGTCCACCGCCGCTCTCGCGGCGCTCAGCCTCACCGTCGCGGCCCTCGCCGCGGTGCCCGCGACCGCCGCCCCGGCGGCCGCCACCGCTGCCGCCGACACAGCCCCCGGCACCACCGCACCGGCCGGATTCGTCGGGATGGCCCCGAAGCGCGTCCTGGACACCCGCGACTCCAACCAGGTCCCGGAGACCCGCACCGCGCGGCCGCTCCAGGAGGGCCAGTACTTCTCCACCCCGATCGCGACCGGCTGCCACAGCCACCCCCCGCAGGAGTGCTACGGCGTCGTCCCGGCCGACGCCACGGCCGTGGTGGTCAACGTGACGGTGACCGACCCGACCGCCGACAGCTTCGTGACGGTCAGCGGCACCCCCGGCACGCCGGGCACCAAGCCCGCCACCTCCAGCATCAACTTCAGGGCCGGCCAGACCATCTCCAACCTGGTCACGGTCGCGACCGGCCCGGTCAACCGCTTCGTCCCGTGGCTCACCCTGTACAACAACGCGGGCACCGCCCACGTGGTGCTCGACGTGGTCGGCTACTACACCCCCACCGCGACCGACAAGTACGGCCCCCTGACCCCCACCCGGATCGCCGACAGCCGCGACAACGGCACCGCCGGCCGGCTCCGCGGCGACGAGATGCGCTCGTACCTGGTCGCCAGCCCCGAGCTGGGGACCGCGGACGCCACCTCGGTGATCCTCAACATCACCGCGACGGAGGGCACCTGGGACAGCTTCCTGACCGCGTACCCGACCGGGACGATCCGGCCCACCAATGGCTCGAACGTCAACTTCCCGGCGGGCACGACGGTTTCGAACCGCGTCGTGGTTCCGGTCGGGCCCGACGGGAGGATCAACCTCTACAACCACGCCGGCTGGGTGCACGTCATCGTCGACGTCGTCGGCTACTACGGACCGTCCGGGAAGGGCCTGTTCAGCGCGCTCAAGACCCCGGTGCGGGCCTTCGACTCCCGGAACGGCAACTCGGTGGCCACCGGGTCGACCGAGCAGGTCCAGGCCGTCCCCACCGACGGCTCCGTGCCGAACGCCATGGGGGTCGAAACGAACATCACGGCCACCAACGTCCTCGCGGACGGCCACCTCACCGTCTTCCCCGGGCCCGGCCAGGCGCCGAACACCTCCACCCTCAACGTGAGGGCGGCGCGGGACACCTCCAACTCGGCGACCACCGCGGTGACCCCCGAGGGCAGGTTCTCCGTCTTCAACCACGGGTTCGGACTGGACCTCATCGCCGACGTGAACGGCTACTACGTCACCGGCTGATCCGGCCACGATCCCGCCCGGCCCGCCGGCCCCGGAGCACCCGGGTCGGCGGGCCGGGCGGGGCCCGGGACGAGCGGCGTCCGGGCCCCCGCCGGGAATTCCGCCGGAGGGGCACAACCCCGGGCGGCCCGATGCGTCCAACCAGTACTGGAAGCAAGCCCGTCCAGCACCGTCGACCCCCGGGGGGATCCGATCATGCGGGCCAGAACAGCCATGTCCCTCGCCGCCCTGGCGGCGCTCGTCCTCACCGCCCCGGCCCTCGCCGCCGTCCCGGCGACCGCCGCACCCGCCGCCTCGCCGGCCACGGCCGCGGCAGCCGGAACCACCACGCCGGCGGGCTTCGTCGGGATCGCCCCGACCCGGGTCCTGGACACCCGCGACTACAACCAGGTCCCGACGCACGACCACGGCAAACTCGGAGCGGGCGAGTACTACCGGACTCCGCTGGCGACGGTCTGCGGCCACCACCCGCCGTTCCCCTGCACCTCCCCCGTGCCGACGGAGAGCACGGCCGTGCTGGTCAACGTCACGGTGACCAACCCGACCGCCGACGGCTACGTGTCGCTCAGTTCCGCCGCGGGCGCGGCCGGCACCGCGCCCGCCACCTCCAGCATCAACTTCAGGGCGGGCCAGACCGTCTCGAACCTGGTCACGGTCGCCGTCGGCGACCTGTGGAGCTCCGGATACACCCGGACGGTCACCCTCTACAACAACGCGGGCACCACCGACGTGGTGCTCGACGTGGTCGGCTACTACACCCCCACCGCGACCGACAAGTACGGCCCGCTGGCCCCGACCCGGATCGCCGACAGCCGCAGCGACGGCACCGGCCGGCTCGGCGGCGACGCGGTGCGCACGTACCAGGTCGCCCGCCCCGAGCTGGGGACCGCGGACGCCACCTCGGTGATCCTCAACGTCACCGCGACCGACGGCTCCTGGGACAGCTTCCTGACCGCCTACCCGACCGGGACGGCCCGGCCCGTCAACGGCTCGAACGTCAACTTCCCGGTGGGGTCGACCGTCGCGAACCAGGTCGTGGTGCCGGTCGGGGCGGACGGGAAGATCGACCTCTACAACCGCGCCGGCTGGGTACACGTCATCGTCGATGTGGTCGGCTCCTACGGGCCGTCCGGAAAGGGCCTGTTCAGCGCGCTCAAGACCCCGGTCCGGAACCTCGACACCCGGGACATCGGCGGCAGGCTCCAACGGGGAGCCACGGCGACCGTCCGGGCCGTACCGACGGACGGCTCCGTCCCGAACGTCCTGGGCGTCGAGGCCAACGTCACGATCACCGACGTCACCGAGGCCGGCCACCTCACGGTGTTCCCGGGCGGGGGCCAGCCGCCGAACACCTCCACCGTCAACGTCGAACCCGGGCAGACCATCGCCAACTCGGCGACCACCGGGGTCACCGGCGGGGGCACCTACTCGGTCTTCGACCACGGCGGCCCGGTGAGCGTCGTCGCCGACCTGACCGGCTACTTCGTCACCGGCTGAGCCGCGCCCGCCCGCGCCGCCCGCCCGCGGTCCCGCACGTCGTCCGGACGCTCCGGACGACGTGCGGGCGCCGCCCGGACGGCTCAGACCGGCCAGCGCTCGCCGCGCCAGGCGGCGTCCCAGAACATCCACTCGTAGCGCGAGGTGGTCACGAAGTGCCCGACCACCTTCCGGCGTTCGGCCGCGGACAGCTCCTCGCCCAGCCGGTCGGTGAGCGCCAGCACCCGGCGGACCACCGACTGGAAGGCCTCGTCGCCGTAGGTGGAGATCCACTTGGCGTACAGCGGGTCGGGCGAGCCCTGGGCGAGCAGCGCCTCGCCGACCCGGGCGTAGATCCAGTAGCAGGGCAGCACCGCGCCGAGCGCCTCGGCGAAGGAGCCGCCGTAGACGGTGGCCAGCAGGTAGCTGGTGTAGGCCCGGGTGGTGGGCAGCACCGGCTCGGCGGCGGCCTCCTCGGCGCTGCCGCCGAAGGCGGTCAGGAACTCGGCGTGCATGCCCTGCTCGGCGGCCAGCGCGCCGACCGCGTCGTCGGCGAAGGCCCGGACGTCCTCCTCGCCGGGTGCCTTGGCGGCGCAGACGGCGAGCGCACGGGCGTAGTCGCGCAGGTAGTGCGAGTCCTGGACGACGAAGTGGCGGAAGGCCTCGCGCGGCAGGGTGCCGTCGGTGAGCCCGGCCAGGAAGGGGTGGGCGAGGATCTCGGCGTACACCGGCTCGATGGCCGCCCAGAGTTCTTCGGTCAGCGTCTTGGTGCTCATGACGCGACCCTAACCGCAGGGGCGGCCGGTCCTCCGGCCAGTGTGCCGCTGTCCGCCCCCGTCCCCGGGCCCGTCCGTCCACCTCCCGGACCAGGGGCATTCAGCACGACCCCGCCGTGTGGTGGTTCCGCCGGGAGGGTGGTTCCTGTCAGGCTTGGGCGGCATGAAGGGTTTCCTCATCAAGACACTGATCAACGCGGCGGCCATCTGGGTCGCCGCCTGGATCGTCAGCGGCATCCAACTCGCCCAGGGCAAGGCCGACTGGCAGCACAAGGCGCTGACGGTGCTCGGCGTCGCCGTCGTGTTCGGCGTGGTGAACTGGCTGATCAAGCCGGTGGTCAAGCTGTTCTCGTTCCCGCTGTTCATCCTCACGCTGGGACTGATCACCTTCGTGATCAACGCCCTGATGCTCCTGCTCACCTCCTGGGCCTCCGGGAAGCTGAGCCTGGACTTCCACGTGACCAACTTCGGCTCTGCGCTGGTCGGTTCACTGATCATCAGCCTGGTCGCGTGGGGCCTGCACCTGGCCCTGGACGACGACTGACCGGTGCCGTGCGGACGGCCGAAAGGGGCCCGCACCCGGGTGTTGCCACCGGGTACGGGCCCCTTCGCCGTTCCTGTGCGACCGCGGCCGGGACGATCACCCCGCGTTCTCACGCCCCTTGAGCAGGTCCGCGAGCTGGGCGTCGATGTCCCGCCCGGAGAACTCCTGCCCCATCGGCACCAGCCGGTCGGTCCGCGCCAGGAAGGCGATCAGCGGCGCGGACGAGGCGCACAGCAGGGCGTCCCCGTCGGGGGAGTGCAGCACGATGCGGACCTCCGAGAGCTCGTCGCCGACCGGGCGGATGTGCACGTCGCCCTCGCCCGCCGGTCCGCTGATCCCGTCGAGCAGCAGCTCCCGCGCGAAGTACCAGGTGACCGGGGCGTCGCCGGGCAGGTGGAAGGTGAGCCGGACGGCGTACGGGTCGTCGGCCTCGTACGCCAGGTCCACCGGGAGGCGGAAGGAGAGCTCGTGCGAGACCACGAGGTTCATCACCAGGTGACCCTGGACTGTGCTGTGCTGCATGGCGCCAGTACCTCTCGTTCTGCCCGCGCCGTCGGTTCGCTTGGTCCGATGGCGGCGGACATGTTTTCGACGGTTTTTGTGACGGTTTATGCAACCAATCCACGTTCGATCATCATCGTCCATGTTTGGGGATGTAGTGGACAAGGCGTGCTTTTTCAAATGGTGAACGAGCCGGAGCAGGTCCAGACCAAGTGGTGTCAGAAGATGAACGACGGACTCATCGCCCCGACCCCGCGCCGCAGTTGGCACGCGACGGAGACCAGCCGGTCGGCCCGCTCGACCGGGAGCGACAGGGCCATCGTGGCGACCACCGGGCCGATGGTGATCGGGACGGCCGCGCAGACCGTGCCGAGCGCGTACTCCTGACGCTCCAGCACCGGCATGGTCGGCCGCAGCGAGGCGAGCCGGCGCAGCACCGCGGTCTCGCCGGTGAGGGTCGACGGGGTGAGCCCGGCCGGCGGGTGGCGGGCGAGGTGGTCGCGGCGCTCCTCCTCGGGCAGCTGGCCGAGCAGGCACTGGCCGATGGCGTGCGCGTGGGCGGTGGCCCGGAAGTCCGCCCAGGGCTCGACGGCCGGGCGGTTCGGGTCCTCGGCCACGTCCACCACGTGGACCTCGCCGTCCCGGTACAGCGCGAAGTAGACCGCGGCGCCGAGCTCGTCCCGTAAGGACCGCATCCGCGTCCGCAGGTCGGGGTCGCCGCACCGGCCGCGGGAGCGGGCTATGCCGTCGAGCGCCTCCCCGTGGAAGAAGCGCCCCTCGGAGCGCCGCAGGTAGCCCTCGTGGGCCAGGGTCCGCAGCAGGTGGTAAGCCGTGCCGAGGGGCAGTTCGGCGGCCCGGGCCAGCTGCTTGGCGGTCGCGCCGCGCCGGAAGCCCCCGACGGCCTCCAGCAGCCGCAGCGCCCGCTGGACGGAGCCGATCAGGGTGGGCCCGCGGTCCGCCTCGGGCGGCCGCAGCACGGCGGGCCCGGCCTCCCGCGCCGGCCCGAGCGGTCGTGCCGCCTCGAACGGTTGCTCTCCGAACGGGTGCTCCCCGAACGGTCGTGCTGTCTCGAACGGTTGCGTCTTCTCGAACGGCTGTGCGATCCGATCCATGACACCCAACCCCCAGCCCGAGTCCCTCGTACAGGTCCGTGCCCAGAACGGGCATGCGGAACGAAACCTCCGATTTGCCCGATAGCTGCTCATTGCAGCACAGCGGGACCCCGAACGGATGCACCCGACCGGGTCGGCGTTTCGACCCGTTCCCGGCGTGTTTCGACCCGTTCCCCGGGTTTCGTTCCTCCCCCGGCGCGGGAGACTTCCGCACAACGCGCCAGTCCCGGAGGTGGCCATGGGCCCCGAGAACCGCACCGCGCCACCGCGCCCGGTCGTGAAGCGCACCGCGCGGGCGATCCTGCTGGAGCTGGACCCGGACGATCCGTACGGCCCGGCCTCGATCGTGCTGATCCGGCGGGTCCGGCCGGACTCGCCGCACCCGTACTGGATCACGCCCGGCGGCGGGGTCGAGCGGGAGGACCGGACGGTGGTCGAGGCGTTGCACCGCGAGGTGGACGAGGAGCTCGGCGGCAAGGTCGTGGACGTGGTGCCCGCCTTCGTCGACACCATCAGCCACACGCACCATGACGACGGCACCCCGCTGCACCCGCACGGGGTCAAGGTGCAGCACTTCTTCGTCTGCCGGCTCGCCTCGATGGACCTCGACCGACGGCACGGGCCCGAGGTGACCGATCCCAACGGCGAGTACGAGGTGGTCCGGCTGCCGTTCACCCGCGAGGGCGTCACCTCGGTCAACGTGGTCCCGCCCCGGCTGCGGGCGTACCTGGCGACCAACATCGAGGGCATCCGCGCGCTCCTCGCCCCCGACCTCGGGTGATCACACGGCGGCCGGGTCGCCGACCGGGTCGTGCCGGATCAGCTCGGCCGGGACCCCGGCCCGCAGCAGCACCCCGACGCCCCGGCGCACCATCGCCGGCGGCCCGCTGAGCACCGCCTCGCGACCGGACCACGGGCCGAACCGGCCCACCGCATCCGGCAGTTCGCCGGTCAGCAGCCCGCCGGCCAACAGTTCGCCACCCAGCGGACCCCCGGCGTGGCCGCCGCCGGAGAGCACCGGACGGACCGTCAACCAGGGGTGGCGAGCGGCCAGTTCGCGCAGCTCTTCCAGCGCGTACAGCTCCTCGGCCCGGCGGGCCCCGTAGAACACCTCGACCCGGCGGCCGGACGCACCGTGCTCGGCGACCTCCTCGACCAGGGCGCGGATCGGCGCGATCCCGGTGCCGCCGCCGAGGCAGAGCAGGTCCCGGCCGGCCGCGTGGTCGACGGTCATCGCGCCGGCCGCCGGGCCGAGCCGCAGCACGTCCCCGGGCGCGGCCCGGTGGACCAGCGCGTTGCTCACCCAGCCCGCCTGGACGGCCTTGACGTGGAAGGTCAGCAGCCCGTCCGGGCGGGGCGCGCCGGCGAAGGAGTAGTGCCGCCAGACCCGCGGCCACCAGGGCGTCTCCAGCGCGGTGTACTGCCCGGCCCGGAACGGGTAGGCCTGGTCCGGCCGGACGGTGACCACCGCGACGTCCCGGGTGCGGCGCTCGTGCCGGACGATCTCGCCCTGCCACCAGGCCGGCGAGGTGCGGGCGTCCTCCTCGGCGGCCTCGATCATGGCCGAGGAGATCATCCGGTAGGCGCGGCGCCAGGCCGACTCGGCCTCGGCGTCCCAGCGGTCGCCCGTGTACCGGGCCAGCGTTCCCACCAGACACTCCTCCACCACGGCGTAGTGCCCGGCCAGTGCCCCGTACCGGCGGTGGGACCGGCCGAGCCCGGCCAGCGTGGCGCGCAGGGCCGCCGGCCGGTCGAGCTCGCGGACCACGGCCAGCAGGGTGCGGAACAGCCGCTCGCGGTGGACGTCCATGGCGGCGGGGAAGGACGAGCGGAGCTCGGGGTGGCGCAGGAAGAGCAGCGCGAAGAAGTGCGCGGTGGCCCGGTCGGCGACCGGCTCGACGGCGGCGAGGCCGGCCCGGACCAGCCCGACCTCCCGGGCGGTGAGCGGCCGGCGGGCGGTGGCCGGGTCCTGCCCGGCGGCGGGGAGCGCGGCGGCGGGCTGCCCGGCGGGGGTCCGTACGCCCCAGGCGTCGCTCCACCGGTCGCCCGGGCCGACCCGGTTGAGGCCGGGAGCGTCGGCGAACAGCGGGCGGAAGTCGGCGGCGGGGGCGGGAGCGGGAGCCGGGGCGTGGACGTGGACGTGGGCCGGAGCCGGGACGAACGGCGGTTGCAGCGGCCGGACGGGCTCCAGCAGCGACACCGGCGGCAGCACCTCCGTCGGTGCCTCCGCCGCCACCAGCGGCGGCAGGTCCGGCGGGGCCACGGGCATCGGCGGGGCCAGGGGCGCAGGCGGGTCCAGGGGCACCGGCGGGGCCAGGGGCACCGGCGGGGCCAGGGGCACCGGCGGCCGGGCGACCGCCTCCCGCGACGGGCCCCCGTCGGGCGCGGACTGCCGCAGGCCCGGGACGGACGAGACCCCCGCCGAGCCGTGCCCGGTACGGACCAGGACTGTTCCGCGGGACTTCACCGCTACGTTTCGAGTACCCAAGAGAATCGTTTCGCCCTCCGGCCGGCCTGCGCCACCACCTGGCTTGTCGCTACTGGCGCCAAGGCAGCGTGGCACGACCCGACCGACCGACCGACGAATCACGCGAAGCCCGGACATCCGGGCCCGGAACGCGCTACTCTCCCCGCCCCCGGTCGCCCCGGGTGTCCATCCGCACACCCAGGGCAACCGGAGAGCCGGGCTCGACGGCGGTCCTCAGAGCTGCCGCAGCAGCATCCCCGGCTGCTCCACACAGTCCGCGACGAACCGCAGGAAACCGCCCGCCGTCCCGCCGTCGCAGACCCGGTGGTCGAAGGTGAACGACAGCTGGGTCACCTCGCGGACCGCCAACTCCCCCTGGTGGACCCAGGGTTTGGCGACGATCCGGCCGACCCCGAGCATCGCCGCCTCCGGGTGGTTGAGGATCGGGGTCGAGCCGTCCACGCCGAACACCCCGTAGTTGTTCAACGTGAAGGTGCCGCCGGTCAGTTCGGCCGGGGTGAGCGCGCCGCTGCGCGCCGCCTCGGTCAACCGGCCCAGCTCCTCGCCGAGTTGCCCGGTGCTGCGGTTCTGCGCGTCCCGCACCACCGGGACGACCAGCCCGCGCTCGCCCTGCGCGGCGAAGCCCAGGTGCACCGCCGAGTGCCGGACGATGCCCGAACCGTCCTCGGTCACCGAGGAGTTGAGCTCCGGGAAGCGCGCCAGGGCGACGGTGCAGATCCGCGCCAGCAGCGCCAGCACGCTCACCTTCGGCCCCGGTGTGGCGTTCAACTGCCGCCGTAGCGCCATGAGTTCGGTGGCATCGGCGTCCACCCAGCAGGTCGCCGCCGGGATCTCCCGGTGGCTGCGGCTCAGCTTCTCGGCCACCGCCTTGCGCAGCCCGCGCAGCGGGACCACGCCGTCCTGCCCGGCGGGCCCGGCGGGCGCCGGAGCGGCCACCGTGGCCGCGACCGCCCGTTCGACGTCCGCGCGCATGATCAGTCCGTCCGGCCCGCTCCCGGTGAGCGCGGCCAGGTCGACCCCCTGATCCCGGGCCAGCCGCCGCACCAGCGGCGAGATCACCGGCACCACCGCCGGCCCGGCCGGGACGACCGGAGCCCGCACGGCCACGGCACCGACGGCGACCACGGCCGAGGCCGAGGCCGAGGCCGGTGCCCCGACCCGGCGCCGCCGCCCGCCCCGGCCCGGCTCGGCGACCCCGAACCCGACCAACGGCCGCTCCACCTCGGCAGAGGCGGAGGCAGCGGCAGGTGCAGCGGCAGAGCCCGGCCCCGCCGCATCCTCCGGCCCGCTCCCCGCCGCCGGCGCCACCGCGACCGTCACCAGCGGCGCGCCCACGGCGATCTCCTCGCCCACCTCGCCGTACCGCGCGGTGACCACCCCGCCGTACGGGCAGGGCACCTCCACCACGGCCTTGGCGGTCTCCACCTCCACCACCGGCTGGTCGACCGCGATCACCTCGCCGACCTCGACCATCCAGCGCACCACCTCGGCCCCGGTGAGCCCCTCACCGAGATCGGGCAGCCGGAACTCCCGTACGACGGGCATCATCCTCGGTCCTCCCACTGCAGCCGGGCGACCGCGTCCAGGATCCGGTCCACCCCGGGCAGGTGGTGGTGCTCCAGCATCGGCGGCGGGTACGGGACGTCGAAGCCGGTGACCCGCAGCACGGGCGCGGCCAGGTGGTGGAAGCAGCGCTCGGTGACCCGGGCGGCGATCTCCGCGCCGGTGCCGCCGAAGCCGCTCGCCTCGTGCACCACCACGGCCCGGCCGAGCGAGCGCACCACCTGGCAGACCGTCTCGTCGTCGAACGGCACCAGGGTGCGCAGGTCCAGCACCGCGAGGTCCCGGCCCTCGGACTGCGCCGCCTCCGCCGCCGCCAGGCAGACCGGCAGCGAGGGGCCGTAGGTGATCAGCACGGCGGAGGTGCCGGTGCGCCGCAGCACCGCCCGGCCGATCGGCTCGACCGGTGCGTCCGGGTCGAACTCGGCCTTGCCCCAGTAGAGCCGCTTGGGCTCCAGGAACACCACCGGGTCGTCGGAGGCGATCGAGGCGCGCAGCAGCCCGTACGCGTCGGCCACCGTCCCCGGGGTGACCACGTGCAGGCCGGGGGTGCTGGTGTAGTAGGCCTCGGAGGCGTCGCTGTGGTGCTCGACGCCGCCGATGCCCCCGCCGTACGGGATGCGGACGGTGATCGGCAGCGGGAGCCGGCCCGCCGTGCGGTTGCGCATCTTGGCGACGTGCGAGAACAGCTGCTCCAGCGCCGGGTAGGCGAAGGCGTCGAACTGCATCTCGACGACCGGGCGCAGCCCGTACATCGCCATGCCGATCGCGGTGCCGAGGATGCCGGCCTCGGCCAGCGGGGTGTCCAGGCAGCGCTCCGGTCCGAACTCGGCGGTGAGCCCGTCGGTGATCCGGAAGACCCCGCCGAGCGCGCCGACGTCCTCGCCGAGCACGTGCACCGCCGGGTCCTCGCGCATGGCGTCCCGCAGCGCGGAGTTGAGCGCCTGCGCCATCGAGGCGGTACGGACATCAGAGGGGCGCCGCGCAGAGGCTCCGCCAAGGGTGGGGGTGGGCGACGGGTGGGCCGTGCTCATCGGTCCGCCACCTCCGCCTCGGCGGCCAGCTCGGCGGCCAACTGGGCGGCCTGCTCGCGCAGTTGCGGGGTCGGCTCGGCGTAGACGTGGGCGAACAGCGACATCGGGTCCAGCTCCGGGTCGGTGTGGAACTCCGCCCGCATCCGGGCCGCCAGCGCCTCCGCCTCGTCGGCCGCCTCCCGCACCAGGCGGTCGTCCAGCGCGCCGAGTCCGCGCAGCGCCCGCTCCATCAGCAGGATCGGGTCGTGCTCGCGCCAGGCGGCCACCTCGGGCTCGGTGCGGTAGCGGGTGGCGTCGTCGGCGTTGGTGTGGGCGTCGATCCGGTAGGTCAGCGCCTCGACCAGGGTCGGGCCGCCGCCGGCCCGGGCCCGCTCGACCGCCTCGGTCAGCACCGAGTGCACGGCGGGCGCGTCGTTGCCGTCCACCAGCCGACCCGGCATCCCGTAGCCGACGGCCTTGTGGGCCAGGCTCGGCGCGGCGGACTGGGCGCTGAGCGGCACGGAGATCGCGTAGCCGTTGTTCTGCACCAGGAAGACCACCGGGGCGTCCAGCACGGCCGCGAAGTTCAGCGCCTCGTGGAAGTCGCCCTCGCTGGTGCCGCCGTCGCCGAGCATCGCCAGCGCCACCACCGGCTCGCCGCGCAGCCGGGCGGCGTGCGCCAGCCCGACGGCGTGCGGGGCCTGGGTGGCGAGCGGGGTGCAGAGCGGGGCGGTGCGGCTGGCCCGCGGGTCGTAGCCGGTGTGGGCGCTGCCGCGCAGCAGGGTCAGCGCCTCCAGCGGGTCGACGCCCCGGGAGACCACGGCGAGGGTGTCGCGGTAGCTGGGGAAGAGCCAGTCGTGCTCGCCGAGCACCAGCGCGGCGGCGACCTGGCAGGCCTCCTGGCCGGTGGACGCCGGGTAGACGGCGAGCCGGCCCTGCTTGGTCAGGGTGGTGGCCTGCTGGTTGTACCGGCGGCCGACGACCAGGCGGCGGTACAGCTCGCGCAGCAGGGCGGGGTCGTACTTCTCCAGCGCGGGGGTGCCGATCGCCCGGACGGGGGAGGGGTCCGGGAGGAGGGGTGCCGGATCGGTGCGCGGGGCGGTGGCCCCGGGCAGCCAACCGGGTACACCCGCGTGGTGTCTGTGGTCGAGAACGGTCATCTCGGGGCACCTCCAGGGGTTGCGGGGGCTCCCTACCGATTGTTCGGTCGTCTGTTCATCTTGACCAGAAGCGTGACAAGGTGGTGGACATTCGGCCTGTACGGCGGTCGACTGGTGGCAGTGCGTCCAATCGGTGGGGGTGGGGGGTCATGTCGGCTGAACAGATGTCCAGACTCGACCGGGTCGACCGGTCGATCCTGCGGCTGCTGCAGCAGGACGGTCGCGCCTCCATCCGCTCGGTGGCCGAGCGGGTGCACGTGTCCCGGGCCAACGCGTACGCCCGGATCTCCAGGATGGTCGAGGACGGCATCATCCGCGGCTTCACCGCCAGGGTGGACCACGAACGGGCCGGTCAGGCCGCGTCGGCGTACGTCACCCTGAAAATCGTCCAGAACTCCTGGCGGACGGTGCGCGAGCAGCTGCTGGAGCTGCCCGGGGTGGCACACATCGCGCTGGTCGGCGGGGACTTCGACGTCCTGCTGCTGGTGCACACCGCCGACAACAAGGCCCTGCGGGAGCTGGTGCTGGGCAGCATCCAGTCCATCCCGCAGGTGCTCGGCACCCGCACCATGCTGGTCTTCGAGGAGACCGACCAGGTGCCGCCGCTCTGAGGGGGGCTCCGCCTCGAGGGCGGGGCCCGGGCCCGGGGGAAGGACCGGTCAGCGCGCCCGCAGCCCGTCGAAGGCCAGGTGGACCACCGCGTCCGCGACCCCGTCGGCGGCCTTGAGCCCCGGCCGGTACCACTCCACGATCGAGTTGATCATCCCGAACAGCAGCCGGGTGGCCAGCCGCGGCTCCACGTCCGCGCGCAGCGCGCCGTCCGCGACCGCCGCCCGCAGCAGCTCGGCGACCTGGTGGTCGAAGTCCCGCCGGCGCTCCAGCGCCCACTGCTCGGTGGCCGTGTTGCCGCGCACCCGCAGCAGCAGCGTCACGTACGGCAGCTCGTCCAGCAGCACCTCGGCGGTGCGGCGCACCACGTGCTCCAGCCGCTCCACCGCCGGGCCCGCGACCGCCTCGGGCTCGGCCAGGATCGCGAACAGCCCGTCCAGCGCCCGGCCGACCGCCAGCCGCAGCAGCTCCTCCTTGCCGCGCACGTGGTGGTAGATGGAGGACTTGGAGATCCCGGCCGCCCGGGACAGGTCCTCCATCGAGGTGCCGTCGTAGCCGCGCTCGTTGAACACGTCGACGGTCACCGCGAGCAGTGACTCCACGGTGTAGGCGGTGCGCGTGGTGTGATCGGCCATCCTCCGAGTATCCCCGGCCGTCACCCCCGTCACGCGAGCGGGTCCGACTGGTCCACACCAACCAAGGGACGCCGACGGGGGCAGGCCCTAGACTCTGCGGACGATCCGTCCACGTCCAAGGCTGGGGACATGAACGCAATACCGGCAGTCGCCTCCGACGTGCCAGAGAAGCGCAGCGAGGAGCCGGAGGGACCCGCGCGCACCTGGCAGGAGCGCGGCCGGGCCCTGGTGGTCCGCTTCGGACCGGCGGTGTGGTGCTACGCGGTGCTGAAGCTGATCGGCTTCACCGTCTTCATGAAGCTGCTCTCCTTCTCCGGGGAGTACGCCAAGAAGCCGGCCCGGTTCGGCGGCGGCGCCAACCCCTGGGACGTGGTGGCCACCTGGGACGGCTGGTGGTACCAGCAGGTGGCTCGGTTCGGCTACCACCCGGCGCTCGTCCCGATACCGAACGGACCGGTCGGCTTCAGCGTCGAGCAGAACTCGGCCGCGTTCTTCCCGCTCTACCCCGGCCTGATGCGGATGACCTCGGACGTCACCGGCCTCGGCCTGTACGGCGCCGGGATGCTGGTCTCGGTGCTGGCCTCGCTGTTCGCCGCGGCCGGCATCTACGCCGTGGTGGAGAAGCTGACCGGCGACGCCCGCTCCGGTGTGATCGCGGCCGGCATCTGGGCGATCGCCCCGGGTTCCGGCGCCGAGTGGGCGGTCTACTCGGACTCCCTCTTCGTCGCGCTGGCCGCCTGGGCCTGCTACTGCGTGATGGCCAAGCAGTGGGTCGCGGCCGGGGTGATCACCCTGGTCGCCGGGCTCAACCGGCCGACCTCCGCGGCGCTGATCGGCGCGGTCGGCCTGGCCGCGCTGGTCGAGCTGTACCGCCGGGACAGCGGCGTCCTGCGCCCGCTGGCCGCGATGCTGCTGGCCCCGCTCGGCCTGCTCGGCTACGTGGGCTGGGTGGGCTGGCGGACCGGCGAGTGGGGCGGCTACTTCCGGCTGCAGCACGACGCCTGGCTGCACTACTTCGACTGGGGCCAGGGCACCTGGCACGCGATCCGCGGGGTGCTGCTGGGCCGCAGCGACTACCCCTTCGCCTTCCCGATACCGGACCTGTTCGCCACCCTGATCGTGCTCAGCCTGCCGATGCTGATCGTGCTGCTGGTCCGGCTGCGCCCGCCGCTGGTGCTGACCGCCTACACGCTGGCCACGATCGTCTCGGTGCTCGGCAGCCTGGGCATCTTCGGCAACGTCTCCCGCTACCTGCTGCCCGCGTTCCCGCTGTTCATCGCGCTGGCGGTGGGGATGCGCAAGCTGAGCCTGCCGGTGCTGGCCACCGTCCTGGGCACCGGCGCGGTCGCCTCCGGCTGGTACGCCGGGTACGTCATCTTCGAGCTGGGCGTGCCGTAGACCCGGACCACCCGAGCCCCCGGGGGCGCGTCCGCCACGGACGCGCCCCCGCGCGTTTCCCGGTGGATTCCTCCCACCACACCCTCGTGGCCCGACCGATCGTTCGGTTACTCTGTGACGTGTCCCGTCCTGCTTTCCGAGGCCCTCCGAGGAGCGCACAGATGTCCGCAGCGGTCACCCACCCCCTCGTCAGCGAGCTGGTCGAGCGCCACCAGGCCACCCTGGACGCCGCGCTCGCCGCCGCCGCCGAGCGCGACTACTGGTCGCCCTACCCCGAGTTCCCCAAGGCGTACGGCGAGAGCGGGCCGGCGGACGGCAAGGCCGCCTTCGACGCCCTGCTCGGCAGGCCCTTCACCCTCGAAGGCCACCCCACCGACGGCGACCAGGTCGGCGGCGAGGCCTCCCCGTACGGCGTCGAGCTGGGCATCACCTACCCGCACGCCGACCCGGACGCGCTGATCGCCGCGCTCACCGCCGCCCGCCCCGGCTGGGCCGCCGCGACCCCGCTGGAGCGCGCCGCCGTCTGCCTGGAGATCCTGCACCGGATCAACGCCCGCTCCCACGAGTTCGCCCAGGCCGTCATGCACACCACCGGCCAGGCCTACGGCATGGCCTTCCAGGCCGGCGGCCCGCACGCCCAGGACCGCGGCCTGGAGGCGGTCGCCTACGCGTACGCCGAGCAGACCCGGCTGCCGAAGCAGGCCGCCTGGACCAAGCCGCAGGGCAAGCGCGACCCGCTGGTGATGACCAAGGAGTTCACCGTCGTCCCGCGCGGCCTCGCGCTGCTGATCGGCTGCAACACCTTCCCCACCTGGAACGGCTACCCGGGCCTGTTCGCCTCGCTGGCCACCGGCAACCCCGTCCTGGTCAAGCCGCACCCGCGGGCCGTCCTGCCGCTCGCGCTGACCGTCGCCGTCGCCCGCGAGGTGCTCGCCGAGGCCGGCTTCGACCCGAACCTGGTCGTCCTGGCCGCCGAGCACGAGGGCGGCACCGTCGCCGCCGCCCTCGCGGTCCGCCCCGAGGTCAGGCTGATCGACTACACCGGCTCCACCGCCTTCGGCGACTGGCTGGAGGAGCACGCCAAGCAGGCGCAGGTGTACACCGAGAAGGCCGGCGTGAACGCCGTCGTCATCGACTCCACCGACGACTACAAGGGCATGCTGGGCAACCTGGCCTTCGCGCTCTCCCTCTACAGCGGCCAGATGTGCACCACCCCGCAGAACGTGCTGATCCCGCGCGGCGGCATCGCCACCGACCAGGGCGACAAGTCCTACGACCAGGTGGTCACCGACCTGGCCGGCGCCATCGAGGGCCTGCTCTCCGACGACGCCCGCGCCGCGGCGATCCTCGGCGCCGTGGTCAACCCCGGGGTGCTCCAGCGCTCGGCCGCCGCGGCCGGCGGCGAGTACGGCGAACTCGCCCTCGCCCCGCGCGCGGTGACCTCCCCGGACTTCCCCGGCGCGACCGTCCGCACCCCGGCGCTGGTCAAGCTGGACGCCGACAAGCCGGACGACCGCGCGGTCTTCCGCAGCGAGTGCTTCGGCCCGGTCTCCTTCGCCGTCGCCGTCGAATCCACCGCCGCCGCCGTCGAGTTGCTGCGCACCACGGTCCGCGAGAAGGGCGCCATGACGGCCTCCGGCTACACCACCTCGCCCGAGGTGGAGGCGCTGCTGGTCGAGGCCGCGCTGGACTCCGGCGTCTCGCTCTCGCTCAACCTGACCGGCGGCGTCTTCCCCAACCAGACCGCCGCCTTCTCCGACCTGCACGGCACCGGGGCCAACCCGGCCGCCAACTCGGCCTACTGCGACGGCGCGTTCGTCGCCAACCGGTTCCGCACGGTGGAGATCCGCCGGCACGCCTGAGCCGTTCACCCCCGTCACCGGGCCCCGGCGGTCACCCACCGCCGGGGCCCGGCGGTTCACAGCTCCGACGGCGCCCGCGATGATGGAGGCTGGGAGAACGCCGGGAACGGCGTACGACCGCCCTCCGAACAACGGGAGCTGATACATGGCCGTGAAGCCGACGACCGAAACCGACGTCCTGATCGTCGGCGCCGGACCGACCGGACTGCTGCTGGCCGGCGACCTCGCCGCCGCCGGAGTCGGCGTCACGGTACTGGAGAAGCGGGCCGCCGAGT
Organism: Kitasatospora sp. NPDC001261; assembly: GCF_042896795.1. Lineage (NCBI taxonomy): Bacteria > Bacillati > Actinomycetota > Actinomycetes > Kitasatosporales > Streptomycetaceae > Kitasatospora > Kitasatospora sp. NPDC001261. Next base: position 43,382 of record NZ_JBIAXP010000018.1, read on the forward strand.
CCAACCTCACCCGGGCCTTCGCCGTGCACGCCCGCAGCCTGGAGCTGCTGGACGCCCGGGGCCTGGCCGAGGAGCTGATCGCCACCGGCCGCCCGCTCGCCGAGCTGAGGATGTTCGACCGCTTCGGCATCGACCTCGCCGCGCTGCCCACCCGCTTCCCGTTCGTGCTGATCACCCCGCAGTACAACGTCGAACGGCTGCTGCTGGACCGCGCCGAGAAGGCCGGCGCGACCGTCCTGCGCGGCGCCGAGGTCACCGGGCTGCGCCAGGACGCCGAGGGCGTGACCCTGGAGACCCGGGACGGGCAGGGCCACCGCGCCGCGTACGCGGTCGCCACCGACGGCGTCCACTCCACCGTCCGCGACCTGCTGGGCATCCCGTTCCCCGGGGAGTCGGTGGTCGACTCGGTGGTGCTGGCCGACGTCCGGCTGGACCGCGAGCCCGCCCAGGCGATCACCGTCGGCGCCAACCAGGCCGGCTTCGCCTTCATCGCCCCGTTCGGCGACGGCTGGTTCCGGATCATCGCCTGGGACCGTGAGGAGCGGTACCCGGACGGCACCACCCCCTCCGCCGAGCAGCTCACCGCCCTCGTCCGGGCCATCCTCGGCGAGGACTACGGCCTGCACGAGGTGCGCTGGAGCTCCACCTTCCACAGCGACGAGCGGCAGGCCCCCAACTACCGCTCCGGCCGGGTCTTCCTGGCCGGCGACGCCGCGCACTGCCACTCCCCGGCCGGCGGCCAGGGCATGAACACCGGCCTCCAGGACGCCGCCAACCTCTCCTGGAAGCTCGCCGCGGCACTCCGGGGCCACGCCACCGACGCCCTCCTGGACACCTACCAGACCGAGCGGCACCCGGTCGGCAAGACGGTGCTGCGCACCTCCGGCGCGCTGATCCGGCTGGCCCTCGCCGAGTCCGCCCCCACCCGCGCCCTGCGCGGCGCGCTCACCGCGCTGGGCGGCCACCTCGACCCGGTCACCGAGCGCGGCGCCCGGCTGGTCTCCGGCATCGGCATCTCCTACCCCGCGCCCAAGGACGCCCACCCGCAGGTCGGCAAGCGCGTCCCGGACCTGCGGCTGACCGCCCTGAGCAAGCCCGTCGAGGGCGCCCCGGCCGCGCCCGAGCGGCTCTACGAGGCGCTGCGCGCCGGGACGTTCGTCCTGGTCAGCAATGACGAGCTGGCCGCCGCCGAGCCCTGGGCCGACCGCATGGTCTCCGCCGCCCCCGCCGACCCGCACGGCAAGCTGCGCGACACCGTCCTGCTGATCCGCCCGGACGGCTACGTCGCCTGGGCCGCCGTCGACCCCGGCCAGGGCGAGCTGCGCGCCGCCCTCACCGACTGGCTCGGCGCCCCGGCCTGACCACCCCCGGGCGGGCCCGCGACCACCGCGCGCCCGCCCGGCCCGTCGTTCGCCGGCCGCTCAGCCCCGGGCCTTCACATAGTGCCGCGCCGCCTTCGCCCGGTTCCCGCACACCGCCATCCGGCACCACCGCCGGCGGCCGTTCTGCGAGGTGTCGAAGAAGTACAGGACGCACGCCTCGTGCGCGCACTGCTTGATCCGCTGGGCGCCCCGGTCCAGCAGGTCCAGGAAGTCGTCCGCCGCCAGCCAGGAGGCCAGCCACTCGGGCCGGTCCACCTCGACGTGCGCGGTCGGCCCCTGCGGGCCGAGCTCCCGGCGCAGCCGCCCGTGGCCCAGCACACCGTTCAGCCGGGCCACCGCCTCCGGCCCCAACTGCCCCTGCCCGCACAGCTCCTGGACGGCATCGGCGATCACCTCACGGGTCTCCCGCAGGGCCGCGAGCCCCGACCCGGCGGCCCGGCAGCGGTCCGCGAGGCCGGCCGAGGAGAGCCAGATCGCGTAGCCGTCCGGTTCGGCGAGCAGGTCGTTGACGGGCGTTCCGGCCCAGCGCGTGTTGAGCAGGTCCAGTGCGAGCGGCTCACCGATCAGCGGTCGCGGGTCCCTCGGGTCCGGCTGCACGTCAGTCATCGCTCTCCCTCGGATCGGTCCGATTCTACGTCCGCCCCTTCCGCCCGGACTGGTCTGGACCGGCCCCGGAACCACGGTCATTCACTGTATGGAACCGCCGAGTTGGGGGCCCTCCACAGTTGACTGTTTTTTAGCAACGAATTGCCCGGCCATGAGCCAATTCGCACACGGGTTCTGTCATGTTCGAGCCAGCGTTCTCGACCCCCCTGAACGCCTGGTCCCTTGCCGGCCCCCCACAGCCGGCTGGAGGAGGATCCGTTGCGTCCCCGCTCCCTTGCCCTCGCCGCGGCGATAGCCGTGCTGCCGCTGACCGCCGTCTCGCTCGGTGTCTCCACCGCGCAGGCCGCCACTCCCAACGCCTCCCCGCGCGTCGCCCTGCCGAACACCGTGAACCCGGCGGTGGCCCACTCGGAGAAGAAGGGTGACGTCCCGGCCGCGCAGCAGATCTCGGTGTCCGTCAGCCTGAAGCTGCGCGACACCGACGCCCTGGACCGCTTCCTGACCGCCGTCACCACCCCGGGCGCCCCGGAGTACGGCCACTACCTGACGCCGGAGCAGTTCACCGCGCGGTTCGGCCCGACCCAGGCCGCCGTCGACCAGGTCCGGACGTACCTGGCCCAGCAGGGCCTGACCGTCTCCGACGTGAGCGCCAACCGCCAGGTGGTCAACGCCCGCGGCACCGCCGCCCAGGTCTCCCAGGCCTTCGGGACGCACGAGAGCGCGTACCTCGACCCGCAGCTCCAGCGCGCCTTCTTCGCCAACGACGCGGCCGCCTCGATCCCGTCCGACCTGGCCTCCGTGGTCCAGGGCGTCAGCGGCCTGGACAACCACGCGGTGCGCAAGAACCGCCTGGCCACCCCGAACGCGGTCGCCCCGAACTCGGTCACCCCGAACACGGCGACCGCGAGCCCGAGCGGCATGGCCCCGGCCCAGTACACCGGTGCGTACAACCTCAACAAGACCGGCGCGGACGGCACCGGCACCACGGTCGCGCTGTGGGAGTTCGACGGCTACCAGTCCTCGAACCTGACCACCTACGACTCCCAGTACGGCCTGTCCGGCCCGGCCGTCTCCACCGTCTCGGTGGACGGCGCCAACTACGACTCCGCCCCCGGCCAGGGCCAGGGCGAGGTCGAGCTGGACAGCGAGATCGTCCGCGGCGCGGCGCCCAAGGCCACCCAGCTGGTCTACGAGGCGCCCAACAGCGACCAGGGCGAGATCGACATGGCCAACAAGATCGTGACCGACAACAGGGTCTCGGTGGTCTCGATCTCCTGGGGCTCCTGCGAGCCGGACACCACCGCCGCCTCGATGACCGCGGTCGACAACGCCTTCAAGCAGGCCGCCGCCCAGGGCATCTCGATCTTCTCCGCCTCCGGCGACGACGGCTCCCGCGACTGCACCCGCTCCACCAGCGGCTCCGGCGTGAAGGCGGTCGACTTCCCGGCCTCCAGCCCGCACCAGACCGGCGTCGGCGGCACCAACCTCAAGGTCTCCAGCGGCAACGCCTACTCCTCGGAGAGCGCCTGGAGCACCGCCGGCGGCGGCGTCTCCACCGTGTTCGCCAAGCCGAGCTGGCAGACCGGCACCGGCGTCAGCGGCACCATGCGCACCGTCCCGGACGTCTCCTCCAACGCCGACCCGCAGAGCGGCTTCGCGATCTACACCGCCGGCGCCTGGCAGGTCTACGGCGGCACCAGCGCGGCCGCGCCGCTCTGGTCCGGCTACGCGGCCCAGTTCAACCAGAAGGCCAAGGCCGCCGGCCAGGCCGTCCTCGGCGAGGCGAGCCCGCGGCTGTACTCGGTGGCCAACGGCAGCGGCTACGGCAGCACCTTCCACGACGTGACCACCGGCGCCAACCAGGACTTCTCCGCCAAGGCCGGCTACGACCAGGTCACCGGCTGGGGCTCCCCGGTCGCCGACGCGCTGACCACCGCCCTGCTCGGCGGCGGCACCACCCCGCCGTCCGGCGGCTGCACCGCCGCCCAGCTGGTCGCCAACGGCGGCTTCGAGAGCGGCACCGCCTCCCCGTGGACCGCCTCCAGCGGCGTGGTCAGCAACAGCTCCTCCGAGGCCGCCCACTCGGGCAGCTGGAAGGCCTGGCTGGACGGCTACGGCTCGGCCCACACCGACACCCTGTCGCAGACCGTCTCGATCCCGGCCGGCTGCGCCTCCGCCAAGCTGACCTTCTGGCTGCACGTCGACACCGCGGAGACCGGCACCACCGCGTACGACAAGCTGACCGTCCAGGCCAACAGCACCACGCTGGCGACCTACTCCAACGTGGACGCCGCCGCCGGCTACGTCCAGCGCACCCTGGACCTGACCTCCTTCGCGGGCCAGACCGTGACCGTCAAGTTCACCGGCACCGAGGACTCCTCGCTGCAGACCAGCTTCGTGATCGACGACGTCGCGCTGAACGTCGGCTGACCACCGGCCGCACCACCGCACCACCCGATCCCCGCCGGGGCGGAGCCGTCAGGGCCCGCCCCGGCGGTGTCCGTCCCGGGCCCTGCCGGAGCCGTCCGCCGGCCCGGTCGGGCCCCGGTCAGCGGCCCGTGTTTCCGGACTGTTTCAAGATCGATAACCCTTCGGTCCACCTGCCGTGACCACTGTCATACGCACGACTGATGACGTAGCCTCTCGACCGTGCATAGGGTTCCCCAAAGCTCGGTGAAGCCGCTGGCGGCGCGCCCCGGCGCCGACCCGGTCCCGCCGAACTCACCTGGTGGGGAGGGTCACCGTATGGCCGCACAGCAACCTCAGGACGCCGCGCGGCTGCGGCTGGTCGGATCGCACACGGAGCGCCCGGGCCCGCCCGGGCCGCCCGGCCCGACTCCCGCCACCCCCGGACCGCCCCCCGGCCGGCTCGCCCCGGTCGGCGGCTTCGCGGACACCCTCCACCTGGCCATCGAGGCCAGCGGCCTCAGCCTGGACCGCATCCGCGCCGCCCTCGCCGGGCGCGGCGTCAGGGTCAGCGTCACGACCCTGAGCTACTGGCGGCGCGGCCGCAGCCAGCCCGAACGGGCCAGCTCGCTGCGCGCCGTCCACCTGCTGGAGGAGCTGCTCGGCCTGCCGCACAGCGCGCTCTCCTCGCTGCTCGGCCCGCCGCGCCCGCGCGGCCGCTGGGCCGCCGCGGCCAACACCTGCCACCTCGGGCTGGAGGACGTCTGGCCGGGCGAGCAGGAGATCGCCAACATCTTCGCCGAGCTGAACGCCCCGCCGGCCGGCGAGCTGGAGCGCCTGAGCATCCACGACTCCTACTACGTGGACGCCGAGCGGCGCGGCAACCTGCTGCGGATGCGCCAGGTGGTGCGCGCCACGGTCGGCGGCGTCGGCCGCTGCCTGGTGGTGCACATGGCCGACGAGGAGGCGGCCGGCTGCCCGGAGATCACCGCGGTGCGGCACGGCCGGCTGGGCCGGGTGCGCCGCCGCCCGGAGGCCGGGCTGATCGTCGGCGAGCTGATGCTGGACCGCCCGCTCGGCCTCGGCGACAGCACGGTCTTCGAGTACGAGGTGGAGATCCCGCCCGGCGGCCCGACCACGGAGTACAGCCGCCGCTTCGCCACCCCGGTGCGCGAGTACGTGCTCCAGGTGCACTTCGACCCGGCGGCCGTCCCGGCGCACTGCGAGCGCTACGACCGCGAGCCGGGGGCCGACGTCGACCACCGCCGCGAGCAGCTGTGGATCGGCGCCTCGGCGAGCGCCCACGTCCTGGCCCCGGACCAGCAGCCGGGCCACATCGGCATCCGCTGGGAGTGGGCGTAGCCCTTCCGCTCCTTCGAGACCCGCCGGACCTCACGGTCCGGCGGGTCTTTCGCATGCCCGCCCGAAGAGCTGACCCTCCCGACCCCCTGCACTGGTTGACGCTGCATCACCTAACTCCTACTCTCGTGAATACCGGTTAGGCAGCTGCCTCACCGGCAGCCGAAGCCTCCGGGAGTGACCAGGCATGTCCAGCACCGCCCAGCTCCGCACCCTGCAGACCGGCCACGTGGGCCTGAACGTCACCGACCTGGCCCGCTCGATCGCCTTCTACCGCGCCGTGTTCGGCCTCGACGTCACCGCCGAGGGCACCGACCCCGACCGCCGCTACGCCTTCCTCGGCCGCGACGGCCGCCTGGTGGTGACGCTCTGGCAGCAGAGCGCGGGCCGCTTCGCCCCCGGCAACCCCGGCCTGCACCACCTCTCCTTCGAGGTCGAGAGCCTCGACGAGGTCCGCGCCACCGAGCGGCTGCTGCACGAACTCGGCGCCGAGTTCGCCTACGACGGCGTCGTCCCGCACAGCGAGGGCTCGGCCTCCGGCGGCATCTTCTTCACCGACCCGGACGGCATCCGGCTGGAGGTCTACACCCGCACCGGCGTGGCCGGGACCGCGGCCGCCGCCCCCACCGCCACCGCCCCGACCTGCGGGTTCTTCTAGGAGCCGGGCCCGGCCATGACCACCACCAGCACGCCGTACCACCCCGGCGAGCGGGCCGCCCAGGCCCGGGCCGGCCGGACCGAGCGGGCCGACCACGCCGGCCGGTCGATCCGCCGCACCGTCCCGACCGTCGCCGCCCGCTTCCTGGCCGAGCGCCGGATGCTGGTCCTCGGCGCCGCCGACCGGGACGGCCGGATCTGGGCCACCCAGCTGGCCGGCCCGGCGGGCTTCCTCACCGCCCCGGACGAACGGACCATGGCCGTCGCCGCCCTCCCCGCCGGGGCCGACCCCCTCGCCGAGGCACTGGCCGGCCCCGCCCGGGTCGGCACGATCGCGCTGGACCCGGCCGGCCGGCGCCGGATGCGGCTCAACGGCCGCTCCGTCCCGGACGGCCGGGGCGGGCTGCGGGTGCACGCCGACGAGGTGGTCGCCAACTGCCCGAAGTACATCCAGCGCCGCACCCCGACGGACCGCCCCGCCGCCGGCCCGCCCCGTACGGTCGCCGCCGGCCCCGTACTGACCACCGCCCAGCGGCTGGCGGCGGCCACCGCGGACACCTTCTTCATCGCCAGCACCGGCCCGGACGGCAGCGTGGACGCCTCCCACCGCGGCGGCTTCCCCGGCTTCCTGGAGCCGGTGGCGCCGGACCGGCTGCGCTGGCCCGAGTACCCGGGCAACAGCATGTTCCTGACGCTCGGGAACCTGGAGCTGGACCCGCGGGCCGGCCTGCTGCTGCCCGACTGGGAGACCGGCGGGGCGCTGCTCGTCACCGGCGAGGCCCGCACCGACTGGTCCGAGGAGGCCCGGCAGGGCGTCCCGGGCGCCGAGCGGATGGTCGAACTGACCGTCACCGGCGTGCTCGAACTGGCCGACGCCACCCCGCTGACCTGGACCGACCCGGAGTACTCGCCCGCCATCCCGCGCTGACCCCGCCTCACGTCGCCTAGACCCTCCGCCCGACCCACGCCACGCCCGGGAGCCGAACGGGTCTCACCCGTTCGGCCTAATCCACCGTGACTCATCGCGCCCGCTTTGGGACTTTGGTCCGGATAACACGCGGAATAGTCCGGGAAAGAGGCGGAGCATGACCCTGACCGACCCCCTGTCCCCGCTCATCGAGTTCGACGACGTCGAACCGGCGGAGGACTGCATATGCGGGGGCTGCAACGCCCGCCGACGAGCACGGCTGCACGCCGCGCCCGTCCACGAGGGCGGACACGCCTCCGCCCGCAGCGTCCGCCGCCGGGCCGCCGTCCTGATGGCCGCCGTGGGCACCGCGCTGGGCGGCGGAGCGGCCGCCGCCGGCACCGCCACCGCGGCCCCCGCACCCGGCCCCACCCCGGGCGGCAACAGCAGCAGCCAGTCCCAGACCCCCCAGGGCGAGGTCAGCGGCCTCTACGGCCAGGCCCCCGGCGCCCGTACCTTCGCCGCGCCGCGCGCCGCCGCGGCGCCGCTCACCCGGGCCCAGATCATCCAGCGCGCCCAGACCTGGGTCGACCAGGGCGTGCCGTACAGCATGAGCCGCTACTGGTCGGACGGCTACCGCCAGGACTGCTCCGGCTTCGTCTCGATGGCCTGGGGCCTGGGCAGCAGTCAGACCACCTGGACACTGCCCAACTTCGCCGAACGGATCGGCAAGAACGACCTCCAGCCCGGCGACGTCCTCATCTACAACAACCCGGCCAACCCCCAGGCCGGCTCGCACGTCACGATCTTCGGCGGCTGGGCCGACTCCTCCCGCACCAAGTACGTCGCCTACGAGCAGACCGGCCCCTCCGCCAAGAAGCGCTCCACCCCGTACGCGTACTGGAACAACTCCGGCTCCTACGTCCCGTACCGCTACACCGGCCTGTCCTCCGGCAGCAACGACGGCGGCGGCACCTCCTCCACCGCCTTCCCCGGGGCCGACAAGTTCGGCCCCGGCGCCAACAACGCGTCCGTCACCAGGCTCGGCCAGCTGCTGGTGCAGCGCGGCGGCGCCGGGTTCTACTCCGAGGGCCCCGGCCCGCGCTGGGGCGAGGCCGACCGCAAGGCCACCCAGGCCTTCCAACAGGCCCAGGGCTGGCGCGGCGCCGAGGCCGACGGCATCCCCGGCAAGGACACCTGGGACTACCTGGTCAACGGCAAGGGCCGCAACATCGGCGGCGGGGGAGGCACCCCGCTGCCGCCTCCGCCGCCGCCCGTCACCGGGGGCTCCGCCTTCCCCGGCGCGCAGTACTTCGGGCCGGGCCAGAGCAACGACCACATCCGGCAGCTCGGCGAGCAGCTGGTCCGCAAGGGCTTCGGCGGCTCGTACAGCGTCGGCCCGGGACCGCGCTGGACGGAGAGCGACCGCCGGGCCGTCCAGGCCTTCCAGCAGGCCCAGGGCTGGCGCGGCAGCGAGGCCGACGGCTACCCGGGCCCCGACACCTGGCGCCGGCTCTTCTCCTGACGCCCCCTCCGAGGCGCGGTGCCCACCCGGGCGCCGCGCCTCAGCGCTTGCCCGACATCCAGTGGAACAGGCCCATCCCGACGCTGGTCGCCAGGTTGAAGCTGGACACCCCGGGCCGCATCGGCACCGCCACCAACCGGTCGGCGCGGTCCTTGAGTTCCGCCGACACACCGTGCCGCTCCGTCCCGAAGGCGAGCAGCGCGTCGTCCGGGAACGGCACGTCCCGGATGTCCGCGCCCTCCGGGTCCAGCACGTACAGCGGCCCGTCCGGCAGCTCCGGCAGGGCCAGCCGCTCCACCGCGGTCGCGAAGTGCAGCCCGGCGCTCCCCCGCAGCACGTTCGGGTGCCACGGATCCAGGTCCCCGGTGGTCACCACCCCGGTGGCGCCGAAGCCCGCCGCGAGCCGGATCACCGCCCCGACGTTCCCCAGGTTGCGCGGGTTCTCCAGCAGCACCACCGGCGCCCGGCGCGGCAGCCGGCCCAGCACCGCCCGGTTCGCCTCGACCCCGGGCCGCACCGCCAGCGCGACCACCCCGGTCGGGTGCAGTCGCGGCACCAGCCCCCGCAGCGCCGCCTCCGGCAGCTCCACCGCGAGCCCCTCCAGCGCCGGAACGACGTCCGGCGCCAACTCACCCGCCAGCGCCAGCAGCGCGCCCCGGTCCGCGGTCAGCACCCGCCGCACCTCGCCGCCGAACCGCAGCGCGTGCTTCAGCGCGTGGAAGCCGTCCAGCAGCACCGCCCCCGGCTCCCGCTCGGCCGCCCGCCACGCCCGCACCAGCCCGTTCTCGTCCGTCCTGTTCACTCCGCCATCGTCTCCCCTGGGCGCCCCGCCGCGGCGATCACCTCGTCGAAACCGAGCGCCCGCCCCAGCGGGCCGTCCGTCGTGGCGGCCAGTCCGGCCAGCGCGAGGTCCAGGTGCCGGTGGACCAGCGAGCCGTCCGCGTCCAGCGCCGCCAGGGCGCCCGGCAGCGGACGGGACACCCGGACGCAGAGCAGCACCAGGTCCCCCATCCCGACGTCGGGGCGCAGCCGCCCGGCCTCCCGCGCGGCGCGCAGCAGATCCTCGACGGCCTCCACGGTGCCCCGCCGGACCGCCACCAGCTCCTCGTCCACCACCAGGCGCTCCAGCAGCACCACGATCGCCGCCCCCATCCGCAGATCGGCGGCGGCGTGCACGAAGCGGCGCAGCGCCTGCCAAGGGTCCGCCTCGACGCGCCGCGCCTCCTGCGCGGCCTCGCCGAGCCGGGCCAGCAGGTCGGTGACCAGCGCTCGGACCAGCGCCTCCCGGTCCGGGAAGCGCCGGTAGAGCGTGCCCGGGCCGACCCCGGCCCGCCGCACCACCGCGTCCAACGGGGCGTCCGGGCCCCGCTCCAGGAACACCTCGCAGGCGGCGTCCAGGATCCTGCGCCGGCTGCGTTCCGCGTCGGCCCTCATCCACCACTCCCTAACCGGAGAAAATCTCTCCCCCTATGCTAGCGTCACCAGAAGCGGAGAAAAACTCTCCGCCTCTCCCGGAGGAGCGCCACCATGCCGACCAGCCTCACCATCCGCACCGAGATCGACGGCACCCCCCACCCCCGCGAGGCCGTCCTCGCCTGGGAACTCGACCGCGCCCGCGCCGCCCTGCACCTCCTCAAGCAGCGCCTCGGCGACACCCGCACCCGCGAACTCCTCACCCCCGACACCACCGCCGCCGACACCGCCCTGACCACCTGGGCCCAGGCCTCCGCCGGCCACTGGCGCACCGCCGTCACCGAACTCACCGCCACCGGCATCGACGCCCGGACCTTCCTCACCTGGTGGCAGACCCGCCTCCACTCCGGCGACCGCACCGCCCTCCTCGCCGCCAACCCCGAGCACTACCTCGCCGACTCCACCGGCGACCGGGTCGAGATCATCGAAACCCTCGGCACCACCCCGACCCGCTTCTTCCTCCACTTCCACGACACCCCCGGCAACGCCACCTTCCCCGTCCGCATCGGCGGCACCGGCACCCTCGCCGACGGCACCGAAGTCCTCCACGTCATGCACGAGTTCGCCGACACCCCCGACGGCCTCCGCATCCGCCTCACCGTCCAGTTCCCCGAAGCCGCCCCCGACCTCCTCCCCACCGGCCACCAGTGGCACTTCGCCTGCGAGTTCACCAACTGGCTCCAAGCCGCCCACGCCGCCTGACAGCCCCCACTCCCCTCAACACCCACCCCCTCAGCCCCCCCACCTCCCGCACCAGGGCCACCTCCCCCCCCCACCCCTCCCCTCTGGCGAGAGGGACGCGCTGCGGGAGGGGGTGGCGCAGGGGGTGGCCGCGGAGAGGGGCGTGACGGGTGATTTTCAGACTGCCAACGGTCTGAACGCCCCACCTCCAGGGTCGGCAGTCTGAAAATCATCCAGCCCCCGGAGCGACCACCCCCGGAGCCGCCCCCGGCCCCCCACCCTCCCGAGAGCCCTCCCCCACAGAAGACCCCCGCAGAGCCCGCTCCAAGTCCCGCAGGGCCTGCCCCACCAACCGAACCCCCGCCCGCACCACATCCCGCTGCACCCCCGCCGGCGCCCCCGCCAACCCCTCCTCCAACCGCGCCTGCGCATCCCGCACCGCCCCGAACTCCACCGCCTGCCCCGTCAGCAGCGCCGCCGCCGCGAGCGCCGTCGCCAGCCGCAGCTCCTCCGCGTACTCCCCGGTCCCCGGCACGGGCTCCGCGTCCGCCGCCGGCAGGTGGGCCTCCAGCAGGACGGCCGCCCGCCCGAGGGCCCCGACCGCCGCCCGGGCCCGGTCGATCTGGCGCCGGCTGACCCCGGCCAGTCCGGTCTCGTGCCGGCCCGGTTCGGCGTCGGCCCGCTGCATCGCCTGGATCAGTTCGGACCGCGCCTCCCGCGAGTCCAGCAGCGCGCTCCGCACGACCCGACCGCGCGGCGCCGCCGGCTTCTCGTAGCAGGCGATCACCGCTCCCGCGTACCGTCCGGCGGCCGCCAGCCATTCGGCGAGCCGTTCGCCGAGCCGGGCGGTCTGCCAGGTCGGGAACAGCGCGTACGTGACGAGCGCGATCGACCCGCCGAGCAGGGTGAGCCCGACCCGTTCGAAGGCCGTCACCAGCGGGTTGCCCTCCTGCAGCCCGAGCAGGAACACCACGTACGTGGAGATCCCGACGGTGGTGAGCGCGTACCCGGTGCGGAACGCGAGGTACGCCCCGCCGATGCATAGCACCGCCAGCGCGGCCAGCACCCATTCCCCGGGGTGGAGCAGCTGCACCACGAGCGTCGAGACGGCGACTCCGACCACCGTCCCGGCCAGCCGGGCGACGCCCCGGCTGTAGGTCTGCGCGAAGTCCGGCCGCATCACCATCGCGGCGGTCATCGGCGCCCAGTACCCGTGGTGGAACCCGACGAGCCGGGCCAGCAGGTAGGCGACGGTGACCACCCCGGCGAGCCGGACGGCGTGCTGGAAGATCGCCGAGCGCGGGTGCAGCTGCCGCCGGACGGCCCGCGCCGCGACCGGCAGCATCCGGGCGATGGTGGGCTTGCGCAGCGCCCCGCCGGCCCCGACCACGGGCGTGGTGATGGTGTCCTCGTCGTTGCGGTCCAGGGTGTCCGCGGCCTTGCGCAGCAGCCCGCCGAGCCGCCGGGCGGAGCGCCGGGCCGCGCCCTGGAGCCGCGGCCCGTCGTCGGAGCCGACCAGGGTGAGCGAGGGCGCGGAGCGGGGGAGCCGGACCGGGTCGCCGGTGCGGATCGCCCGGGCGAGGGCGTCCATGACCTCGGCGGCGGCCGCCAGCACCTCCCGGGCCCGGTCCCGTTCGGGCCCCTCCTCGGGGGCGCCCACCTTGGGGTCGGCGAGTGCGGCGAGGGTGGGCCGGATGCGCTCGGCGATGCCGCGCAGGCCGCGCAGCTCGGGCGGCCGGTGGCGGTCCTGCCAGGGGGTGAGGGCGGCCGCGTGGCGGGCCGTCATGAACGGTTCCGGGTCCACGTGCGCGGTCGGGTCCTGCCGCAACCGCCGGGCGTAGTCGGCGAGTTCGGCGTAGGTGTCGGCGAGGGCCTGCCGCTGGGCGGTCCAGCTGCCGATCGGCCAGACGGTGATGACGGTGGCCTGGACGACCCCGCCGAGGGCGGCGACCAGCCCGTGGCTGAGCGCGGTGACGGTGCTGACGGGGAGCTGGACGACGATCAGCATCACCGAGACGGTGTTGGTGGCGACCACCCCGGCGGTGGGCCCGATCGCCCAGGCCAGCCCGGCGCCGAAGGCCCACACCGCGAGCAGTACCGGGAACAGTCCGGGGACGCCGGCGGCCAGGTAGCCGAGGAAGGTGCTGATGCCGAGTCCGGCCCCGGCCGCGACGGCGAGGCTGGCCCGGGGCCGGAAGCTGCGCTGGAAGGTCGCCGAGCCGGCGATGAACGCGCCCATCGCGGCCGAGGTGGCGAGCGCGACCCCGCCGAGCGTGAGGGTCGGGAAGAGCACCAGCGCCACCGCGACCGCCCCGCGCACCGCCCGCTTGGGGTCGGTGAGCGCCCGGTCCAGGGTGAGCCCGGTCCGCGCGGTGTCACGAAGTGCGGCGAACCAGGACATAGCGCCATCCTAGGGCGTGATCTCCGGGGCCGGGCCCGACCTCCGGCGGAGCCGCGCCGCCACCCACAGCAGGGCCCCGGTCGGCAGGAAGACCGCGTCCGCCGCGATCATCGCGAGCGAGAACACCGGCAGCCCGAGCACCACCGCGATCCCCGCGTGCTCCAGCACCATGACGGCCAGCAGGACGTTCTTGACCCGCCGGTTGACCAGCGTGAACGGGAACGCCACCTGGAGGACCACGGTGCCGTACGAGACCAGGAAGACCGGCAGCAGCGCCGAGCCGACCAGCGCGGACAGTCCCGGCCAGGGGGCGAAGTAGTCCAGGTGCAGCGGGTAGTACAGCGCGGTGCCGTCCTGCCAGCGCGAGCCCTGCACCTTGTACCAGCCGGCCGTGGCGTAGATCAGCACCACCTCGACGGCGATCACCAGCATCGCGCAGTTGTGCACCATGGTCGCCAGTGCGTCGAGCACCGCCCGCGGCTCGCCGTCCGGCCGCAGCCGGCCGAGCGTCCACCAGAGCCCGGCCACCGCCCAGAGCCCCCAGAACAGCGGCGACCAGCCGAGGTACGGGAAGGCCCGGTCGGTCCAGGTCAGGGTGTCGCCCGCGAAGCCGCCGAACTGACAGGCCGCCAGGACGGCTCCGAGCACCGCCCAGAGCACCACCCCGGTCCGCCCCGGCCGGGGCCTGCGGGCGTCCAGCGACCAGACCTCGGCGCAGCGGGTGAAGACCAGGTAGACCGCCATCAGGTGGACGACGTTGTCGCCGCCGTCGCCGAGGAAGACGTCGCGGTTCTGCAGGGACAGCACGGTGACCAGGAACAGCACGGTGCTCGCCCTGGTCCGCCAACCCAGCAGCACGGCCAGGGCGGCCAGCACCGCCAGGTGGTAGACCAGCTCGAACCAGAGCCGCCCGCCGAACCAGGGCAGCACGGTGAGCGCCCCGTTGTCGGCCAGCAGCCGCTGGGCCAGCTCCGTCGACCAGGGGGACCGGTCGCCGTACAGCACCCGCCGGTGGGGCCACTCGCGCAGCAGGTAGGCCAGCCAGACCAGCCCGAAGCCGATCCGCACCACCGCGGCCTGGTGGCGGCCGAGCACCCGTCCGGTGAAGGCCTCCGCCGCCCGTCCGAGCGGCGCCCGCGGCCCGCGCGCCTGCCGCGCCTCCCGCGCCGCACCGGGCTCCGCCGGCCGCCCGGCCCCGGCCTGCCGCGGCACACCGCCGGACGGCACCGCCGCACCCGGCGGCAGCGCCCCGTCGGCCCGTACCGTCGCCTCGTTCATCCGAGCAGCCCCCGGTAGTCCTCGTCCGCCACCGGCCACCACGGCAGCTCCCGCACCCGGGGCGCCGCCGGCGCGGGCTCGCCGCTCCAGGACGGCGGCGGGACGGTGACCGCGGTCGAGCGGAACTGGATCTCCAGGACCCGTTCGCCGTCCGCCTCCCGGCCGATCCGCTGCAGGGCGATCCGCTTGAGGTACTGCTCGGCGAGCCGGCCGCGCGGGGAGGCCGGGCTCTCGTCCTGCGGGTTGTGCGTGCCGTCGTAGAAGTCCCAGGCCCGGCGCAGCAGGTTCTGGTCGACGTGGCTGGGCGCCGGGTTGCCCCGTATCGCGGCGATGTCCTGCGCGGTCAGCCCGATCCAGTCCCCGGTACGGGTGGCCCCGGCGGGCGCGGCGGTGCGGACCCGGGCGTCCACGCTCACGTTCTGCTGGAGCGGGTTGGGCGCGAACAGCTTCCAGTTCTGCTCGAACTCCGGGTACACCAGGCCGTCGACCTCGTCCCGGTACTGCCGGGACACCGAGTTGGCGGGCGCGACGTGCAGGAAGACCGCGGCGAGGAACAGCCCGGTGCCGCCGGCCAGCACCGCCCCGGCGAAGCCGAGGACCAGCTGCGCGGGCCTGGACCAGGCCCGTCCGGCAGCCGGCCGGTCCGTCGTCTCGGTCATGGCCTCCCCCGACCGGTCGGCGGGCACCGCCGGCCCGGTGCCGGCGCGCTCGCGCGCGCCCATCCTGCCCTAAGGGCCGTGGGGCGGGGGCCGTCAGAGGACGAAGGCCTCCTGGCCGGTGCTGCTCACCATCGGACGGCCCGCACCCTGCCAGGCGTACATCCCGCCGTCCACGTTCACGGCCTCCCGGCCCTGCTGCACCAGGTACTGGACGACCTGCGCGGAGCGGCCGCCGACCCGGCAGAGCACGTACAGCTTCTCGTCCGGCAGCTCGCCGAGCCGGGCGATCACCTCGCCGATCGGGATGTGCAGGGCACCGTCCACGTGGCCGGCGTCCCACTCGTCCTGCTCGCGCACGTCCAGCAGGGCGGCGTCGGCGGGCACGGCGGCGGCGTCGGCGGAGGGGATCTGCGGGAACATCGTGTGGCTCTCCTGGGATTCGGTCGGGTGCGTGCCATTGTCGCCCACCGGCGCCGTGCCGTGGGCGCCGGAGGACGGGCCGTCCGCCGGGGCCGGGCCGCCGAGCAGCCGCGCCAGCTCGGCCTGCTGCCCGGCGGCCTTGGCCAGCAGCTCCTCGGCGAGCTGTTCCAGCAGCCGGTCCGGATCCTGCGGGGCGAGGGCGAGCAGCTGCCCCATCGGGGTCTGCTCCAGTCGGACCTGCTCGGCGGCGGTCTCGGCGATCTTGGCGGTCAGCCAGTCCAGCCGGCGGCGCAGCCAGTCCGAGCGGTCGGGGGAGTCGACGGCGGGCGCGGCCTCCGGCGCGGTGGACCACTCGGCGGCCAGGGCCCCCAGCGCGCCCGCGTCCCCGTACGCGTAGGCCTCGTTGACCCGGACCAGGAAGGCGGCCCGGCGCTGCTGCTCGCCCGGGTCGGTGGTCAGGTCGGGGTGGGCGCGGCGGACCAGCTCGCGGTAGATCCGCTGGGCCTCCTTGCCGGGCCGCACCCGCTCCGGCGCGGCGGGCGGCGGCGGGGCCGGCTCGCCGTCCTGGCCGGACTGCTCCCGCACCGAGTCGAACAGCGCGTCCAGGTCGGGCAGTTCGTCGACCTGCCGGCGCGCCTCGGCGGCCCGGCGCAGGTCCTCCGGCAGGCCGGTGCGGGCCGCCACGGCCTCGGCGACCAGCGCGTCCAGCTCGTCCAGCCGGGCGTAGAGCGGGCCGAGCAGCTGGTGGTGGATCAGCGCGAAGTTGTCGATCTCGACCCGCAGCGTCTGGACGTCCACGTCCATGCTGAGCCAGGCCAGCTCGGCGGCGGCGACCCGCTCCTCCAGTGCCTGCTGCTCCGGGTCGGTCCAGCGGGCGGGGCTCTGCGCGCTCAACTTCTCGCCTCTGTCTCGTCCGGCCGGCGGCGTCCTGCGGACCACTCGTACGGGCGGTCCGGCCTGCCACCCTACCGCCGTGATCGCGGGCCCCGTCCGGGTGAACCGGGGGTACGGACCGGCGCGCGGCACGCGACACGCAACCGATCCTGAGGAATCTCCCCGTTTCGGTGTCGAGCCCGGCCCGGTCCGTGCTTCGCTGGTATCCGCACAGCGTGCCTTCCTCCGGAGAGACGGCCGCCCCGGGCGCGGCGGCCAGGCGGGAGCAGAGCGAATCCATGGTGGCCGAGTCCAACTCCACACCGCGGCCGGCGGGCGACGGAACCGCGCCGGGCGACCACCCGACGGGGGTGGCCGCCCTGGTCCGGCTCGCCCCCGTCCTGGTCGACCGGTCCGGCCGGATCGCGCAGTGGGGGCGGGCCGCCGAAGAGCTCTTCGGCCACCGCGCCGACGTCGCCCACGACCGCCCGGCCTCCGGCCTGCTGCCCGCCCTGGAGTCGCGGGTGCTCGAACGCTGCTCCGTCCGCCGCCCCTGCGACGCGTTCGACACCCTCGCCGAACGGACCGCCGACGGCCGCCCCTGGATCGGAAGGCTGACCGTCACCGACCGCGAGGAGCACCAGCGCGACGTGCTCTGGTGGGCGTACCCGCTGCCCGGCCCGGTCGGCGGGCTGCTGGCGCTGGCCGCCGACGCCCGCCCGCTGCGCGCCACCGGGCCGCGGCTCGCGCTCGGCGAGCGGCTGCTCCCCTTCGCCGCCGCGCCCGGCGTCCGGGGCGGCTTCCACGCCCTGGCCGCGGCGCTCACCCCGGCCGGCCTGCCGGTGCCCGAGCCGCTGGTCCGGCTGCTGCCCGCCGCCCACCGCGCGGCGCTGCTGGCCGCGCTGGAACGGGGCGGACTGCCCGCCCTGCGGCTGGACCCGGCCACCGTGCTGCCGGTGCTGCCCGCCGACGCCCAGACCGGCAGGGCGCAGGCGGCCGCCGGCCTCGGCCGCCGCTACCCGACGCCCCAGCAGCGGGTCGCCCGGGTCGGCCCGCCGCCGCAGCCCGAGCAGGGCGCGCCCGGCCGCCGTCCGCCCGGCCCGCTGCCCGTCCAGCGCGAGACCCCGGACCGCCCCGCCGCCCAGCCCGCGGCCCCCTCCGCCGTCCGGCCGGTGGCCGCCGTCGGCGGCGGCTCGGCGGGCGCCGGCCCGTCCGTCCCTCCCCCCGCCTCCGGCCGGGAGGTGCCCCCGCCCACCGCAGGAGCCGCAGCCATCGAGCACGCCACCGTCGAGCCGTCCGCCACCGGCCGTCCGCCGCTGCGCACCGACCAGGCCCCGCCCGCCACCGTCCCGGTCCCCGCCCCCGCGGGCGGCGAGGGCCCGACCGGCGGCCGGCTCGGCCCGTTCCTCACCAACGGGCAGGCCGGCGAGCAGTTGGCCCTGCTGAACGAGGTCGGCGGCAAGGTCGGCACCACGCTGGACCTCGGCTTCACCGCCCACGAGCTCTGCCAGGTGCTGGTCCCCCGGGTCGCCGACTTCGCCTGCGTGGACCTGGTGGACGGGCTGATCTCGGACTCCGAGCTGCCGGCCGCCCGCCCGGACGACGCCACCATGCTGCGCCGGGTCGCCCTGGTCTACAACGAGACCGGCGGCGTCTGGGACCACGTGCTCTCCGAGGGCTCGCTGGTCAGCATGCCCCGCCGCACCCCGCCCGGGATGGCCCTCCAGCTGAACCAGCCAGTGCTGGTCCCGGTGGTCAGCCCGGACGTCGCGGTCGACTACGCGATCGCGCTCGGCGACGCCCGGCTGACCCCGGTGGTCACCGGCCGCTCGATGCTGGTCGTCCCGCTCTCCGCCCGCGGCACCGTGCTGGGCATCCTCAAGCTGCTCCGGCTGCCGGACCGCGCGCCCTTCGACGAGAGCGACGCCGCGACGCTCAAGGAGCTGGCCGTCCGCGCCGCGCTGTCGCTGGACAACGCCCGGCTGCACCGCGCCGAGGCCAGGGTCGCCACCACCCTGCAGCGCTCGATGATCCCGACCCGCCCGCCGCAGATCCCCGGCGTGCAGATCGCCCACCGCTACCTGCCCGGTGACCCCAAGGCCGAGGTCGGCGGCGACTGGTTCGACGCCATCCAGCTGCCCGGCAGCCGGGTCGCCCTGGTGGTCGGCGACGTGATGGGCCACGGCATCCACTCGGCCGCCGCGATGGGCCGCTTCCGCACCGCGATGCAGACCCTCGCCGCCCTGGACCTGCCGCCCGGCCAGCTGCTGCGCCACCTGGACAACCTGGCCCACAAACTCGGCGACGACCACCTCGCGACCTGCCTGTACGCGGTCTACGACCCGATCAACCGGACCTGCGAGCTGGCCAGCGCCGGCCACGTCCCGCCCGTCCTGGTGCACCCGGACGGCACCGGCGAGCTGCTGGAGATCCCGGCCGGCGCGCCGATCGGCGTCGGCGGGGTGCCGTTCGTCGCCAAGACCATCGACGTCTCGGACGGCTCGATGCTGGTGCTCTGCACCGACGGCCTGGTCGAGGTCCGGGGCGGGGACATAGGAGCGGGCCTGGCCGCGCTCTGCGGCAACCTGATCGACCCCCGGGAGAGCCCCGAGCAGGCCTGCGACGTGGTGCTGCGCCGGCTGCACTCGGACGACCGCAAGGACGACGTCGCCCTGCTGGTGGCCCGCTTCGACGGGGTCGCCCCGTCCGAGGTGGCCACCTGGGACCTCACCGTGGACCACCGCGAGGTCGGCCGGGCCCGCTCGCTGGTCCGCGAGCAGCTGGCCGGCTGGCACCTGGAGGCGCTCAGCGACACCACCGAGCTGCTGGTCAGCGAGCTGGTGACGAACGCCGTCCGGGTCGCCCGGGACACCGTGAAGCTCCAGCTGATCCGGGTGGACAAACTGCTGGTCGAGGTCAGCGACGACAACCACAACCTGCCCTCGCTGGAGCCGGCCGAGCAGCTCGGCGAGACCGGCCGCGGCCTCACCCTGGTCACCAAGCTCGCCGAGCGCTGGGGCACCGCCCGCAAGGCGGTGGGCAAGGTCGTCTGGTTCGAGCTCCCGCTCCCGCACGCCTGACGGCCGCACCGACGGGCCCCGGGCACCGAACGGCCGCGTACGGGCACCCGTACGCGGCCGGCTTGAGCGCGGTCGGCGCCCGTCAGGGGATGACGGCCCCCGCCGAGGTGCGCCGACGGGCCTCCACCGCGACCTCCCGCGAGGCGGCCGCGGCCACCGAGGCGGCGGCGCCGACCCCGGCCAGCACCCGCGGCCAGAAGTCCCCGAAGACCTCGACCGAGACGGCGATCAGCAGCGCGGTGATCACCGCGACCACGTGCTCCAGACCGGCCAGGTTCGGCAGCACGACCGCCTCGCCGATCATCACCGCCACCACCAGGCCGGCGGTGAGCCAGGCCCGGCAGCGGAACGCGATGCAGATCGCCAGCGCCACCACCGCGGCCGAGGGCCCGGTGTCCCGCACGTAGGCGACCCACTTCGGGAAGCCGAACAGGTGGTGCGGCCCGATCGCCACGCCGACCCGGGCGAACAGCGTGCCCGCCAGGGTGCAGGTGTAGGCGACCACCAGGGTCATCCGCCGGCCGAGCACGATCTCGGCGATCGAGAAGACCACGAACACCTGGGCCAGCGCCCCCCAGACCGGAAGGTCCAGCGCCGGCACGTACAGGGAGAGCGGGGTCCGCAGCAGCGAGACGTCCAGCGGCAGCGCCGCCCGCACCACCCCGATGTTGTTCACGAAACGCTCGCCGCCCGGCAGGTGCTGGACGACGCTGAACAGCAGGATCAGAAACGTCGCGACGGTGGCCAGGGGAACGGCGGCGAACTTCTTTCGCACCACCGCGTCCCGGACCGTCGCGAACAGCGTTCCCCACTCGGCGACAGCGGCCGCTCCGGCGATTGCCAGCGGCCCCTTTCGCACGCCCCCCGCGTGGGTCCTGTGCATCACAACAGTTTCTCCGAATCCCCGAACGCTCTACTACTCCAACATTAGAAGCCAGTTAACAAAGCCACATCGGCACGGATGGGGAGTCGGGTCATCCTCTGGGGGGAGGCAATCCCCCCATCAGCCCCCCAATTCGACCGGCCGGTCCCCTCCGCCCCCCGACGGAGGGCTACCCCTTCCCGTCCCGGGCCGCCACCGGGACCCGCGGCGCCACCACGGCGGCCCGGGCGTGCCGGCGGCGGAACAGGGCGGGCAGGCTCGGCGCGACGATGAAACCCTCGGCGCGCGCGCTCGCGATACCGATCCGCGGAATCTCGCTGCTCTTCTCGAAGAGCAGGTAACGCGGTTCCCAGATCGGGCGGTACTTGGCATTGGCGCGGTACAGCGACTCGATCTGCCACCAGCGCGAGAAGAATCCCAGGATCGAGCGCCACAGCCGCAGCACCGGGCCGGCGCCGAGGCGCGAACCGCGCTCGAAGACGGAACGGAACATCGCGAAGTTCAGCGACACCCGCTTCAGCCCGACCTCGTCGGCGCGCTGCAGCAGCTCGATGACCATGAACTCCATCAGGCCGTTCTCGGTGTCCCGGGCCCGGCGCATCAGGTCCAGCGAGAGCCCGTCCGGGCCCCACGGCACGAAGCTCAGCAGCGCCTTGAGCTCGCCGTCCCCGTCGTGGCACTCCAGCATCACGCAGCGGCCGTCGCCCGGGTCGCCGAGCCGGCCGAGCGCCATCGAGAAGCCGCGCTCGGTCGCCCCGTCGCGCCACTCGTCGGCCTTGGCCACCAGCTCGGCCATCTCCGCCTCGGAGATGTCCTCGTGCCGGCGGATCCGCACCGTGTACCCGGCCCGCTTGACCCGGTTGTAGGCCTGCCGGACCACCCGCATCGCGCGGCCGTCCAGCGAGAACTCGTCCAGCTCGACGATCGCCTCGTCGCCCAGCTCCAGCGCGTCCAGCCCGTGCCGGGCGTAGATCACCCCGGCCTCCTCCGAGGCGCCCATCACGGCCGGCGCCCAGGCGTGCTCGCGGGCCTCGGACAGCCAGGCGTCGATCGCGCCCGGCCAGGCCTCCGGGTCCCCGATCGGGTCGCCCGAGGCGAGCGAGACGCCGCCGATGACCCGGTAGGTGACCGCCGCCTTGCCGCTGGGGGAGAAGACGACCGCCTTGTCCCGGCGCAGCGCGAAGTAGCCGAGCGAGTCCCGCTCGCCCTGCTTGTCCAGCAGGCCGCGCAGCCTGGCCTCGTCCTCGGCGGTGAGCAGCTCCTTGCCGCGCGGGCTGCGGAAGGCGACGTACAGCACCAGCAGGAAGAGCACCGCGCCCATCGCGTTGATCGCGGCGTTCACCCAGGTCGGCGCGGCGATCACCGAGCGCAGGTGCTCGGTCGGGGTGATCGTGATCATCCGGCCGACCGAGTACCGGAACAGGTCCCAGAAGCCGGCGCCGGAAAGCTCGTTGGTCATCCAGACCAGCAGCGCCCCGACCCCGCCGCCGAACGCCAGCCCGCCGACGAAGGTGGCCGCCGCGGTCTTCGGGTTGGAGCTGTCGCCCTTGGACGTGAACTCCTTCCGCCCGACCAGCAGCGCCAGGACGAACAGGCAGGTCAGGACGGTGGAGAAGTAGTTGAGCGGGTGCCTGTTGAAGCGCTCGTCCGGCACCAGCATGAACGCCAGGTAGAGCAGCGCGAAGAGACCGCCGAGCGCCGTGTTGAAGATCCACGCGGCCCGCTTGCGCCGCCGCATCGCGATCGCGAGGAAGACCGACAGCACCGCGCTGGCCAGCCCGGAGGTCATCAGGTACGGGGTGAAGTACTCACCCTCGTTGTGCTCGCTGACCTGGTTCCGGAAGGGCACCAGCAGGACCGTCGCCACGTTCAGCAGCGCGATCAGCCGCAGGTACCAGACGGAGGCCGCGGCGGCCCTCGGACGCCAGCGACCGGGCTCGTCGACGGGCCGGGGCCCGGGGGACGTGGCGGACGGCTCCGACTTCACAGTGGACGACACAGCTCAATTCCAAACGATCAGATGGTGGGGCGCATCCGCGAACGGCCCGGCGCCGGGCGCCCGCTCGGGCCCGACGGACTGACCGGCGACCTCGCCCGGCCGACCGCCCGAAATGGAGAAGCGGCCGGAAAAGAGTCAGCCAACTCCATGTTTCCCCACCCAGCCTGAGAATTGCGTGAACCGGGTAGCGGATTCCCACCCCCGCCGAACGGCGGGGGTGAGCGCCCGCCGCACGTTCGGCACCCCGCCCCGCCTACCCCTACCCTCGAAACGACCCACGCGGACCGCCCCGACCCGGCCGCCCGAACCGAGGAGGCACCATCACCACCACCCGCGTGCTGATCGTCGACGACGAGATCCTGGTCCGCTCCGGCCTGGGGCTGATCGTCGGCTCCGCCGCCGACCTGGAGGTGGTCGGCGACTGCTCCGGCGGGCAGGCCGAGGAGCACGTCCAGCGGCTGCGCCCGCACGTGGTGCTGCTCGACATCCGGATGCCCGACCTCGACGGCATCTCGGTGCTGCGCCGCCTGCGCGCCCTGCCCGACCCGCCCGCCGTGGCGATGCTCACCACCTTCGACACCGACGAGTACATCGGCACCGCGCTGCGGGCCGGCGCGGCCGGCTTCCTGCTCAAGGACACCGCCCCCGACCAGCTGGTGCACGCCGTCCGGGTGCTCGCGGCCGGCGGCAACATCCTCTCCCCGACCGTCACCCGCACCGTGATCGGCGGCTACGTGGACGGCGGCGGCCCGGACGCCGAGGCCACCGCGCTCGCCCGCACCCTCACCGGCCGCGAGCTGGACGTGCTCTCGCTGCTCGGCGAGGGCCTGTCCAACGCCGAGATCGCCGACCGGCTGTTCCTCGGCACCGGCACGGTCAAGGACCACATCAGCGCGATCCTCGGCAAACTCGGCGCCGCCAACCGGGTCCAGGCCGCCGTCCTGGCCCACCGGGCCGGTCTGGTCCGGCCCAAGCCCGGCGACGGGGCATGACGACCGCCGACCAACTGCCGTCCCGACGGCTGCCGGCCTGGTGCACCGCCCCCTGGCTGATGCTGCTGCTGCCCGTCCTGTACGGCCTGCTGGACGCCGCCCTGGTGGCCCGGGAGGCCGCCTGGTGGCAGGTGGCGCTGTCCACGCTGGCCGCCGTCGCCCTGTTCTGGCGCCGCCGCTTCCCGGTGGTGGCACTGCTCCTCACCATGCCGGGCAGCTGGGTGGACGAGATCTGGCTGGCCCCGATCACGGCCGTCTACTCGGTGGCCGCCGAGCGCCCCCGCCCCCGGGTCGTGATCCCCTGCGGCGTCCTGTTCGCGCTGGTCGAGTTCTTCCACTGGCCGCTGCCCCAGGACGTCCTCGACCTCAGCCGCGCCACCGCGCTGGACGCCATCCAGGCCGTGATGCTGGCGGCCGGCCCGGCCGCCACCGGTCTGCTCGCCCGCACCCGGCGGGAGCTGGCCGCCCGGCTGGACGAGCTGACCCGCGGCCAGGAGCGGGAGAGCCGGCTGCTGGCCGAGCGGGTGCTGATCAGCGAGCGCGGCCGGCTGGCCCGGGAGATGCACGACGTGGTCTCGCACCAGGTCAGCCTGATCAGCATCCAGGCGGGCGCGCTCCAGGTGAGCAGCCCCGACCCGGCCGCGGTGACCGCCGCCCGCACCATCCGGGAACTGTCCGTACGGACCCTGGACGAGCTGCGGCAGATGGTCGGGGTGCTGCGCGGCACCGGCGGACTGCCGGACGCCCCGCTCGCCCCGCAGCCCCGGCTGGCCGACCTGCCCCGGCTGATCGAGCAGAGCGGCCTGGCCGCGGACACCGAGCTGCTCCCCGGCGACCGCCCGTGGCCGGAGGCGGTCGAGCGGGCCGCCTACCGCACCGTCCAGGAGGCGCTCACCAACATCACCAAGTACGCCCCGGAGGCGGCGGTGCACGTCCGGGTCCGGGCGAAGGGCCGCCGGCTGCGCGTCGAGGTCCGCAACGAGGCCCCGCCGGTGCGTCCGGCCGAGACCCTGCCGGGCGGCGGCCACGGCCTGGTCGGCCTGCGCGAGCGCGCCCAGCTGCTGGGCGGCACCCTCACCGCGGGGCCGACCCAGGACGGCGGCTTCGAGGTCCGCGCCGAACTCCCGGCCAGCCGCGGCTGATCCCGCCCGCCCCCGAGATCCACGCCACCGGGGAGTGGACGACAAAAAAGCCCCGCAGATCCGTAGATCTGCGGGGCTTCGCTGTGCGCGAGGGGGGAGTTGAACCCCCACGCCCTTTCGGGCACTGGAACCTGAATCCAGCGCGTCTGCCTATTCCGCCACCCGCGCATGGGTGTTGTCCTCGTTGCCGACCGGTCTTCCGAACCACTCGGTACCATCGGTACTTCGCGCTTCCTGGACCGGCCTCCCTTTCGGGCGGCCCTTCCGACGTGGAAAACATTAGCACGACCTGGGGGGCTGCTCCGAATCCGTTGTCCGGGGAGGCCCACGGCACCCGAACCGATGCCCGACGCACGCCCGTGCGACTGCCGGAAGGGTGCTCCGACGGGCACACCTGGCGTGCCGTACCCGACATGCGTCACCCTGTGTGTCCGAGCCCACCCCCGGGCACCACACGGTCCGGGAACCGTACGGAAGGGCCCGGCGTGGATACGATCAGTACGGAAGTACCGCAAGTAGGAGGCGCGACCGGGTCCCGGGCGGGATCCGGCCGGCAGGCAGGCGAACGAACCCTGGAAGGGGGTGCCCCATGGGAGTGCTGAAGAAGTTCGAGCAGCGGCTCGAGGGTCTCGTCAACGGCACCTTCGCCAAGGTGTTCAAGTCCGAGGTCCAGCCCGTGGAGATCGCCGGAGCGCTGCAGCGCGAGTGCGACAACAACGCGAGCATCTGGAACCGCGACCGCACCGTCGTGCCGAACGACTTCATCGTCGAACTGAGCCCGCACGACCACGAGCGGCTGAGCCCCTACTCCGGGCAGCTCGGCACCGAACTGGCCGGCATGGTCCGCGAGTACGCGGAGGCCCAGCGGTACACCTTCATGGGCCCGCTCCAGGTGAACCTGGAGAAGGCCGACGACCTGGACACCGGGCTGTACCGGGTGCGCAGCCGCACCCTCGCCGCCGAGGAGCCCCCGCAGCAGCAGCAGCAGTACGCGCCGCCGCAGCCCGGCTACGACCGTGCGCCGGCCGCACCGGCCCCCGGCGCACCGTGGCAGCAGCCCGGCGCCGGCCAGTACAACGCGCCCCCGCCGCCGGCCGCGCCCCCCGCGATGCCCCCCGGTCAGCCGGCGCCCGCGGGCGGCAACGTCCGGGCGTTCCCCGGCGCGGGCCACGGCGGCGCCGGGACGCGCCGCTGGATCGAGGTGAACGGCGCCCGCCACCAGATCACCGGCTCGGCCTGCGTGCTCGGCCGCTCGACCGAGGCGGACGTGCGGATCGACGACCCCGGGGTCTCCCGCAAGCACGCCGAGATCCGGCCCGGCACCCCTTCGATGGTGCTCGACCTGGGGTCCACCAACGGCATCGTGGTGGACGGACAGCACACCCAGCGCGCTACGCTCCGCGACGGCTCGCGAATCGTCGTGGGCTCCACCACCATCGTCTACCGGCAGGTCGAAGGGTAGTGTCCGAATTGTTCGCGCGCCTCGCTCACCGACTGGCGGGACGGTCATGTCAGAACTGACCCTCACGGTCATGCGGCTGGGCTTCCTGGCCGTGTTGTGGCTGTTCGTCATCGTCGCGATCCAGGTGATCCGCAGCGACCTGTTCGGCACCAAGGTGAACCCGCGCTCCTCCCGTCGGGGCGCGAGCGCCACGACCGGCGGCGGCGCGGCCACCTCGACCGCCGCACGCGCCGCGGCGCCGACCCAGGCCGGCCCCGCGGCGGCCCAGACCCAGGGCGGCGGCGGGCGCCGCCGCGGCGGTCCGACCCAGCTCGTCGTGGTGCAGGGCTCGCTGGCCGGCACCACGGTGGCGCTCCAGGGCCAGACCATCACGCTCGGCCGCGCGCACGACTCCACCATCGTGCTGGACGACGACTACGCGTCCTCCCGGCATGCCAGGATCTATCCGGATCAGACTGGGCAGTGGACGGTCGAGGATCTAGGCTCCACCAACGGCACCTATCTGGACCGGCAGCGCCTGACCGCGCCCACTCCGCTCCAGCCGGGCATGCCGATCCGTATCGGCAGGACCGTCATCGAACTGCGGAAGTAGTAGCGCATGAGGGACAGCATCCCGTCCATGACCCAGAGGGGGGCACAGGTCGCATGACCCTGGTGCTGCGCTTCGCCGCCGGCTCCCACAAGGGACTGATCCGGGAGGGGAACGAGGACTCCGGCTACGCCGGGCCGCGGCTGCTGGCCGTGGCCGACGGCATGGGCGGCGCCGCGGCCGGCGAGGTCGCTTCCTCCGAGGTGCTCGGCTCGATCGTCCGGCTGGACGAGGACGTGCCCGGCCCCGACCTGCTGACCCTGCTGGGCGACGCCGTCCAGGGCGCCAACGACCGGCTCCGGCAGATGGTCGAGGAGGACCCGCAGCTGGAGGGCATGGGCTGCACGCTCACCGCCATGCTGTGGACGGGCCAGCGGATGGGCATGGTGCACGTCGGCGACTCCCGCGCCTACCTGCTGCGCGAC
This sequence comes from Kitasatospora sp. NPDC001261, assembly GCF_042896795.1. Taxonomy (NCBI): domain Bacteria; kingdom Bacillati; phylum Actinomycetota; class Actinomycetes; order Kitasatosporales; family Streptomycetaceae; genus Kitasatospora; species Kitasatospora sp. NPDC001261. Next base: position 70,581 of record NZ_JBIAXP010000018.1, read on the forward strand.
GGTTCCCTGGTGCAGATCACCCAGGACCACACCTGGGTGCAGCGCCTGGTCGACGAGGGCCGGATCACGCCCGAGGAGGCCGAGACCCACCCGCAGCGCTCGCTGCTGATGCGGGCGCTGGACGGCCGCGGCCAGGTCGAGCCCGACCTGTCGATCCGCGAGGTCCGGGCCGGCGACCGCTACCTGATCTGCTCCGACGGCCTCTCCGGCCCGGTCAGCCACCAGACCCTCCAGGACACCCTCGGCAGCTACTACGCGCCCGAGCAGACCGTGCAGGAGCTGATCCAGCTCGCGCTGCGCGGCGGCGGTCCGGACAACATCACCTGCATCGTGGCGGACGTCATCGACGTCGGCGCCACGGACACCATGAGCGGCCAGTTCAACGACGTCCCGGTGGTGGTCGGCGCGGTCGCCGACGCCCCGCCGTCCTCGGCCGCCGCCGACCGCTCGATCGCGGACACCCCGGCCGGCCGCGCCGCCGGTCTCGGCCGCGGCCCGCAGGGCGCCTTCGGCCCGGCCGAGGGCTACGCGGAGGGCTTCGGCCCCGCGCAGAACGGCTTCGGTCCCGCCGAGGGCTACGAGGGCGAGTACGGCCCCGGCTCCGGCGAGCCCTCGGTGTACGGCACCGAGGACTTCGACGAGGAGCGGCCCTCGAGGCGCAAGCGCAAGGGCCTGACGGTCTCGCTGGCCGCCCTGGTCACGCTGGGCCTGCTCGGCGGCGCCGGCTACTTCGGCTACCAGTGGACCCAGGACCAGTACTACGTCGGCACCCAGGACGACCACGTCGCGATCTACCAGGGCATCAACCAGAACCTGGCCGGGGTGAGCCTGTCCTCGGTGCACTCCTCGTACAGCAGGATCCAGCTGAAGTGGCTGCCCGAGGACCAGCAGGTCCACGTGAAGAAGACCATCTCGGTCGGCAGCATGAAGGACGCCCAGTCGACGGTCAACGAGCTCGACGGCTGGGTCCAGCTCTGCCAGAAGGCCGCCAAGGCGACCGCCCCGGCCGTACCGCCCGCCACCCAGGCGACGCAGGCCGCGTACCTGGCCAGCACGCCCACCCCGACCGAGAAGAACCGCGGTCCGGCCGCCACCACGCCGACCACCGCGCCCCCGGCCTCGCCGACCGCCCCGACGGCACCCGCCCCGGCGCCGAACGCGACCCCTCCGGCCACCGGCACGCAGGGCGACCAGGCCCCCCCACTGACCGAAGAGGAACTCAGCCGGGCCAACTCCTGCCCGAAGCAGTGACGTCCGTGATCCGACATAGGACCGCCCCGAGCGGGTTTGCCGGCCGTCAGGGAGCGGTCACCACGTGAGCAGCTACGACCTGAGCCAGGAAACCACCCGGTCCGGCCGACGCCGGGCGGCGGCCGAACGCACGATCCCCCGTCGGCGGGGCAACACCACGATCTCCCCGCAGGAGGCGCCGAACCGGCGCAACACCGAGCTGGCCCTGCTGGTCTTCGCGGTGCTGCTGCCGGTCCTCGCGTACGCCAACGTCGGCCTCGCGATGGACGCCAAGCTGCCCGCGGGCATGCTCGGCTACGGGCTCGGCATGGGCGCCCTGGCACTGGTCGCGCACCTGCTGGTGCGCCGCTTCGCGCCGTACGCGGACCCGCTGATGCTGCCGATCGCCACCCTGCTCAACGGCCTCGGGGTGGTGATGATCTGGCGGCTGGACAAGGCGGGCAAGCTGCTCCGGGGCAACTACCCGGCGGCCGAGAACCAGCTGATGTGGTCGGCCCTCGGGATCGCCGGCTTCATCGGGGTGATGGTGCTGCTGAAGGACCACCGGGTGCTCCAGCGCTACACCTACATCTCGATGGTGGTGGCCCTGGTCCTGCTCGCGGCGCCGGCCTTCTTCCCGTCCCGGGCGGAGGACTTCGGCGCCAAGATCTGGATCCGGATGGGCAGCTTCTCCATCCAGCCGGGCGAGTTCGCCAAGATCGTCCTGACCGTGTTCTTCGCCGGCTACCTGATGGTCAAGCGGGACGCCCTGGCGCTGGCCAGCCGCCGGTTCATGGGCCTGTACCTGCCGCGCGGCCGCGACCTCGGCCCGATCATCGTGATCTGGCTGCTCAGCCTGCTGATCCTGATCTTCGAGAACGACCTGGGCACGTCCTTCCTGTTCTTCGGCCTGTTCGTGGTGATGCTCTACGTCGCCACCGAGCGGACCAGCTGGATCCTGTTCGGCCTGCTGATGTCGGTCGGCGGCGCGGTCGCGGTCGCCTCGACCGCGAGCCACGTGAAGGTCCGCATCGACGCCTGGCTCGACCCGATGGCCGCCTTCGGCGCCAACCCGCCGAAGGGTGCCACCGAGCAGATCGGCCAGTCGCTGATGGCGCTCGGCTCCGGCGGGGTCACCGGCTCCGGCCTGGGCCAGGGCCGCTCCTGGCTGATCGCCTTCGCCGCCAAGAGCGACTTCATCCTGGGCTCGTTCGGCGAGGAGCTCGGGCTGACCGGCCTGATGGCGATCTTCCTGCTGTACGCCCTGCTGGTGCAGCGCGGCCTGCGCACCGCGCTCGCCGCCCGCGACCCGTTCGGCAAGCTGTTCGCCGTCGGCCTCTCCTCGGCGATGGCGATCCAGGTGTTCGTCGTGGCCGGCGGTGTCACCGGGCTGATCCCGCTCACCGGTATGACCATGCCGTTCCTCGCGCAGGGCGGTTCGTCCGTGGTCGCCAACTGGGCGCTGGTCGCGATCCTGCTGAAGATCAGCGACAGCGCCCGCCGACCGGGGGCCGAACCGGCCCCGCCCACCGAGGGCCAGGAGGGACCAGCCCGATGAACAAGCCGATCCGCCGGGTCTCGATCTTCTGCCTCGTCCTGATCCTGGCCCTGATGGTGCGCACCAACTGGGTGCAGGGCGTCCAGGCCGAGTCCTGGGCCACCAACAAGAACAACAAGCGCCAGCTGTACGACCGGTACGCCCACCCGCGCGGCAACATCATCGTCAGCGGCCAGCCGGTCACGAAGTCCGACTTCGTCAACGGCCTGCGCTACAAGTACAAGCGGTCCTGGGTCGACGGCCCGATGTACGCCCCGGTGACCGGCTACTCCTCCCAGGCCTACGGCTCCAGCCAGCTGGAGAACCTGGAGGACGGCATCCTCTCCGGCACCGACGACCGGCTGTTCTTCCGCAACACCCTGGACATGCTGACGGGCGAGCAGAAGCGCGGCGGCGACGTCGTCACCACCATCAACGCCAAGGTGCAGAAGGCCGCCTTCGACGCGATGGGCAACAAGAAGGGCGCGGTGGTCGCCCTCGACCCGAAGACCGGCGCGATCCTGGGCCTGGTCTCCACCCCGTCCTACGACCCCGGCACCTTCGCCGGCGGCGAGGCCGCCGACACCAAGGCCTGGACGGACCTCAACGCGGACCCGAACAAGCCGATGCTCAACCGGGCGCTGAAGGAGACCTATCCGCCCGGCTCGACCTTCAAGCTGGTCACCGCGACCGCGGCGTTCGAGAACGGCCGCTACCAGAGCATCGACGACGCCACGGACACCCCGGACCCGTGGGTCCTGCCCGGCACGACCACCCAGCTGAAGAACGAGAGCCCGAACGAGCGCTGCGAGAACGCCACCGTCAAGTCCGGGATGGACCAGTCCTGCAACACGGTCTTCGCCAAGATGGGCGCGGACCTGGGCAAGGAGCGGATGCGGGCGCAGGCCGAGAAGTTCGGCTTCAACAGCACGATCGACACCCCGGTCCGCTCCGAGAAGAGCGTCTTCCCGGACAGCTCGAGCCCGGACGGCACCGCCCAGGACTCGATCGGCCAGCACGACACCCGCGCCACCCCGCTCCAGATGGCCATGGTCTCCGCCGCGATCGCCAACAACGGCAGCCTGATGCAGCCGTACCTGGTCGACCAGGAGCGCTCGGCCACGCTGACCACCGTCTCCAAGCACACCGAGAAGCAGTTCTCCCAGGCGATGAGCCCGGCCACCGCGCAGAAGATGCAGGACCTGATGGTCTCGGTGGTCGAGAACGGCACCGGCACCAACGCCAAGATCCCCGGCCTGCAGGTCGGCGGCAAGACCGGCACCGCGCAGCACGGCGAGGACAACGCCGGGCTCCCGTTCGCCTGGTTCACCTCCTGGGCGAAGACCCCGGACGGCCAGTCGGTCGCGGTCGCGGTGGTGGTCGAGGACGGCTCCCAGAACCGCGACGGCATCAGCGGCGGCCGCCTCGCCGCCCCGATCGCCAAGGCGGTGATGCAGGCCGCACTCGGCAAGTAGGAGCGCGGGTCCGGGGTGAGGGGAATGTCACGATGGGCAGCCCCGTCCGGATACCGGTCTGGTATCGGCCGACGGCTGACTCCGGTCCGCTGCGGTCCGACCGGTAGCGTATCCGCCAGCAGCGGGTGTGCCCGTTGCCGCCCGCGAGGCACCGCACGGCCCGGCCGGAGAACCGGTCGCGGACCGCGCGGCGTCACCCAGAGCGTGCGGGGACACCTACGTCACAACCTCACCGGCGGGTGAGGGAGAGGGTCGGAACTATGGAAGAGCCTCGTCGCCTCGGCGGCAGGTACGAGCTCGGCGGCGTCCTCGGACGCGGCGGCATGGCCGAGGTGTACCTCGCCCATGACACCCGACTCGGCCGCTCCGTCGCTGTGAAGACGCTCCGGGCCGACATGGCCCGGGATCCGTCGTTCCAGGCCCGGTTCCGCCGCGAGGCGCAGTCGGCGGCGTCCCTGAACCACCCCGCCATCGTCGCCGTGTACGACACCGGCGAGGACTACATCGACGGCATCTCCATCCCGTACATCGTGATGGAGTACGTCGAGGGGTCCACGCTGCGCGAGCTGCTGCACTCCGGCCGCCGGCTGCTGCCCGAGCGGGCGCTGGAGATGACCATCGGCATCCTCCAGGCCCTGGAGTACTCGCACCGGGCCGGCATCGTGCACCGCGACATCAAGCCGGCCAACGTGATGCTGACCCGGCAGGGCAACGTCAAGGTCATGGACTTCGGCATCGCCCGTGCGATGGGTGACGCCGGGATGACCATGACGCAGACCTCGGCCGTCATCGGCACCGCCCAGTACCTCTCCCCCGAGCAGGCCAAGGGCGAGCAGGTCGACGCCCGCTCCGACCTCTACTCCACCGGCTGCCTGCTCTACGAGCTGCTGACCGTGCGCCCGCCGTTCGTCGGCGACTCGCCCGTCGCGGTGGCCTACCAGCACGTCCGGGAGGAGCCGCAGCCGCCGTCGGTCTTCGACCCCGAGGTGCGCCCCGAGGTCGACGCGATCGTGCTGAAGGCGCTCGCCAAGGACCGCGACTACCGCTACCAGAGCGCCGACGAGATGCGCGACGACATCGAGCGCTTCCTCGACGGCCTGCCGGTGGCCGCCGCCCAGCAGGCCGCGTACGGCATGGGCCCGGGCGGCTACGGCTACGACCAGAACGGCTACCCGCAGCAGCACGACCCGTACGGCCAGACCAACGTGCTGCCGCAGCAGCCCGGCGGCCCGACCACCGTCCTGCCGCAGGCCTCCGGGCAGCCCGGCTACGGGCAGCAGGGCGGCTACCAGGACGACGGCTACGGCCAGACCTACGCCGGCCAGGCGGGCGGCAACGACGGCTACGACGACGGCTACGGCCGCGGCGGGGGCCGGCGGGGCGAGGACCCGCCGAAGAAGAGCAACACCTCCTGGATCGTGCTGGCGGTGGCCGCCGTGCTGGTCCTGGTCGGCACCTTCTTCGTCGCCCAGGCGATGTTCGCCGACAAGGGCACCAAGGAGACCGCGAAGGTCACCGCGCCGAACCTGGTCGGCAAGACCCTGGCGGAGGCCAAGACGGCCGCCGCCGCGGCCGGTGCCAAGCTCGTGGTGACCGAGGGCGACAAGATCGCCTGCCCGGACACCAACATCAAGAAGGACCAGGTCTGCACCCAGACCCCGCAGTCCGGCACCCAGGTCGCCGAGACCTCCACCATCACGGTGCAGGTCTCCTCGGGCCCGGCCAAGGCGCAGGTCCCCGGTGTGGTCGGCAAGCCCAAGGACCAGGCCACCAAGGCGCTCGCCGACCTCGGCTTCACCAACGTGACCACCGAGTACAAGGACGACGACACCGCCGCGCAGGACACCGTCACCGCCCAGGACCCGGCGCCCAACGCGGCCGTCGACCCGAGCGCCCCGATCAAGCTGACCGTGTCGCAGGGCAAGGCCAAGGTGACCGTCCCGAACGTGGCCGGGGCCCAGAAGGAGGACGCGCAGGCGACCCTCCAGGGCCTCGGCTTCCAGGTGGACGTCTCGAAGACCGCGCCGGCCCCCGACCCGAGCAAGGTCAACACCGTCGCCTCGCAGTCGATCCCGGCCAACACCAAGGCCCCGGCCAACAGCAAGATCTCGCTGACGATCTTCAAGGCGCAGGACAAGCCCCAGGTCCCGCCGCTGGCGAACGTCAAGCTGGGCGCCGCCGCGGACCAGCTGAAGGCGCTCGGCCTGACCTACGTCGTGGTCAGCGGTCCCCCGGACCCGAACGCGACGATCCTCCAGAGCAACCCGCCGGCGGGCACCCAGGTCGACCCGAACACCCAGATCCAGCTGTACACCAAGGCGGCCGAGCCCCCGAAAGGGAGCGACCCCACCACCACACCCCCCAAAGGGGACCACTAGGCCTCCGGTATTCCCCTGGTTCGGCTGAGCCGGGGAACGAGCAGCACGGAGCACGCCCGAGGGCCCGCCGCGACGAACGCGGCGGGCCCTCGGGCGTTCCGTACGGGCTCCAGGAGGCCCCTGGGCGGCTTCAGGAGTGCCGCAGCTCCGGCGGCGGGGTGCGCTTGGCGTCCATGTCGTCCACCCGCACCAGGCTCCCCCAGACGGCCATCCGGTAGCGCGAGGTGTACACCGGCGTGCAGGTGGTCAGGGTGATGTAGCGGCCGGGGCCCTCGTAGCCGGAGCGGGCCGGGACGGGCGCCACGATGCCGGTGTCGTACTTGGACGTCTCCGCCAGGGTGCTGTCGACCTTGTAGACGTACCACTTGTCCCGGGTCTCGACCACGACGGCGTCGCCCCGGTGGACGGCGTCCAGGTCGTGGAACTTGGCGCCGTGGCCGTCCCGGTGGGCGGCCAGCGCGAAGTTGCCCTGCTGGTCCCACGGCATCGCGGCCCGGTAGGGCTGCTCGTAGACGCCCGCGACGCCGTCGTCCAGGACCTCGGTGGAGGTGCCCATCCGGATCAGCACCTGGTAGTCCCGGCCCATCGCCGGGACGTGCAGGAAGCCGACGTCGTCCCCGGCCGCGAACTGCTTCGGCACGGACCCGGGCTCGGCACCGGGGGCGCCGGGAGCAGCGGACGCGCCGGGGGCCGGGGCGGCGCCGGGCGTCGCCCCGGGGCCGGGGCGCGGGCCCGCGGCCCAGCTGCCGCGCAGCCGGTCGGCGGCCGCCGAGGCCGAGCGGTCCGCCTGCACGTTGGTCCACCAGAGCGAGTAGCCCACGAACAGGCCGAGCACCAGGCCCATGGTGATCAGCAGCTCGCCGAAGACCCCGAGCGCGGCCAGCGCCCGGCTCCGGCCCCGCCCGGCCCGCGGCTCGGGCGGGGCGAAGGCCTCCTGCGCCGGTTCGGCCGATCGCGCGCTCTCGTCCTGCATCTGCGGTGCTCCCCCTCCGGGCCGGGCGGCCGGGCGGCTACCCGCCCGTGATCGCGGCCGGCTTGCCCTGGGCACGCGGCCGTTCCTCGATCATCTTGCCAAAGACGATGAGGCGGAACTTGGAGGTGAACTCCGGCGTGCAGGTGGTCAGGGTGATGTAGCGGCCCGGACCGGCGTACCCCGCGCCGTTCGGCACCGGCTTGATCACGCTCACGTTGTTGGGGGAGGTCTCCGGGATGCCCCCGGTGACCTCGTAGGTGTAGTAGCCGGCCGCGGTCTCCACCACGATCTTGTCGCCCTTGCCGAGCTGGTTGATGTACCGGAACGGCTCGCCATGGGTGTTGCGGTGGGCGGCCAGCGCGAAGTTGCCCGCCTTGTCGCCCGGCATCCCGGTTCCCGTGTAGTGGCCGACCAGGCCGTTGTCGAGCACCCCCGACTTGGAGGTGCCCTCGGCGATCGGGAACTTCAGCCCCAGCTTGGGCAGGTAGATGATGGCGAAGCCCTTGCCGGGCTCGAACACCTCGGGCTTGTCCGGCGCCGGGGCCGGCTGCCCCGGCTGGACGGGCGCGACGGCCGCGTTGAACTGCTGCTCCAGCTGGTTGCGGGCCCCGTCGGCGGCAGCGTCGGCCTGCACGTTGGTCCACCAGAGCTGGTACGCGACGAAGAGCAGCATCACCACGCCGAGCGTGATGCACAGCTCGCCGACGCTCCGGGCGGCCACCACGAGCACGGACTCCCGGGGGCGCACCCGCCCGGCGCCGCGGCCGTTCGACCGGCGCCGGCCGCTGCCGGAGCGCAGCGAGGTACGGCCCTGGGCGGCGCGGCGGCGCTCGGCCCGGCCACCGGTGGGGGCCGGTTCGGCGGCCGGCGCGCCGAGGTCCAGGGGCAGCCGCAGCTGGAGGGTCTGGTCGGGCAGCCAGGGGTACTCGGGCCCGTCCACGATGGGCTCCTGGGCCTGCTCGTACACGCCCCAGGCGTCCTCGGGCACGGTCTGCACCGGGATCCCCTGCCGGTACGGCGCACCGCCGGTGCCGTCGTCCTGGCCCGGGTACCGGGGCCCGCCGTACTGCTGCGCGGTGCCGTACGGGTCCGCCTCCGGCTGGAAACGCCCCTCCGGACGCAGCGAGGTCACGCCGGTCAGCCCCGGCCGATCACCGGGGCGAGCCCGGCCGACCGGTCGACCGCCTGCGGGAAGCCGCACTCCGCGAGCCAGTTGGCGAGCATCCGGTGCCCGCCCTCGGTGAGCACCGACTCGGGGTGGAACTGCACGCCCTCGACCGGCAGTTCACGATGCCTGAGCCCCATGATCACGCCGCTCCCGGTGCGCGCGGTGACCACCAGTTCGGCCGGCACGGTGGCCGGCTCGACCGCGAGCGAGTGGTAGCGGGTCGCGGTCAGCGGCGAGGGCAGGCCCTCGAACACCCCGCCGTCCTCGTGCTCGACCGGCGAGGTCTTGCCGTGCAGCAGCTCGGGCGCCCGGCCGACCACGGCGCCGTACGCGGCCGCGATCGACTGGAGGCCCAGGCAGACGCCGAACACCGGCAGCCCGATCCGCGCGCAGTGGTGCACCATCTCGATGCAGACCCCGGCCTCCTCCGGGGCGCCGGGCCCGGGGGAGAGCAGCACCCCGTCGAAGCCCTCGTCGCCGGAGCGGCGGACGGCGTGCTCGACGGTCACCTCGTCGTTGCGCACCACCTCGCAGGTGGCGCCGAGCTGGTACAGGTACTGGACCAGGTTGAAGACGAAGCTGTCGTAGTTGTCCACCACCAGGATGCGGGGCGGAGTGGTCGGCCGGGTCGTCATGCGCGCGTGGTCTCCGTGGGGTGCGGTGCGGGAAGGGAGTGCCGGGCCCGCCGGCTCAGCCGGTCGCGGCGCCGTCGCCGCCGTCCACTGTGACGTCGCCGAAGGGGAGCAGCGGTTCCGCCCACGGGAAGACGTAGGTGAAGAGGAGGTAGACGATCCCCAGCACGAGGAGCAGCGAAATGACGGCCCGGACCAGGGTGTTCCCCGGGAGGTGACGCCAGATCCAGCCGTACATGGTGCTCCCTCGACGTAGCGGACTGGGTTAAAGAGTAGACCCGCCGTGCGCGCCCGCGGGGCCGGTCCGCTACTGCTGGCCGCCCGCCGAACGCAGCTCGGTGGTGCCGGAGTAGCCGGGCAGGCTCAGCTCGCCGCTCTCCTGGACCTTCCAGCCCAGCCCGTACGCCTGGACGTACTGGAGGTAGTTGCGGACCGTCGGGTCCGCCTCGACGGCCGAGCGCAGGGTGTCCGTCCGCCCGACCGCCCTGACCACGTACGGCGGGGAGTAGACCCGGCCCTGGAGCAGCAGGGTGTTGCCGACGCAGCGGACGGCGCTGGTGGAGATCAGCCGCTGGTCCATCACCTGCACCCCTTCGGCGCCGCCCCGCCACAGCGCGTTGACGACGGCCTGGATGTCCTGCTGGTGGATGACCAGGTCGTTGACGCCGGGCTCGGGCACTCCCGGGATGCGCGCGGTGGCGTTCGGCGGGGCGTCGTTGAGGGTGACGGTCAGCCCGCCGCCCTGGAGCGGCTCCAGGGCCGCGCCGGAGCGCAGGCCGCCCAGCTGCGCGGCGTTGGCGGGGTCGTGGCCCTGCTGCTCGGTGAGCTGCTGGGCACGGGCCTGGAGGTCGGCGAGCTGGGACTGCGCCTGCTGGTTCTGGGCGCTGCGCTGGCGGACCACGTCGCCGAGGCTGAGCAACGAGTTGTCGGTCCGCAGGTCGGTGCCGCGGGCGGTCTGCGCGCTGATGTAGAAGAGCAGTCCGGCGAGCGCGAAGACGGCGCAGGTCAGGGCACGTCCGACAATTCGGGTGCCGGAACGGCGGGTACGGGCCGGCTCAGGGGGAATCGACAAATTAGTCACCGTACCCTTATCTCCTCTAGACCCGCCGAGCCACTACGCTAACGGACGCCGGTGGCATGTGGCGGAGCGGTCCCCAGGACGTTTCTCCACAGCCGACCGCGGCCGATTCCACCCGCTGCACCCTGCGCGGTCTCACAGCGCATCGACAGGAGAGCTCCTCGTGCCGAAGTCTCGACTCCGCAAGAAGTCCGACTACACCCCGCCGACCACGGCCGCGGTGAAGATCAGTTCGGGCCGTGGTTGGGTCGCGCCGCTGATGCTCGCGCTGTTCCTGATCGGCCTGGTGTGGATCGTCACCTACTACGTGACCAGCGGCACCTACCCGGTCGAGAGCTGGCGCAACTGGAACATCCTGGTCGGCTTCGGCTTCATCGCCGCCGGCTTCGGCGTCTCCACCCAGTGGAAGTGACGCTCCGCCCGTCCTGAGGCTCGGCTTCGAGCCGTTTCCCGCCGCTCCGGATCGCTCGTCCCGGGGCGGCGGTCAGGCGTGCCCGGAGCCGGGCGGGAGCGCACCGGAATCCGGTCGGTTATCCCCACCATCGGACTGTCGGGCTTATCCACATGGTTATCCACACTGGGGAAAAGCCCCCCGGGCCTGTGGATAACTTTCCCCGGCGGGCCCGTCCACAGCTGTGCACAACTCCCCGGGAACGGGAGAACCGCACAGCAGGACACGCGTAGAACAACAGTCCACACCCCGGTGGTCGCACAGCCTGTGCACAACCCCGCACCCGCTGTGGACAAACGTCCGAGGGGTCAGGCCCCGTAGAGGGCCATCCCGGCCAGCAGCATCCCCGCCTCGACCGCCACCGCGCCCGCCACCGTCAGCCCCTGCACCAGGCCGCGGCGCTCGCGCGGGGCGTACATCAGGCCGACCGCCGTCAGCGAGCCGAGCAGCAGGCCGCCGACGTGCGCCCGCCAGTCGACGCCCGGGCGGGAGAAGGTGACCACCAGGTTGAAGACCAGGAACGCCATCGCCGGGCCGAGCGGGCCCCTGTTCCGCAGCTGCAGCACGATCGTGGCGCCGATCAGCCCGAAGACCGCCCCGGAGGCGCCCACCGAGTTCATCCAGCCGCCGGCCACCAGGAAGGCGAAGGTGCTGCCGCCCAGGCCTGAGACCAGGTAGAGGGCCAGGAAGCGGAGCCGGCCGAGCGCCTCCTCCAGCGACGGGCCGAGCCAGTACAGCACCAGCATGTTCATCCCGACGTGCCACCACTCCAGGTGCAGGAAGGTGGCGGTCAGCAGCCGGTACCACTGGTCCGGGCCGTCGGCGATGCCCGCCGGGCCGCCGAGGATGTCCCGCCCGGCGCTGAACAGCGACCAGGTCTGGCCCAGCCGCGGGGTGAGCACGAAGGCGGCCAGCACCCAGACCACGATGTTGAGCCCGATCAGCACCCGGGTGACCAGCCCGCCGTCGGCGGCCAGGGCCCCGCCGAACCGGGTGGTCGCCTGCCGCGACCCGGTGTGGCCGTTGCCGACGCACTCGGGGCACTGGAAGCCCACCGAGGCGGTCACCATGCACTGCGGGCAGATCGGCCGCTCGCAGCGGGTGCAGGAGACCCCGGTGGGGGTCTGCGGGTGCCGGTAGCAGTCGGGCGGTCCGGCCTCCGGGGACCGGTCGACCGACGGCCTCGGCTCGTCCGGGAGCATCAGCGGGTCCCCTTCCCGTACACGACCTCCGAAACCGCCAGCCTACTGCCGCGCCCCCGCCCCCGGACCGGCTCCCCCACAGCCGGACCCGGCTTTCTCCGCCCCGCCGGGGGCCCTGTCCTCACGCCCGCCCCATCCGGCCCGCCCCGGCAGGGGCCCCGCGTACGGCCCACCTCGACATGCCTCCGGACAAATCAGCATGCATGATCAGCATTCAGGTGGATATGTGCATAAAGGACACCACCCAGGAGGAGAGACTCGTGAGCTTTTCGGATTCGGCCCGTGAGACGGCCACCAGGACCCGGGACACCGCCGCACAGTTCGCGGACGGCGCCAAGCAGCGCCTCGGCCCCGCCTTGGACGCCTTCGGTCCGAAGGCCGCACAGGCCGCCCACCACCTCCGCTGCCAGTACGACCGGCACCTCGCCCCCCAGTTCGGCCAGGCCTTCGCCAACCTGCCGCCGGAGGCCCAGCAGAACACCCTGAAGGCCCTCCACCGGGCCCAGGAGGCCGCTCTGGCGGCTCGCCTGTCCGCCACCCGGGCCGCGGACCAGGCGCGCGCCACCGTCGGCCCCAGGGTCGCCCAGGCGGTCGAGGAGGCCCGCGCCACCGTCGGCCCGGTCGCCCACGAGGCCCAGGCCCGCGGCGCCGCCGCGCTGACCGCCCTCCAGGGCAACGTCAGCTCGGCCGAGATCAGCGAGCTGGCCGCCCGGAACGCCAGGAAGGAGCAGTGCAACCGCCTGGCCACCGGCCTCGCCGTGGCCGGCCTGCTGGCGATCGGCGGCGGGATCGTGGCCTGGCAGTGGTGGCGCCGGCACAGCAACCCGGAGTGGCTGGTCGAGCCCCCGGCCCCGCAGGAGCCCCGGCCGGCCGGCGCGCACGCCGCCTCCACGCCGGTGAACGGCTCCGGCCCGGAGGCCGTCGCCGAGTCGACGGACGGGTCCCCGACCGCCGGGAAGGACGGCCCCGCCGCCGAGGACGGCCCCGGGTCGCGCTGACCGTACGGACGAACGCCCGCAAACGCCGATCGGCCGTCGGCCACGATACCGGGGGACGGCCGGACCGCAACCGCGGTGTGGGGGGGTGCCAAGGAGA
>NZ_JBIAXP010000018.1:83809-119598 GCF_042896795.1 Kitasatospora sp. NPDC001261
GGGCGGGGCCCCCCCCCGCGGGCACGGCGGCCCCCGCGGCGCCCCCCCCCCGGGGGGGCCGCCCCCCGCCCGCCCCCCCCCCCCCCCCCGCGGCGCGCCCCCCCCCCCGCCCCCGGCCCCCCGCCCGATCGGCTACTGCTGTGGGCTGTGGAGCATAGGAGACTCGAACTCCTGACATCTGCCTTGCAAAGGCAGCGCTCTACCAACTGAGCTAATGCCCCTCGACGGCACCGCGCGCGTGCCAACGGGCACTAGCGTACCGGTTTCCGGCGCGATTCCCAGCGCCGTCCCCCCGGAACGGTGCCGTTCCAAGGGGTCGGCCGGTCCGGTTCGTCGACCGGGCCGGCCGGCCCGGGAGGCGCCGACGGGCGCCTCCGGAGTTCGTCGATCGTCAGATCGCCGGGGGCTCAGCGACCGGCCGGGACCGGGTCGGTGGCCTCGGTCCACAGGTCCTGCTCGGCGCGGTCCGCCTGGACCTGACGGTAGACAAAGAAGCCGCCGAGGGCGACCAGGGCGACCAGGAGAAGCTTCTTCACCGCGGGACCTCGTCCTTCTTGCGTTGGTGGACTCAAGAGCCGGATCCGGCCGGACTGACCGGGCCGACGAGTCCAGTTGTGTTTCGAGCGCGAACGGGCGGCCGGGTGCCAGACTGCCCTTGCGGCCGATGATACACACCGGTGTCCCAATCGTGACCAGCCACCGGTGCGGCCAACCCGGCGGTCCGGTCCCAGGATTGACGCCGCACCTCCTGGCGGGCGGTCCGACCGTGCCCGGACCGTCCCGCGCGCCCGCGGATCAGACCCGGCCCGCCGAGCCGTCCGCGGGTCCGCCCGCCGTCCCGTCCGCCGGGCGGCCCGGCGCCACCACCACGGCGGTGCCGTTCGCCAGGTCCACCCTGGTCCGCGGCGGCGCCCCCTCGCCCTCCTCGTCCCGCAGCATCAGGGTGCTGCGACGTTCGTCCAGCTCGTGCTGCTTGCCCGCGGCGAACTGCGCGTGCAGCTGCTCGAACCCGGTGGCCGAGATCTGCCCCTCCCGGCCCGTCCCCCGCCAGGGCACCCAGCGGGCGCGGCGCGCCCGCAGTGCCAGTTGATCGAGCGCGGCCAGCACCACCAGGGCGCAGACCAGTCCGGGGATGCTCATCGCCCAGAACACCGCCATGCCGTCACCAACCCTCCACCGTCCCTCCCCCGAGAACCGTCGGGAGGGGCGCGCGGTTCCCGGCCCGGCGGCGGGAATGCGGTGGGAACGCGGCGGGCACGCGGCGGGACGCGCGGAGGCAGCGCGGCGGGAAACGCCGAAGGGCCCGGAGTGGATCACTCCGGGCCCTTCGGGGAGGTGGGCCTAACAGGACTTGAACCTGTGGCCTCTTCCTTATCAGGGAAGCGCTCTAACCGTCTGAGCTATAGGCCCTCACCGATGAGAGATCGTACCGGATGCCGGCCGATCCGCGAAAACGCCGAAGGGCCCGGAGTGGATCACTCCGGGCCCTTCGCGGTGGTGGGCCTAACAGGACTTGAACCTGTGGCCTCTTCCTTATCAGGGAAGCGCTCTAACCGTCTGAGCTATAGGCCCTTGCCGCACTGAAAGATTAGCGGACCGACGGCCGATCTCCCAAATCCGGGTCGGCCGGGGCTGCGGCGGCACCCCCCGCGACCAGCTGCGGCGCACCCACGGAGGGGCGCAGCAGCCACTCCTCGCGGGTCGGCGGCAGGCCCGCCGCGCCCTCCTCGGTGCTGCGGACGGCGAGGACCTGGTTGATCCCGATCCGGTTCTGCTCGAAGGCGAGCGCGGAAGCCGCCATGTACAGCCGCCAGACCCGGGCCCGGCCGCGGCCGACCAGCCGGACCGCCTCCGTCCAGTGCGCTTCCAGGTTGGCCACCCACTCGCGCAGGGTCAGCCCGTAGTGCTCCCGCAGCGACTCGACGTCCCGGACCTCGAAGCCGGCCTCCTCCAGCCGGGCCACCGTGGACCCGATGGGGGAGAGCTCGCCGTCCGGGAAGACGTAGCGGTCGATGAAGGGGCTGGTGCGGTGCGGCACCCCGGGGATGTCGGGGCGGCGGGCGATCTGGTGGTTGAGCAGCCGGCCGCCGGGCACCAGCAGCCGGTACAGGCCCTCGGCATAGACCCGGTACTGCTCGGAGCCGACGTGCTCGGCCATCCCGACGCTGGAGATCGCGTCGAAGGGCCCGTCGGTGATCTCCCGGTAGTCCTGGAGCCGGACCTCGACCCGGTCGGACAGCCCGGCCTCCTCGACCCTGGCGCGGGCCAGCGCGACCTGCTCCGTGGAGATGGAGACGCCGACCGCGGTGACCCCGTAGTGCTTCGCCGCGTGCAGCAGCAGCGAGCCCCAGCCGCAGCCGACGTCCAGCAGGCGCATCCCGGGGCGCAGGCCGAGCTTGCGGCAGATCAGGTCGAGCTTGGCCTCCTGGGCCGCCTCCAGGCTCTTCGCCTCGGGCGCCCAGTAGGCGCACGAGTAGACCATCGAGGAGCCCAGCACGATCCGGTAGAAGTCGTTCCCGACGTCGTAGTGGTGGCTGATGGCCGCGCGGTCGCGGCTGCGGCTGTGCAGCCGCCCTGGGGCCCTGCGGACCTCCTCGCGGGGCGGCTCGGGCTCGAGGCCGACCGCCCCGGCCCGCAGCGCGGCGGCGAGCACCCGGCGGCCCTTGGGGCCGAGCGCCTCGCGCGGCCCGAGGGCCAGGGTGCGGACCTCCGGCCGCTCGGCGAAGCGGGCGACGGCGGAGAGCGTCTCGTACAGGTCGGTGCCGGGGGCGAGTTCCAGGTCCCCCGCGACGTAGGCCCGGGCCAGGCCCAGCTCGCCCGGCTGCCAGACCAGCCGGCGCAGCGCCCGGCGGTTGCGCAGGACCACGGTGGGCGCGCCCGGCGGCCCGGCGGTGCTGCCGTCCCAGGCCTGTACCCGCAGCGGTACCGGGACCCCCAACAGCCCTTCGAGGGCTTCGACCAGTTGACCTGCGAGCTTCGCCACCGCGCGCCTCCGTCCAGTCGTCCTGCGGAACCTCAGCTGACCCGGTCGGGCGGACCGGGGGCGGCCTGCGGCACTCCCAGGCGCGGGACGGGCGGCACCCAGCTTGTCCCACCGCGGCCGCCCGGTTTCCGGGTGGCACGCCGCGGGCGGCCGGCTGTCACCCGAAATGCCGACGGGCCCCACCCGCTGCAACAGCGGGTGGGGCCCGTGCATTCCGTCCGTGGACGGGGAGCTGAGCGAGCGTCAGGATCCGGCCGGGATCAGTCCTCCTCGGCCAGGGTGAGCTCGACGCCGCCGGTGAAGCCAGCCGCCGCGTTGTAGATGAACGCGGAGAGCGTGGACAGGGCGGTCAGCAGGACGACGTCGACCACGGCGATCAGCGTGGTGAAGGTCATCACCTTGCCGAAGCCGACGTAGTCCATCAGGTTGAGGCCGCCGCTGCTGTCCGAGCCGGTGACGTCCTTGAGGGTCTTGGTCAGCGAGTCGAAGACGCCGAGCGAGTCCAGCGTCATCCACAGCACGGCCGCGGCCACGATGATGATGATGCCGACGGCCAGCGACAGCAGGAAGCTGACCTTCATCACCGACCACGGGTCCACCTTGGTCACCCGCAGCCGGGCCTTGCGGGTCCGGCCGAGGCCGGCCCCGCCGGTCGCGGCCGCGGGGGCACCGGCGGGGCGGCGCGCCGCCCCGGTGGGGGTGCCGCCGGCCGGGGTCGCCCCGACCGGGGTCCCGCCCGCCGGGGTGTGGCCCGGGCTCCGGGTGCCCCGGGCCGGGGTCGGCTGCCCCTTGGCGTACGTGGTCGGCTGCGAGAAGCCGGCCTGGCCGCTCGGCGGCGCGGGCGTCTGCCCCCCGTAGGTCGCACCGCTCTGGCCCGCTCCACCGGCCGGCGGCATCAGCGAGGTGGACGCGGCCGAGTGCTCGGTCGGCGGCTGCGGAACGCCGTACGCACCCCCGCCCTGCGCGCCCGGACGGCCGCCGGAGGTTCCTCCCGCAGCACCCGTGGCTCCACTCACCTGGTCCTCCCGCACTTCCCACCAGGACGGCGGCGCCGCCCTGCTTCGTCACTCGTCATCCAGCGCCCGGCGGGATTGCCCGGAACTGGTCGGCGTCCGGTGCCGCCGCATCCATACTCTGGACGCGGCGGCACCGGTCTGCGGTTCGGTTCAGGCCTCGACGTCTCCGTCGACCGCCGTCTCCGCTCCCTCGGCCGTCTCGGTGGACTCGGTACCCGCCACCTCGTCCTCCGCCGTCTCCTCGTCCTCGGCCTCCGCGTTGCGGGCCATGCCCACGACCGCGTCGCGCTTTCCGAGGTTGATCAGTTGGACGCCCATGGTGTCACGTCCGGTTTCACGAACCTCGGAAACCCTCGTGCGGATCACCCCACCCGAGAGGGTGATCGCCATGATCTCGTCGGATTCGTCGACCACGAGCGCGCCGACCAGCGAGCCCCGGCCCTCGACGATCTTCGCCGCCTTGGTGCCGTAGCCGCCGCGCCCCTGGACACGGTACTCGTCCACCCCGGTGCGCTTGGCGTAGCCGCCGTCCGTGGCGGTGAAGACGTAGGTGCCCGGACGGACGACGTTCATCGAGAGCAGTTCGTCGTCCTCGCGGAAGGCCATGCCCTTGACGCCGGAGGTGGCGCGGCCGGTCGGGCGCAGGGCGTCGTCGGTCGCGGTGAAGCGGATCGACTGGGCCTTCTTGGAGACCAGCAGCAGGTCGTCCTCGGCGGAGACCAGCTCGGCGCCGATCAGCTCGTCGTCCTGGCCCTCCTCGTCCTGGCGAAGGTTGATCGCGATCAGGCCGCCGGAGCGCGGCGAGTCGTAGTCCTTGAGCGCGGACTTCTTCACCAGGCCGGCCCGGGTGGCGAGGACCAGGTACGGCTTGTCCTCGTACGTCCGCACGGCCATCACCTGGGCGATGTGCTCGTCCGGCTGGAAGGCCAGCAGGTTGGCGACGTGCTGGCCGCGGGCGTCGCGCCCGGCGTCCGGCAGCTCGTAGCCCTTGGCGCGGTAGACCCGGCCCTTGTTGGTGAAGAACAGGATCCAGTTGTGGGTCGTCGTCACGAAGAAGTGGTCGACGATGTCGTCCTGCTTCAGCTGGGCACCGCGCACGCCCTTGCCGCCGCGCTTCTGCGAGCGGTAGAGGTCGGAGCGGGTCCGCTTGACGTAGCCGCCACGGGTGATCGTGACGACGATGTCCTCCTCGGCGATGAGGTCCTCGATGGAGAGGTCGCCGTCGGAGGGGATGAGGGTCGAGCGCCGCTCGTCGCCGTACTTGTCGACGATCGCGGTGAGCTCCTCGGAGATGATCTCCCGCTGGCGGACCGGCGAGGCCAGGATCGCGTTGTACTCGTCGATCTTGCGCTGGAGCTCGTCGTGCTCGTCCATGATCCGCTGGCGCTCGAGGGCGGCCAGTC
The DNA here is from genome assembly GCF_042896795.1 of Kitasatospora sp. NPDC001261. Lineage (NCBI taxonomy): Bacteria > Bacillati > Actinomycetota > Actinomycetes > Kitasatosporales > Streptomycetaceae > Kitasatospora > Kitasatospora sp. NPDC001261. The sequence continues at coordinate 89,212 of NZ_JBIAXP010000018.1, forward strand.
GGCGCAGCTGCATCTCCAGGATCGCGTTGGCCTGGAGCTCGTCGATGTCGAGCAGGCCCATCAGGCCGGTGCGGGCGGCATCGGCGCTGGCCGAGGCCCGGATCAGCGCGATGACCTCGTCGATCAGGTCCAGGGCCTTCAGCAGGGCGCGCAGGATGTGGGCGCGCTCCTCGGCCTTGCGCAGCCGGAAGGTGGTGCGCCGGACGATGACCTCGACCTGGTGGTTGACCCAGTGCCGGATGAAGGCGTCGAGCGACAGCGTGCGCGGCACGCCGTCGACCAGGGCCAGCATGTTCGCGCCGAAGTTGGTCTGCAGCTCGGTGTGCTTGTACAGGTTGTTCAGCACGACCTTGGCGACCGCGTCGCGCTTGAGCACGACCACCAGGCGGGTGCCGGTGCGGGACGAGGACTCGTCCCGGACGTCGGCGATGCCGGCGATCTTGCCGTCCTTGACCAGGTCGGCGATCTTCAGCGCGAGGTTGTCCGGGTTGACCTGGTACGGCAGCTCGGTGATCACCAGGCACTGGCGGCCCTGGATCTCCTCGACCTCGACGACGGCCCGCATGGTGACCGAGCCGCGGCCGGTGCGGTAGTAGTCGTCGATCCCGCGGCGGCCGACGATCAGCGCGCCGGTCGGGAAGTCGGGGCCCTTGATCCGCTCGACCAGGGCGTCCAGCAGCTCCTCGGCGGAGGCCTCCGGGTTCTCCAGGTACCAGAGCGCGCCGGAGGCGACCTCGCGGAGGTTGTGCGGCGGGATGTTGGTGGCCATGCCGACCGCGATGCCGGTGGCACCGTTGACCAGCAGGTTGGGGATGCGCGCGGGCAGGACGGTCGGCTCCTGCGAGCGGCCGTCGTAGTTGGGCGCGAAGTCGACGGTCTCCTCGTCGATGTCGCGCATCATCTCCATGGCCAGCGGCATCAGCTTGCACTCGGTGTAGCGCATCGCCGCCGCCGGGTCGTTGCCCGGGGAGCCGAAGTTGCCGTTGCCGTCCACCAGCGGCATCCGCAGCGACCACGGCTGGGCCAGGCGGACCACGGTGTCGTAGATCGAGGTGTCACCGTGCGGGTGGTAGTTGCCCATGACGTCGCCGACGACGCGGGCGCACTTGTAGTAGCCCTTCTCGGGCCGGTACCCGCCGTCGTACATCGCGTAGAGCACGCGGCGGTGCACCGGCTTGAGGCCGTCGCGGACCTCGGGGAGCGCCCGGCTGACGATCACGCTCATCGCGTAGTCGAGGTAGGAGCGCTGCATCTCGGTCTCGAGCTCGACCGGCTCGATCCGCATGGTCACCTGGGCGGTGCCCTCGGCTGCGGGGGTCTCGGGCTGTTCGCCTTCGGGACGGTTGTCGTCGACCACTGGTGGTCAGTTTCCTTTCACGCGGACTGGAACGTGCGGGGCCTGCGGTGCAGGCGTCACACGTCCAGGAAGCGAACGTCCTTGGCGTTGCGCTGGATGAAGGAGCGGCGCGCCTCGACGTCCTCGCCCATCAGCACGGAGAACAGCTCGTCGGCACGGGCGGCGTCCTCCAGGGTGACCTGGAGCAGCAGGCGGTGCTCGGCGTCCATGGTGGTGACCCGGAGCTCCTCGGCGTTCATCTCGCCGAGACCCTTGAAGCGCTGGATCGCGTCGTCCTTGGGCAGCCGGCGCCCGGCCTCCACCCCGGCCGCGATCAGCGCGTCGCGCTCGCGGTCGGAGTAGGCGTACTCGAAGTCGTCCTTGCCCCACTTGATCTTGTACAGCGGCGGCATGGCGAGGTAGACGTACCCGGACTCGACCAGCGGCCGCATGAAGCGGAACAGCAGGGTGAGCAGCAGGGTGCGGATGTGCTGTCCGTCGACGTCGGCGTCGGCCATCAGGACGATCTTGTGGTACCGCAGCTTGGACTCGTCGTAGTCCTCCTGGATGCCGCAGCCGAAGGCCGAGATGAGCGCCTGGACCTCGGTGTTCTGGAGGACCTTGTCGATCCGGGCCTTCTCGACGTTCAGGATCTTGCCGCGGATCGGCAGGATGGCCTGGGTGCGCGGGTCGCGGCCCTGCTTGGCCGAGCCGCCGGCGGAGTCACCCTCGACGATGAAGATCTCGCACTCGGACGGGTCCTTGGACTGGCAGTCCGAGAGCTTGCCCGGCAGCGAGGCGGACTCCAGCAGGCCCTTGCGGCGGGTCAGGTCGCGGGCCTTGCGGGCGGCGACGCGCGCGGTGGCGGCCTGGATGGACTTGCGGATGATGTCCGCGGCCTCGTTGGGGTTGCGGTCCAGCCAGTCGTTGAGGTGCTCGTGGACGACCTTCTGGACGAAGGTCTTGGCCTCGGTGTTGCCGAGCTTGTCCTTGGTCTGGCCCTCGAACTGGGGCTCGCCGAGCTTGACCGAGATGATCGCGGTCAGACCCTCGCGGATGTCCTCGCCGGAGAGGTTGTCGTCCTTCTCGCGGAGCAGCTTCTTGTCCCGCGCGTAGCGGTTGACCAGGCCGGTCAGCGCGGCGCGGAAGCCCTCCTCGTGGGTGCCGCCGCCGTGGGTGTGGATGGTGTTGGCGAAGCTGTAGACCCCCTCGGTGTAGGAGGAGTTCCACTGCATCGCGATCTCCACCGAGATCGCCTTGTCCTTGTCCTCCGCCTCGAAGTCGATCACCGAGGGGTGGACGACCTCGCCCTTGCGGGAGTTGAGGTGGGCGACGAAGTCGGCGATGCCGCCGTCGTACTTGTACGTGACGGTGAGCGGCTTGCCCTCCTCGTCCGCGTGCTCGGGGCGCTCGTCGGTCAGCGAGATCGACAGGCCCTTGTTGAGGAAGGCCATCTCCTGGAAGCGCCGGGAGAGCGTCTCGAAGGAGTAGACGGTGGTCTCGAAGATGTCGCCGTCGGCCCAGAAGGTCACCGTGGTGCCGGTGCGGTCGGTCTCCGCGCCCTTGACCAGGGGGGCGGTCGGCGCGCCCATCTTGTAGTCCTGGGTCCAGATGTGGCCGTCCCGGTGGATCTCCACCGAGAGCCGGGTGGACAGCGCGTTCACCACGGAGACGCCCACGCCGTGCAGACCGCCGGAGACGGCGTAGCCGCCGCCGCCGAACTTGCCGCCGGCGTGCAGGACGGTGAGCACGACCTCGACGGCGGGCTTGTCCTGGCCGGGGACGATGTCCACCGGGATGCCGCGGCCGTTGTCGACGCAGCGGATGGCGCCGTCGGCCATGATCGTGACGTCGATGGTGTCGGCGTGCCCGGCCATCGCCTCGTCGACGGAGTTGTCCACGACCTCCTGCACCAGGTGGTGCAGGCCGCGCTCGCCCGTCGAACCGATGTACATGCCGGGGCGCTTGCGGACGGCGTCGAGGCCTTCCAGCACCTGGATGTTGCTACCGGTGTAGGAAGCCTGCTCGGACTGGTCTGGGGTCTGGCTGGGGTTGCCGGAATCGGCCACGAAGCGCCCTCTCTGGCACAGCACGGGTCGCATGCCCACCCCGTACGGGCGGGCGTGCGACCACAGCGTTTCGACTCGGTTGCCACTAGCAACAGTGTTTGGCTTTCAGTCTACCGGTACGACTGACAGAGATGGGCGTTTGGCAGCCCTTGAGGGCAGATATGCCGCCCTGAATCCCCTCGGGACATGTCCCGATACTCGCCCGGGGGGCCCAGGGCGCCTGGAAGGGCTGTCAGGGGTTCCGGAAGATCGCCATCCGATCCGCGCCCCCGCCGGCCGTCCGAGGTCCCGGTCAGCCCCAGGTGTCGCCCGGCCCCTTGCTCCCGGGCGCGCGCAGCCGGCCGTAGCCGCGGGCGGGCGCCGCGGGGCCGAGCACCTTGATGGTCCGGACCGTCCCGTGGCCCAGTTCGTGGTTCAGACGGGCCACCAACTGCCGTGCCAGCCAGCGCAGTTGGGTGGCCCAGGCGGTGGAGTCGCACTGCACGGTGAGCACCGCGGCGGCCTCGTCGTAGGAGGAGGGGTGGCAGTGCGCGGCGATGTCCGGGCCGACGATCTGCGGCCAGCGGCCCATCACCCCGCCGACGGCGGCCGAGGACTCCCAGCCGCGCTCGGTCAGCAGCCGGTTGAGCGCCGCGCCCAGCGGGACCGGGTCGCGGCCGTCCGAGCGGGCGCCGCTGCGCAGGCCGTGCCGCTTCGCCTCGCGCTTCTCCCGGACCTGCTCGCCGCGCTGACGGGCCTGGGCCCGGGCCGCGCGCAGCGCGGAGCGGGCGAGGTCGGCACCGGTCGGCGCCGGGGCACCGGGCTCGGGGGAGTGCTCCGCCGGCTCGCTCACGGCGATCTCCTTTCCCCAGCCTGTGGACAACGGTCGCGGTCGCGCGCCCGCCGAGCCGTCCAGCCTACGGGAGCCGCCGGGCCCCTCGGGCCGGGGCGGGGGCGCGCGGTGCGCGGAAGCGGTCGCGGTCCGGTGACGGCGGTGTGGTGGTGCGGGTGGAGGGGTGTGCAGCGGTGCGGACGCGGGGGCGCGGTCAGGCGTCGACCCGGCGCACCGCGCCGTCGGAGACCGCGAACCGGGCGCCGGCCAGCGCCTTCGGCACGTCCTCGGCGACCGCCGCGGTCACCAGCACCTGCTCGCCGCCGGCCACCAGCTCGGCCAGCCGGTCCCGGCGGGCGGCGTCCAGCTCGGCGAACACGTCGTCCAGGATCAGCACCGGCTCGCCGCCGTCGGCGCGCAGCAGCTCGTACGAGGCCAGCCGCAGCGCCAGCGCGAACGACCAGGACTCGCCGTGGCTGGCGTAGCCCTTGGCGGGCAGCGGGCCGAGCTTGAGCCCCAGCTCGTCACGGTGCGGGCCGACCAGGGTGACACCGCGCTCGACCTCCTGCTTGCGGACCGCCTGCAGCGCGTTCAGCAGCTGCTCCTCGGCCTGCTCGCGACTGGTCGGCAGCTCGCCCTCGAAGGAGCTGCGGTACTCCAGGGCGGTCTCGCCGCCGCCGGGGGCCAGCTGCCCGTACGCGGCCGCCACCAGGGGCTGCAGGGCGGCCACCAGCTGGATCCGGAAGGCCGTCAACTCGGCGCCCGCGCGGGCCAGATGGCCGTCCCAGACCTCCAGGGTGGACAGGTCGGCGCCCTTGCCGCCGCCGGCCCGGCGGGCCATCGCGGCGGTCTTCAGCAGGGCGTTGCGCTGCTTGAGCACCCGCTCGTAGTCCTGCCGCACCCCGGCCAGCCGGGGTGCCCGGGCGGTCAGCAGCTCGTCCAGGAAGCGCCGCCGCTCACCCGGGTCGCCCTTGACCAGGCTGAGGTCCTCGGGGGCGAACAGCACGGTGCGCAGCAGGCCCAGGACGTCCCGCGGGCGGACGTTGTCGGAGCGGTTGATCCGGGCCCGGTTGGCCTTGCCCGGGGTGAGCTCCAGCTCGATCAGGGTGGACCGGCCGCGGTCCACCACCGAGGTGCGGACCACCGCCCGCTCGGCGCCCAGCCGGATCAGCGGGGCGTCGGTGGCGACCCGGTGGCTGCCCAGGGTGGCCACGTAGCCGATCGCCTCGACCAGGTTGGTCTTGCCCTGGCCGTTGGGCCCCACGAAGGCGGTCACGCCCGGGTCGAGGGGAACCTCGGCCCGGGCGTACGACCGGAAGTCGGCGAGCGACAGGTGCGCGACGTGCATGGCTGTGGACTGCGCCCGCCTTCTTGGGGAGGACCTGCTGGTTACTTGGACTCGACCGCGTGGCCGCCGAACTGGTTGCGCAGCGCGGCGATCATCTTCATCTGCGGCGAGTCCTCCTGGCGGGAGGCGAAGCGGGCGAACAGCGAGGCGGTGATCGCCGGCAGCGGCACGGCGTGGTCGATCGCGGCCTCGACGGTCCAGCGGCCCTCGCCGGAGTCGGCGGCCCAGCCGCGCAGCTTGTCCAGGTGCTCGTCCTCGTCCAGGGCGCGGACGGCCAGGTCCAGCAGCCAGGAGCGGATGACGGTGCCCTCCTGCCAGCTGCGGAAGACGTCGCGCACGTCGGTGACCTCGGGGGCGGCCTCCAGCAGCTCCCAGCCCTCGGCGAAGGCCTGCATCATCGCGTACTCGATGCCGTTGTGGACCATCTTGGCGAAGTGGCCGGCGCCCACCGCGCCCGCGTGCACCGAGCCGAACTCGCCCTCGGGCTTGAGGGCGTCGAAGACCGGCTGGGCCTTCGCGACGTGCTCGGCGTCGCCGCCGTACATCAGCGCGTAGCCGTTCTCCAGGCCCCAGACGCCGCCGGAGACGCCGCAGTCCACGAAGCCGATGCCCTTGGCGGCCAGCGCCTCGGCGTGCTTGACGTCGTCGGTCCAGCGGGAGTTGCCGCCGTCGACCACCACGTCGCCGGGGGAGAGCAGCTCGGCGAGCTCGTCGACGGTCGCCTGGGTGGCGGCGCCCGCCGGGACCATGACCCAGACCACGCGCGGGCCCTGGAGCTTGCTGACGAGCTCCTGGAGGCTCTCGACGTCGGAGATGTCAGGGTTGCGGTCGTAGCCGATGACGGTGTGGCCGGCGCGGCGGATCCGCTCGCGCATGTTGCCGCCCATCTTGCCGAGACCGATGAGGCCGAGCTCCATGACCAAGTCCTTACCTGTGGTGACGTGCCTGCCGGCGGCGCCGTTGCCGCACTCCTTGAGCCTACGCGCTGGAGCGGCCCCGCCCGGCTGCGGTCGGGGCCGGCCGGGGGAGACGGCCACAGGCTGTGCACAGCGGGTGTGCACAGCCTGTGGACGAAGGACGGGCGGGATCAGCCGGAGAGGCGGACCGGCATGATCAGGTACTGGTAGGCCTTGTCCTCCTCGGCGTCCACCGAGACCTTGCCGCTGAGCAGCGCGGGCTTGGTCGGGGTGGTGAAGCTGAGCTGGGCGAAGGGGGAGTCGATGGCCTTGAGGCCCTCCTCCAGGTAGCCCGGGTTGAACGCGATCGAGATGGCGTCGCCCTCCAGGGAGGCCTCGATCCGCTCGGTGGCCTGGGCGTCGTCGCCCGAACCGGCCTCCAGCGTCAGCACGCCCTCCTCGAAGTTGAGGCGGACCGGGGTGTTGCGCTCGGCGACCAGCGAGACGCGCTTGAGCGCTTCCAGGAAGGGCTGGGTCTGGATCGCGGCGATCGCGTTGAACTCGGTCGGGAAGAGGCTGCGGAACTTGGGGAACTCGCCCTCCAGCAGCCGGGTGGTCGTCCGGCGGCCGGCGCCCTCGAAGCCGATCAGGCCCTCGCCCGCGCCGCCCGAGGAGAGCGCGATGGAGACGTTGTCGCCGCTGCCCAGGGACTTGGCGATGTCCTGGAGGGTCTTGGCCGGGACCAGCGCGACGGCGGAGATGTCCGACTGCTCGGGCTTCCACAGCAGCTCGCGGACGGCGAAGCGGTAGCGGTCGGTGGCGGCCAGGGTGATCCGGTCGCCCTCGATCTCGACCCGGACACCGGTGAGCACCGGGAGGGTGTCGTCCCGGCCGGCGGCGACCGCGGCCTGGCTGACGGCCGAGGCGAAGACGTCACCGGAGACGGTGCCGGTGGCGGTCGGCATCTGGGGCAGCGCCGGGTACTCGTCCACCGGGAGGGTGGGGAGGGTGAACCGGGAGCTGCCGCAGACCACGCTGACCCGCTGGCCGTCGGTGGAGATCTCCACCGGCCGGTTGGGGAGGTTGCGGGAGATGTCGTTCAGCAGCCGGCCGGAGACCAGGACGGTGCCGGCCTCCTCGACGTCCGCCTCCAGCTCGACCCGGGCCGAGACCTCGTAGTCGAAGCCGGACAGCGCCAGGCTGCCCTCCTGCGCGGTCAGCAGCAGGCCGGCCAGCACCGGCACCGGCGGCCGTGCCGGGAGGCTGCGGGCAGCCCAGGCCACCGCCTCCGCGAGGACGTCACGCTCCACCCGGAACTTCACCGGTAACCGCCTCCTGGATCGAGCGCTCCCGCTCGCACTCTGGTTCGTCTGATCTTGATCGTCGGTTCGGCTGTCCACCGAGCTCGGTCACTCCGCTTCCAGTCGCAAGGACAGTCTGACGTACTCCGCCGACAGACGGGGCAGACGGGCGGAAGCGACCCGAACTGTTGTCGGGGCCCGGTTGTCCACAGATTCGGGGCCCACCCACTTTGAAAGCAAGTCCGGGGTCTAAATGTGTAGTGGTAGTAGTAGGGCCTGTGGAAACCGTGGATAACCCTGTTTCCGCAGGTCAGAGCCCGAATTTTGTCCACAGCGGGTGTGGACGGCGGCTGTGGACGGGCAGGCCGCGCTGTGGACAGCCGAGCGTTACCCACAGGGCACGCAGGGTATCCACAGGTTATCCCCAGGGCTGTCCCCAGATCCGGGCCCGGTTATCCACGGGCGCCGGTCAACTTTACGTGACGCCTTTCACACCAGGGTATGAACGCCAGCCCACGGTTGTCGAACTGTGGACGCTGCTGTGGACAACCTGGGGATAACCGGCCATCCCCTGGGGACAACCGGTGGATAACCCGGACGGCCCACTGTGGACCCGTCAATTGTCCACACCCTGTGGATAACCGTTGTGCACAAGTCCACAGGCACCTGACCTGCGCGGAAGAGCGTAGCGGCGACGGGCCTGTGGACGAATTCTGGATAACTCCGCACTCCCCACCCTGTGGACGGCGGCGGAGGGGCCCGTCCTGTGGACAACGGCCTTGCGCGCCCCCGGGTTTCGAATCACCGGTCAGTTGTTCGGCGCGGGCTGTGGACTGGCGGACCGTCCGTCGAGGGCATCCCTGCCCAGCCGGCGCGCGACGCACACCTGTGGACACGAGAAAGGGCGTCAGGATTCGCTCCTGACGCCCTTGGGGGCCCGACTTCGGACCCGGGGCCCCGCCGTGCCTGCTCCGGCTAGCTCTTGATGCGGTTGGTGAGTTCGGTGACCTGGTTGTAGATCGAGCGCCGCTCGGCCATCAGCGAGCGGATCTTGCGGTCCGCGTGCATCACCGTGGTGTGGTCGCGGCCGCCGAACTGCGCGCCGATCTTCGGCAGCGAGAGGTCGGTGAGCTCGCGGCAGAGGTACATCGCGATCTGCCGGGCCGTCACCAGCACCCGGCTGCGCGAGGACCCGCAGAGGTCGTCCACGCCCAGGCCGAAGTAGGCGGCGGTCTGCTGCATGATGACCTGCGCGGTGATCTCCGGGCCGGCGTCCTCGTCCCCGCCCGGGATCAGGTCCTTGAGGACGATCCCGGCCAACTCCAGGTCCACCGGGGCCCGGTTGAGGTTGGCGAAGGCGGTCACCCGGATCAGCGCGCCCTCCAACTCCCGGATGTTGCGGGTGATCCGGGAGGCGATGAACTCCAACACGTCGGCGGGAGCGTTGAGTTGCTCCTGGATCGCCTTCTTGCGCAGGATCGCGATCCGGGTCTCCAGCTCCGGCGGGGTGACGTCGGTGATCAGACCCCACTCGAAGCGGTTGCGCAGCCGGTCCTCCAGCGTGGTCAGCAGCTTGGGCGGCCGGTCCGAGGAGAGGACGATCTGCTTGTTCGCGTTGTGCAGGGTGTTGAAGGTGTGGAAGAACTCCTCCTGTGTGGACTCCTTGCTCGCGAGGAACTGGATGTCGTCCACGAGCAGGATGTCCATGTCCCGGTAGCGGCGGCGGAAGGTGTCCGCCTTGCCGTCCCGGATCGAGTTGATGAACTCGTTGGTGAACTCCTCCGAGGACACGTAGCGCACCCGGGTGCCCGGGAAGAGACTGCGCGAGTAGTGCCCGATGGCGTGCAGCAGGTGGGTCTTGCCCAGCCCGGACTCGCCGTAGATGAAGAGCGGGTTGTACGCCTTGGCCGGGGCCTCGGCGACCGCCACCGCCGCCGCGTGCGCGAAGCGGTTGCTGGCGCCGATGACGAAGGTGTCGAACAGGTACTTGGGGTTCAGCCGGGCGGCCGGCTCGTCCTTGCGGGAGCCGCCGGCCGGGGGAGCGCCGGGCGGGGCGGGCACGCCGGGGACGCCGGGACGCTCGGCGGAGCGCTCCGGGGCGGCCTTCTCGGCCGGGCGGCCGCCGGTGGGGCGGGAGCCGCCGGCCCGACGGCCGGCGCCGGTGCGGGGCTGCTCGTTCGGGCCGGGGCCGTAGGCGCCGCCGAAGAGGTCGCCCTGGGTGGTCGCGGGCGGGCCGGGGACGGGCCGCGGCGCCGGACGGGACGCGGGCTCCTCCGCGTCGCGGTAGCCGGGCGGCTGCTCCTGGTAGCCCTGCCAGCCGGGGCCGCCGCCGGGGCCGCCGTACGGGGCCTGGCGCTGCTCGTAGCCGCCGGTGTCGTAGCGGGGGCGCTCGTAGTCCTGCTCGTACCCCTGGCCCTGCTCGTACGGCTGCGGCTGCTCGTAGGGCTGGCCGTGCTCGTACGGCTGCTGGTAGCCCTGGCCGCCGTAGCCGGGGGTGTCGTCCTCGGCCGGGCCCGGGTAGGGCTCGGCGGGGGCCTGGGGGGCGGGTGCGGGGGTGGTCGGCACCGCGTTGGCGTCGACCATCACGGCGATCCGGACCGGGCGGCTGAGCTCACGGCTGAGGGCCTCGGTCAGCTGCGGCAGCAGCCGGCCCTCCAGCACCTGCTTGGCCCGCTCGTTCGGGGTCGCCAGCAGGGCGGTGTCGTGCATCATCCACATCGGCTGGGTGCGCTGCACCCACTGTTTGTCCATCTCCCCGACATCGGGGTCGGCGACCAGCCGCTCGACGACCCTGGCCCAGACCGGGACGAGGTCGCTGTTGACATCAGCCACTGGTGCACGCTTTCCAAGAACAAACCAGACAAGTTCTGCAACGGTAGTCAGCGAACAGGGACGGATCAAGTCGTTGTCCACAGGCTGTGGGTAAGACGGGCGAGAGACGGCTGGTTTGACCCCCGTGCCCCGTCCCGCGTACCGTAACCAGGTCGAGTTGTCGATGGCCGCTGCCGCATGTCCGCGGGTCCACCCGCTCCATAAGGCGCGCAGCACGGGCGCCGTGGATTGCCTCAAACCCCAGCCGAACTGGGGCGATGGGCCGGATTTCCGAATCAGGGGAGATCACGCGGACGCACGGTGACGGCCAAGCGATTCCCCGTCATCCTACGATTCACCTCAGGAGCCCCCGAGTGAGCAAGCGCACCTTCCAGCCGAACAACCGTCGTCGCGCGAAGACCCACGGCTTCCGGCTGCGTATGCGTACCCGCGCCGGCCGCGCCATCCTGGCCGCCCGCCGTGGCAAGGGCCGCAGCAGCCTGTCCGCCTGATCCGCGCCAGAGTCTGTTGTGCTGCCCTCCGAGAATCGGCTGCGGCGGCGCCAGGACTTCGCGACCGCGGTGAAACGCGGTCGCCGGGCCGGCCGGCCCCTTCTGGTCGTCCATCTCAGCAGAGACGGTGACCCGCAGGGGCAGACCGACCGGACCAGCGACTCCCGCCCGCACGTCGCCGAGGGGACTCCTTCGGCGCGTGCGGGTTTCGTCGTGAGCAAGGCCGTTGGCCCGGCGGTCGTTCGCAACCTGGTCAAGCGCCGGTTGCGCCATCTCGTTCGTGATCGTCTCTCCAGGCTGCCCGCCGGTAGCCTGATAGTGGTGCGTGCGCTGCCCCAGGCCGCGACCGCCTCGTACCAGGACCTCGAACGTGACCTGGACGCGGCACTGAAGCGGTTGCTGAGGACGGAGCCCGCCGCCACGGCGCCGACGGGAGCAGGTCGATGAAGTACCTGCTGATGGGTCTGATCAGGGTCTACCAGTGGACCATCAGCCCACTGCTCGGTCCGGTCTGCCGTTACTACCCCTCCTGCTCGCACTACGGCTACGAGGCCGTGAAGGTGCACGGAGCGGTCAAGGGCGGCGGGCTGACCGTGTGGCGCATCCTGCGCTGCAATCCGTGGACGCCCGGTGGGGTCGATCATGTCCCCCCGCGCAAGCATCCGGTGTGGCACCGGCGGTTGCGAGACTGGCTGAAGAGCCGGTCCGCCACCGGAGACCCGGTGACCGCCACCCCCGCCGGTCCGGACCCCGAGGGCCCGGCGACCATTGGCCCCGTGCGGCCAATCCACCTGTCCAAGGAGCCTGACCGGTGACCTTCTCCTTCCTGAATCCCCTGTACACAGCGGTGTCCTGGATCATCGTCCAGTTCCACTCGCTGTACAGCCACATCTTCAACCCGGACGGTGGCTGGGCCTGGGGTCTCGCCATCGCCTCGATGGTGGTCGTCATCCGGATCTGCCTGATCCCGCTCTTCGTGAAGCAGATCAAGGCGACCCGGGCCATGCAGGCGATCCAGCCGAAGATGAAGGCCATCCAGGAGCGCTACAAGAACGACCGGCAGCGCCAGTCCGAAGAGATGATGAAGCTGTACAAGGAGGCGGGTACCAACCCGTTCTCCAGCTGCCTTCCCATCATCGTGCAGGCGCCGTTCTTCACCGCTCTCTACGGAGTGCTCGCCAAGGTCGCCAAGGGCCAGGACATCGGCGTCATCCACGGTGACCTGCTGGTGAGCGCCGGCAAGGCGCACATCTTCGGTGCCCCGCTCTCCGCGACCTTCGTGGGCAGCCCCGAGACCAGCGTCAAGATCGTCACCGCCGTGATGATCATCCTGATGTCGCTGTCGCAGTTCGTCACCCAGCGCCAGCTGATGACCAAGAACGTCGACCTCTCGGTGAAGACGCCGTTCATGCAGCAGCAGAAGATGCTGATGTACGTCTTCCCGATCATGTTCGCCGTGATGGGCATCAACTTCCCGGTCGGTGTCCTGGTCTACTGGCTGACCACCAACGTCTGGTCGATGGGCCAGCAGCTGGTCGTGATCCACAACAACCCGACCCCGGGCAGCAAGGCCTTCGAGGAGCGTCAGGCCCGCCTGAAGAAGGCCGGCCGGCTGCGTCCGGACGGTACGGAGATCAAGGGCGCGCTCTGGGGCATGCTGCCCCCGTCCAAGGCGGCCGTCAGCGAGGCGGCCAGCGCCGCCGCGGTGGTCGAGGAGTCGGTGCAGGTGCGCCGCCAGCAGCCCCGTCGGCAGAGCAAGGCCCAGCGCCAGCAGGCCGGTGTCGGACAGCCGACCGGCGAGCCGGACAAGGACAGCCAGGCGGAGGAAGCCGCCGACACGGCTCCGTCCGACAGCGTGCCGTCCGACTCCGGTGCCAAGCCGGCGGCCGCCAAGCAGGCCGCGGCGAAGCCCGCCGGTACCAAGCAGGGCACCCGGCAGCAGCCGAAGCGCGGTGGCGGCCAGCGGCCGAAGAAGAAGTCCTGACCGGTCCCGAGCCCGTTGTGACCGCCGCGAAGAGCTTCGTCCCCGGCCCGACAGACGGGCCCATCTCCGAAGGAGTCCATCAGTGACGGAAGGCACCACCTCCGCCGTCGAGGCCGAGGCCGCCGCCAGCGCCGACGAGAGCCTCATCTCCCGCCTGGAGCAGGAGGGCGACATCGCGGCGGACTACCTGGAGGGTCTGCTCGACATCGCGGACCTCGACGGTGACATCGACATGGACGTCGAGGGCGACCGCGCCCTGGTCTCCATCGTCAGCGACGGCAACGACCGTGCGCTGCAGCGCCTGGTCGGCCAGGACGGCGAGGTGCTGGAGGCCCTCCAGGAGCTGACCCGGTTGGCTGTCCACCGGGAGACCGGCGAGCGCAGCCGCCTCATGCTGGACATTGCCGGCTTCCGGGCCCGCAAGCGCGAGGAGCTGGCGGTGCTCGGCGCCCAGGCCGCCGAGCAGGCCAAGAGCAGCGGCGAGCAGGTCAAGCTGCGGCCGATGACTCCCTTCGAGCGCAAGGTCGTCCACGACGCGGTCGCCGCGGCCGGCCTGCGCAGCGAGTCCGAGGGCGAAGAGCCCCAGCGGTTCGTGGTCGTGCTGCCGGTCTGAGGCCGACAGGTCGACGACCGGCCGCCGCGGCGGCCGGAGAGCTTCACCGGACGCGACCCCGTCCGCCTCGTGCGGGCGGGGTCGTCGTCCCTTCTGGGATGTTTCACGTGAAACAGTGCGTTGAGCGGGTCGGTGGATCCGGGGATCGGAGAGGTCGAGATGGACACGGAGAACGCGGCTGCCGGCCGGCCGGGGGCGGACGTGGACCCGGCCGCTGAGGGGCCGGCCACCGAGCTGGAGCACCCTGGCGAGGCACCGGCTGCCGCCCGGGAGGTCTTCGGGGAGCGCTACGACGCCGCGGTCCGCTACACCGAGCTGCTGGCCACCGCGGGCGTGCAGCGCGGGCTGATCGGGCCCCGCGAGGTGCCCCGGCTCTGGGACCGCCACGTGCTGAACTGCGCGGTGCTGGCCGAGCTGCTGCCCTCCGGCATCACCCTGTGCGACGTCGGCTCCGGGGCCGGCCTGCCGGGCATCCCGGTGGCGCTGGCCCGTCCGGACGTCTCGGTGACGCTGCTGGAGCCGCTGCTGCGCCGGACCACCTTCCTGGAGGAGGTCGTCCGGGAGCTGGGGCTGGACAACGTCACGGTGCTGCGCGGCCGCGCCGAGGAGATGGTCGGCAAGCTCGCGGTGGACGTGGTGACCGCCCGGGCGGTGGCGCCGCTGGAGCGGCTGGCCGGCTGGGGCATGCCGCTGCTGCGCCCGCACGGGCAGATGCTGGCGCTCAAGGGGGACAGCGCGGAGCAGGAGCTGGCCGACTCGCGGGCCGGACTGGCCAAGCTGGGTGCGGTCGAGTGGAGCGTCATCGCCGTCGGCGAGGGCACCCTGGAGACCTCGACCCGGGTGGTCCAGGTGAAGGCGGGGGAGAGCCCCGGCGGGGTGAAGGCGGCCACCCGGCGCGCCAAGGCGGCCCGGGCGGGCCGCACCGCGAGCGTCCGGAACGGCGAGCGCGGCCGGGGCGGACGGCGCCGCGGACGCTGATCGGGCGTGACGTCGGGCACCTGACGACCACGGGCGGACGGTCCTCCTGCGAGGGGGGAACGTCCGCCCGTCGTCGTTCAGGTGTCGGTGGGGTCGACGGCTGGACACCGGAGTGTCGCAACGTCAGATTTCCGGCATAGCGGGCATGGTGTTTCCCGTGAAACGTCGCTCCTTGCTCTCGGGCATCCTCCGCCGTGACCGGGCGGCGACTGTTGCCGCTCCGGTTTCACGTGAAACACTGACCCCCATGCAGGACTCGGAGACCGTCGACCAGATCGATGACACGCCCATCGCGCGGGCCGCCCAGGCCGCGGTCCGGGCGATCGGCCGAGCGGGTGAGGGACTGCCCCGGCCGGCCGCCACCCGGGTGATCGTGGTCGCCAACCAGAAGGGTGGGGTGGGCAAGACCACCACCACCGTGAACATGGCCGCCTCCCTCGCCATGCACGGCCTGCGCGTCCTGGTCGTCGACCTCGACCCGCAGGGCAACGCCTCCACGGCGCTCGGCATCGACCACCACGCCGAGGTGCCGTCCATCTACGACGTCCTGGTGGAGGGCAAGCCGCTGGCCGACGTGGTGCAGCCGGTGCACGACGTCGAGGGGCTGTTCTGCGTCCCCGCCACCATCGACCTGGCCGGCGCCGAGATCGAGCTGGTCTCCCTGGTGGCCCGGGAGAGCCGGCTCCAGCGCGCCATCACCGCCTACGAGCAGCCGCTCGACTACATCCTGATCGACTGTCCGCCCTCGCTGGGCCTGTTGACGGTCAACGCCATGGTCGCCGGCCAGGAGGTGATGATCCCGATCCAGTGCGAGTACTACGCGTTGGAGGGCCTCGGCCAGCTGCTGCGCAACGTCGAGCTGGTGCGCGCGCACCTCAACCCCGCACTGCACGTGTCGACCATCCTGCTCACCATGTACGACGCCCGGACGAGGCTGGCCGCCCAGGTCGCCGAGGAGGTCCGGACCCACTTCCACCAAGAGGTGCTGAGCACGGCGATCCCGCGGTCGGTGCGCATCTCGGAGGCGCCCAGTTACGGGCAGACGGTGCTCACCTACGACCCGGGGTCGACCGGGGCGCTCTCCTACCTGGAGGCCGCCCGCGAGCTCGCGCAGCGTGCGGTGGGCCCGGGCGGCTCACTGGTGGGTCAGCAGCGGGACGGCCAGCAGGGGCACGGCGCCCCGGTGGCACAGCACGGTACGACGGAGGGTCATCAGTGAGTGCTCGCAGGGTTGGTCTGGGTCGAGGGCTGGAGGCGCTGATCCGCCCCGCCGCGCCGGTGGACGGCGGGGTGGAGGCGAAGACTGCGGCAGCCGTGCCCGCACCGGCCCCGGTGACGCCGCTGCCGAGTGTCCGCGGCACGGTGGCGGCCAGGGCGGCCGCCGAGAAGCGGGCCGAGCAGGCGCAGCCGGCCGGCGCGTACTTCGCCGAGCTGCCGCTGGACGCGATCACCCCCAATCCGCGCCAGCCGCGTGAGGTCTTCGACGAGGACAAGCTGGCCGAGCTGGTCACCTCCATCAAGGAGGTCGGTCTGCTCCAGCCGATCGTGGTCCGCCAGGTCGGCGTGGACAGCTTCGAGCTGATCATGGGCGAGCGCCGCTGGCGCGCCTCCCGGGAGGCCGGGCTGGAGCGGATCCCGGCGATCGTCCGGGCCACCGAGGACGACAAGCTGCTGCTGGACGCCCTCCTGGAGAACCTGCACCGCGCCGAGCTGAACCCGGTGGAGGAGGCCGCCGCCTACGACCAGCTGCTGCGGGACTTCTCCTGCACCCACGAGGAGCTGGCCGATCGGATCGGCCGCTCGCGGACGCACGTCTCCAACACCCTGCGGCTGATGAAGCTCCCGCCCTCCGTCCAGACCCGGCTGGTGGCCGGGACGCTGATGGCCGGGCACGCCCGGGCGCTGCTCGGCCTGTCGGACCCGGAGCAGCAGGAGCGGCTGGCCGCGCGGGTGATCGCCGAGGGCCTCACGGTGCGCAACGTCGAGGAGCTCGTCGTGCTGATGCGCTCGGAGGAGCCGGAGCAGCCCAGGCGCCAGGCGCCGAAGGCGGGCAAGCTGAACTCCCCGGCCTTCAACGACCTGGCGAGCCGGCTGTCCGACCGCTTCGACACCCGGGTCAAGGTCGAGGTGTCGCAGCGCGGCGGCAGGCTGGGCAAGGGCAAGGTGGTGCTGGAGTTCGGCTCGGTCGAGGACCTGAACCGGATCCTGGACAGCATGGCCCCGGGGGAGGACGGTCTGCGGCTGTCGCAGGGCTGAGCCGGCCCGGCCGGCCGAGGGCGACGACCCGATGGGTGCGTGTTCCACGTGAGCGCTGTTTCACGTGAAACATGCACCCATCGGCGTTCGTGGGGGAATGCTCGACCGTGAGAGGGAGGAGGAGGTGCGGCCATGGGACGGCGGATCGTTCCGCTGACGCTGGACAACCTCGGGGACCTGCCGGCCGGCTGCCGCTCCTGCGTGTTCTGGGAGCTGGACCCGGTCAGTGCGAAGGAAGCGGTGGAGTCGGGCAAGCCGGAGCTGGAGAAGGAGGGGTGGATCTCCACGGTGCTGCTGGAGTGGGGCTCCTGCGGCCGGATCGTCTACGTGGACGACCGGCCCGCCGGGTTCGTGCTGTACGCGCCGCCCGCCTACGTCCCCCGCTCGCAGTCCTTCCCGACCAGCCCGGTCTCGCCCGACGCCGTTCAGCTGATGGTCAGCCGGGTGCTGCCGGGATACCAGCGCCAGGGGATCGGCCGGGTGCTGGTGCAGACCGTGGCCAAGGACCTGATCGGGCGCGGGGTGCGGGCGATCGAGGCCTTCGGCTCCTCCGGGCGGGCGCCGACCAGTTGCGTGCTGCCGGCCGACCACCTGCTCGCGGTCGGCTTCAGGACCGTCCGCCCGCACTCGCGCTACCCGCGGCTGCGGCTGGAGGCGCGGACCACGCTCTCCTGGCGGGGCGACGTGGAGGGGGCGCTGGAGCGGCTGCTGGGCGGCGGGCGCAAGGAGCCGGTGCTCCCCTTCTAGGGCCCGGAGACGCCCTTCGAGGGGCCGGGAACGACGGAGGCGGGGCTCCCCCCGAGGGGAGCCCCGCCTCCGCGCGGTCGACGACCGGAAGACCTAGATGAAGTCGGCCAGCTCGCGCAGCAGCGCGGCCTTCGGACGGGCACCGGTGATGGACTTCACCGGCTCGCCGCCCTGGTAGACGATCAGGGTCGGGATCGAGATGACGCCGTACTTGGCGGCGGTCGCCTGGTTGGCGTCCACGTCGAGCTTGGCGATGGTCAGCTTGTCGCCGTGCTCGGCCGCGATGTCCTCCAGGACCGGGGCGACCTGGCGGCACGGGCCGCACCAGGTGGCCCAGAAGTCGACCAGTACGGGCTTCTCGCTCTCGAGGACGTCCTTCTCGAACGTCGCGTCGGTGACTGTGGTGGTGGCGCCGGCCACGGGAACTCCTCGGGGTTCGGACGGAGGGGGCTGCTGCCAGGAGAACAACGGGTGGGCCCGTTCTGTTTCTGCCCGGCCGGGGCGGGGGTGTTTCACGTGGAACACCCCCGCGGGTGGAGCGGGAAGGGCTCAGACCGCGACGGCGGCGGCCTTGGCCTCCAGGTCGTCCAGCGCGGCCAGGTAGCGCTCGGCGTCCAGGGCGGAGGAGCAGCCGGTGCCGGCGGCGGTGATGGCCTGGCGGTAGGTGTGGTCGACGACGTCGCCGGCGCCGAACACGCCCGGGATGTTGGTGCGGGTCGAGGGGGCGTCGACCTTGAGGTAGCCCTCGGCGTCGAGGTCCAGCTGGCCCTTGAAGAGCTCGGTGCGCGGGTCGTGGCCGATCGCGATGAACAGGCCGGTGACGGCCAGCTCACGGGTCTCGCCGGTGGTGGTGTCGCGCAGGGTGACGCCGGTCAGCTTCGGGTCGCCGTGGATGGCCTCGACCGCGCTGTCCCACTCGAAGCGGATCTTCGGGTCGGCGAAGGCGCGCTCCTGCATCGCCTTGGAGGCGCGCAGGGAGTCCCGGCGGTGGATGATCGTGACGCTCTTGGCGAAGCGGGAGAGGAAGGTCGCCTCCTCCAGCGCGGTGTCGCCGCCGCCGACCACCGCGATGTCCTGGTCGCGGAAGAAGAAGCCGTCGCAGGTCGCGCACCAGGAGACGCCGCGGCCGGAGAGCTTGTCCTCGTTCGGCAGGCCGAGCTTGCGGTGCTGGGAGCCGGTGGTGACGATCACGGCGCGCGCCTTGTGCACGTTGCCCTCGGAGTCGGTGACGGTCTTGACGTCACCGGTGAGGTCGACCGCGACGATGTCGTCGGGGATCAGCTCGGCGCCGAACTTCTCGGCCTGGGCGCGCATGTTGTCCATCAGCTCGGGGCCCATGACGCCGTCCCGGAAGCCCGGGAAGTTCTCGACCTCGGTGGTGTTCATGAGCGCGCCACCGGCGGTGACGGCCCCCTCGAAGACCAGCGGCTTGAGGGAGGCACGGGCCGTGTAGAGCGCGGCCGTGTACCCGGCCGGGCCGGAACCGATGATGATCACGTTACGGACGTCGCTCACTGCTTCTCCTGGTTCGCATCGCGACCCGCGTTTGCTGCGGGGAGGGCGGTCCTGCTCCGCCGCCCGGGACAACGACTGACCAGTGTCTCGCATTCCCAGGCGGATCAGTACCAGCCGCCCGAAGTCCGGAAGCGGCGTGGCGGAGTTGGCGTGGATCGCATGGAAACCGCCGGTCAGTGGCTGGGAACGGCCTGGTGCAGGACGGTCGGGCCGCAGTCGGGGGAGCGCAGGTAGACGTCGACGAAACCGGGCCGGCCGGGCAGCGGGTAGACCAGGACGTCCACCGGGGCGCCCTGGAAGGTGCCCCGGTCGGTGGCCAGCGGGGTGCCGGAGGCCGGGGCCGGGCAGCCCGGCGCGGTGGGGGAGCCGGTGGGGGAGCCGGCGGGGGAGGGCGGGTCGGACTCCGGCCGGCCGCCGGCGGCGGGCAGGGCGCCCTCGGACATGGCGGGCCCGGTGGCCCGCAGCCCCGGGACGTTCTCCGAGCGGGCCAGCAACCGCTGGACCTGGGTGGCGAGTTCGTCCTCGCGGTAGTCGGTGCCGGCGGCCGTGTGCGGGGCCCGGGCGTCGTGGCTGTCGGCGGTGGCGGTCGGGGCGCCGCCCGCGCTGGCCGTCACCGTGCCGGACCGGTCGTCGGGCTGCAGCAGCAGCGCCCCGCCGAGTCCGAGGGCGGCCAGGGCGGCGGCCGTGCCGATCAGCAGGGCGAACCGCCGCCGCCGGGGGCGGCCGGGGCCGGTGGCCGGGCCGGACCGGCCGGCGGGACGCCCCGCGGGCCTGGAGAGCGGGGCGGAGGACGGCGTGAGGGGCGCCGTGGCGGTGCGTACGGGCCGGGCCGGGGCCTCGGGTCGACGGTCGGCCGCGGGGGCCTCCTGCGGCCGCTCGACGGCCTCGCCGGCGCTCCCGGCGGCTTCGGTGACGGCCGCGGCGAGTGCCGCGTCCAGCCGGGCGGCGACGTCGGCCGGCATCGGCGGGGTCTCGACGTCGCCGAGCAGGGCCCGGACCTCGGCGAGCGCGTCGACGGTCTCCCGGCACTCGGCGCAGCCGTCCAGGTGCCGCCGCAGCGCCTCGACGGTGGAAGGGGAGTCGACCAGGCCCTCGGCGAGGTCGGCCAGCTGCTCGACCGGGGGGTGGTCGTCGGCGGGGTCGGGGAAGGAGGGATGGGCGTTCATCGGGTGCTCACGTCTCCTTCCAGCATCGTCCGACCGGTGCTCTGCCCCGTCCCTGTGCCGGTGCTCGGCCCCGTCCCTGTGACGGAGCCGGGGCGCTTCGGGTTCCCGGGGGTGTCCCGGCGCGGCGGGGCCGAGCCGGGGGCGGGCGGTGTTTCACGTGAAACATCGGGCTCGCGCAGGTGCCGGACCAGGGGGAGGAGCCGGGCCCGGCCGCGTGCGCAGCGGCTCTTCACCGTGCCCACCGGGACGCCCAGCAGCTCGGCGGCCTCGGCCACCGGGTAGCCCTGCATGTCGACCAGCACCAGGGCGGCCCGCTGTTCGGCGGGCAGTTCGGCGAGCGCCGCGGTCAGCTCCCGGTGCAGCTCGGCCCGGACCACCGGGGAGTCGGCCGGCTCGGCGGCGCCGACCAGGGTGTCCAGCCGCTGCGGGTCATCGTCGAGCGGGGTGGTGCGCCGGGTGGCGCTGCGCCGGGCGCGGTCCAGGCAGGCGTTGACCACGATCCGGTGCAGCCAGGTGGTGACCGCCGAGCGGCCCTGGAAGCCGGCGGCGGCGCGGAAGGCGGACACCAAGGCGTCCTGGAGCGCGTCGGCGGCCTCCTCGCGGTCGCCCAGGGTGCGCAGGGCGACCGCCCAGAGCCGGTCGCGGTGGCGGTCCACCAGCAGGCCGAAGGCCGCCGGGTCGCCGGCGACGTGCCGGGCGAGCAGCGCCGCGTCGTCGTCCGCCACCGTGACCCCCCTCTGCCGTCGTGCCGTCGTGCCGGGGCCGTCCGCCCCGGGTCAGCCGGAGACCTTGACCTCGGCGACGTGGCCCCGGTACTTGCCGTCGGCATCCTTCGCCAGACCGGTCAGCCAGATCAAGAGGTACCGCGTGGTGGTCGGGGAGTCGAGGGCGTACTCGACATTGGTCCCGGTCTTCTTGCCCACGACGGTGAAGGCGTCCGGCTTGGCCTGCAGCGGGTTGCCGGCGGCGGCCGCGGTGGGCACCCGCAGCTCCGCGGACTGCTCGCCGCCGGAGAACAGGACGCTCACCGACGAGACCGGCTGCGGTGAGCCGAGGTCGATCAGCAGACCGGTGCCGGACTTGAGCGCGGGCGGCTTGGGCCCGAGCTGGTCGACGTACCAGCCGGTGGTCCAGGAGGTGTTCGCGTCGTTGTCGATCGCCTTCCCGATGCTCTCGGTGCCCTCGGGCCCGTCGCCCAGCGGGTTGTACGACTGCGCCTCCTTGATGGCGATCGACACCGGGTTGTGGGTGCTCGCCTGGGGGCTCGGCGCGGTGCTGCTGGCCGAGGTCAGCGGGGACGCGGTGGCCGCCCCGGTGTGGCGCAGGCTGTCGACGAACTGCCAGGAGGCGACGCCGATCGCGCCCAGCGCGACCGTCCACGCGGTGGCCTTGACCACCCGGCGCAGCCGCCGCCGGGTGCGGGTGCGCCGGGAGGGGGCCGGGCGGGAGGAGGCCGGCAGCGGGGAGACGGTGGTGTCGGCGACCCGGGTCGGGTTGGGCGCGGTGGGCAGCGCGTGGGTGTTGTGCCGGGGCGGGGCCGGGAAGGCGGGCAGCTCCGGCGCGGGCTGGCGGATCTTGGGCAGCTTGGCGATCGCCCGGACCAGTTCCTCCGGGGTGGTGATCGGCTGGGCGTGGTGCGGCGGCTGGTCGAACAGGGCCCGCGCGGCGAGCTCGGACAGGCCCTTGTGGACCCCGGCGCGGACCTGGTCCGGCGCGGCGTTCTGGAGGCCCTTGGGCAGGCCCTGGAGGTCGTAGCGGTCCTCCGGGTACGGCCAGCGGTGGGTGAGCGCGGCGAACAGCAGTGCGCCGATCGCGCGGGTGTCGGCCCGCTGGGCGTCCTCGGCGTCCTCGGCGGGCAGCCCGCGCAGGGCGGCGTCCACCGCGATGCCGTTGATCCGGTACTGGCCGCTGTCGGTGCGCAGCACGCAGCGCGGGGTGAGCCGCAGGTGGGCCTGGCCGCGCCGGTGGGCGGCCGCGACGGCGTCGGCGACCTGGCGGACCATCTGGTACGCCTCGTGCGGCTCCATCGGGCCGTTGGCGAGCAGCCTGGCCAGGTCGGAGGAGTGCGGCAGCCACTCCCGCACGACGTAGACCAGCTCGCCCTCGTGGACGGCGTCCAGCACCTGGACGAAGCGCGGGTCGCCGAGCAGGGCGGCGGACTTGGCCGCGGCCAGCACCTTGCGGGCCCGCTGGTGACCGGAGGCCATCAGGTGGACGCCGACCGCCCGGCGCAGCTTCTCGTCGACGGCGCGCCAGCTGCTGAAGGTCTCGGTCTGGGAGATGCACTCCTCCAGCCGGTACCGGTGGCCGATCATGTCCCCGCTGCGGCGCTGCGGGGCGGGGAGGGTGCGCGGGAGGGTGGCGGTGTCGCGCGGGTCGACCGTGGGCTGCGGGTCGGTGGGGCGGCGCGCGGGGCGGGTGGGCTCGGGGGCGGGCTTCTTCCGGGGGGACCCGGCGGCCAGTTCGGCGCGCAGCTCCTGGACCGACAGCGGGGCGGTGATCTCCGAGGTCTCCTCGCCGGCGGCGGGCTCCGGGCCCGCGGCCGGCGCGTCGTCGCGGTCCCGGTCCTCGCCCCGGCCCTTCTCCCCGTCCTGGTCGGTGTTCTCGTCCGCGTCGGGGCGCCCGGGGGCGGCGGCAGCGGTGGGGGCGGCGGGGGCGCCCTCGCGGGCGTCCGCGGAGGTGCTCTCGCCGGCGTCGTCCGAGCCCGCGAGCTCGTCGATCGCCGCGGCCAGCGCGGCCTCGTCCGTCGCCGCGTCAGCTGCTGACGTGTCGACGACCGCCTTGGTGCCATCAGCCACCGTGGTCCTGCCTCCCCTTGTGTCGCCGCGGCTTGAGAGAGTCGCTGGAGCCCTAGGGTCGGCGGCCCTGTGCTCCAGGACAATTGTGCCCACTCTTCTCCACCGGGTACGACCGCTGAGACGTCCGCTCGGTTGCATACGGGTGGAGAGATGTGGTGCAGATCCGACACCTGGTCGCCATCCGGCGGTCGGGCGGACCCGAACCAACCGGTGGCCCAGCACTCGGCCGGACGAGCGGAGGAGCCTTCTGCTCCGGTTGACGCCCGGTCAGGGCGCCCGCTCGTCCGGCCGGTGGTCGGGCGGTCAGCGGCCCAGTCGGCCGCGGACCATGCCCAGCATGGAGTTCAGCTCCTCGATCCGCAGGCGCTTCGCGATGAGCACGAAGACCGCCAGCTGGAGGCCGCCGGCCACGACCAGGGCCGCCACGCTGCCCGGCCAGCCGCCGAGCACCTGCTGGACGCCCAGGCTGGCGCCGAGGCCGACCAGGGCGGCCGGGACGCAGGCGGCGGCCAGCCGGCTGTACGTCCGGCCGATCCGCTTGGTGTCCAGCCCGCCGATCCGCTTCTTCAGCTTCGGCATCGCGACCATCACCCCGATGGCGTAGGCCAGGCCGTAGCCGAAGGCGAGGCCGGTCACCGTCCACTCGGAGGGCAGCACCAGCCAGCACAGCAGCGCGAAGCCGGCCTGGCAGGCGGCGACCCAGACGGTGTTGTAGAACGGCGTCCGGGTGTCCTCGTAGGCGTAGAAGCCGCGCAGCATCACGTACTGGGCGGAGTACGGGATCAGGCCCAGCGCGAACGCGGAGAGCATCAGACCGACGTTGGTGGCGTCGTTCAGGACGGTGTCGTTGCCGCCGATCGCGTAGATCGCCCGGCCGACCACCGGGCCGAGCGACAGGAACAGGAAGGCCGCCGGGACGACCGCCACCGCGGTGGTGCGCAGACCGTAGGAGATGTCGTCGCGTACGGCACCGGCGTCCTCGTCGGCCGCCGCCCGGGAGAGCCGGGGGAGCACCGCGCTCATGATCGAGACCGTGATCACGGCCTGCGGGAGCTGCCAGATCAGCAGCGCGTTGGAGAACGCGGCCAGGCCGACGCCGTTGTGGCCGGCCGCCGCCGCGGCGGCGCCCGCCTTGGTGGACAGCTGGGTGATCACCAGGTAGCCGGCCTGGTTGGCGAGCACGAAGAAGAACGTCCACTTGGCCAGCCGGGCGGCCTTGCCCAGGCCGTGGCCGCGCCAGTCGAAGCGGGGCCGGAAGCGGAACCCGGCGGCCCGCAGGTACGGGATCATCGCCAGCGACTGGACGCCCAGACCGATCAGGGTGCCGAGGCCGAGCAGCCGCACGCCCTCGGGGGAGATGCCCTCCGGGGTGACCTGGGTGGTGCCGAACCCGCCGTAGACCCAGATGTAGGCGGAGAAGGTGAAGATGACCACGATGTTGTTCAGGACCGGCGTCCACATCATCGCGCCGAAGCGGCCGCGGGCGTTGAGGATCTGGCCCATCACCACGTGGATGCCCATGAAGAAGATGGTCGGCAGGCAGTAGCGGGCCATCGCCACCGTGGTCTCGGCGCGCTCCGGGTTGGCCATCATCGGCTGGGCGATCAGCCGCACCAGCACGGGCGCCCCGAGCACCGCCAGGAAGACCACGCCGCCGAGCCCGACCATCACCAGGGTGAGCAGCCGGTTGGCGTACGCGGTGCCGCCGTCCTCGTCGTTCTTCATGCTGCGCACCAGCTGCGGCACGAAGACCGCGTTCAGCGCGCCGCCGCCGATCAGGATGTACAGCAGGGTCGGCAGGGTGTTCGCGGCGTTGTACGAGTCACCCATGATGCCGACGCCGATGGCCGCGGTGATCACCATGGTCCGGACGAAGCCGGTGCCGCGGGAGACCAGCGTGCCGGCCGCCATGATCGCGCTGGAGTTCAGCAGGTTGGAGACCTTGCCGCCGCCGGCCGCCTTGCCGGGCTCGGCGGCGGGGGCGGGCGCCTGCTCGGCGGCCCGCTCCTCGGCGACGATGTCCGCCAGCGGCTCGACCGCCGGGGGCACCGCGACGGCGGCCACCTGCATGGTGGCCTCCGCCTCGGAGAGCGGCGGGTCGAACTCGATCGGCGGCACGAAGTGCTGCTGCCCGCCCGGAGCGGCGCCGTACGGGGGCTGCCCCGGGTGGCCGCCCATCGGCGGGTACGGCGCGGGGCCGGGCGGAGGGCCGGGCTGGGGGGCCGGGGCGGGCTGCGGGACCGGCGGCTGGACCGCGGCCTGCGCCTCGCGGCCGCCGAACAGGCCGTCCACCCCGACGTACTCGGTGGTCTCGGTGTCCCAGGCGGAGTGCGCCGGGCCGGGCTGCCACTGCTGCCGGGGCTGCTCGACGCCGCCCCAGTGGCCGCCGGCGGCCTGCGCCGGGGCCGGCTCCTGCGGCCAGGCGGGCTGCACCGGGGTGTCCCAGCCGGGCTGCACCGGCGGCACCGGGGCCCCGAAGTGCTCCGGGGCCTGGTACGGGGTCGGCGGCACCGGCGTCGGGTAGCCGACGCCCTGCGGCGGCAGCTGCGGCGGCACGTCGTACGCGGCGGCCGGCGGCTGGGGCGCGGCGGGCCGACCGGCCCGCAGACCGTACGGGTCCTGGCCGTCCTGGGGGTTCCCGTACGCGTCCACCGCGTACGGGTCCTGGGCGTAGGTGTCGGCCACGTACCAGTCGCCGGACGGCGACTCGGCGCCCGGCCGGCTCTCACCGCGGCCCGACGGCCGCTCCTCGCTGCGCCCGGTCATGTCACCTCTTCGCTGTCGTGGGGGGAGGCCGGCCCGGCAAGGCAGGGGGTCGGCGGTATCAAGGACCAACCTTCTCATCACCGGCGGCCCGATCCCGGCCATCCGGGCTGCTGCCACGCGGTGTCTGCGCGGGACCGTCACCAGGGGTGTCGTCCGTCCCGTCGGTCCCGTCCGCCGCCGGGGCCCCCTCCGCGGTGTCCTCCGCCGGGGCCCGCGGGGCGGGCTCCGCCGCCGCGGCGCCGCCCGCGGCCGGGGCGTCCCCGAGCGGGGCGTCGCCGACCGGCTGGTCGCCGTCCTCGTGCGGCTGCCCGCCGAGGCGCTTGCGCTGGCGCACGAAGCGCAGCGCGGCCAGCAGCAGCAGGACGCCGGCGCCCGCGAAGACGTACAGCACGCCGTTGGTCACCGAGGTGACCTCCACCGTGAACTTCTGCGCCTCGCCGTACGGCCGGGAGTCGGGGCCGGTGGTCCACAGCTGGGCGGTCATCGCGACCGGCCCGTTGTTGTGCGCCTCGGCGTTGAAGCGCAGCGTCACGCTCTGCGAGGCCGGGAGGACCAGCTCCTCCTCCTTGCTCACCCGCAGCCTGTTCGGCTGGGCCGAGGTGAGCACCAGCTTCAGGTTGGTGACCGTCTGGGTCAGGTCGTTGCGGACGCTGACCTGGAGCAGGCCGGACTCGCCGGCCAGGGTGACCACGTTCTTCCTCGGCACCTGGACGGCCTTGGTGAGCTCCTTCAGGTACCCCGTGACGCCGGCCCGGTAGGTGCTCCCGGCCGGCGGCTGGCTGCGCCACTCGGTGGACAGCGAGCGGACCATCGCGGCGCTGAACGGGCCGCGCACCCGCTGCGGCAGGGTGAGCACCCGCATCAGGGTGTCCAGGTCGTGCTGGATGTCGTCGGTGCGGCTCAGGTCGGCCGCCGGCAGCTCCGAGGCGCGGATCTGGGTCGGGTAGTCGGTGGGCGCCGGGACGGCGGTGTTGGCCTTCGGGTCGGCCGCGGACTGGGCCACCGCGTCCAGCTTGACCGAGGAGATCCACTTGCCGTCCGCCGTCTGGAGGGCGTTCGCCAGCGCCTTGGCGCCGGCGGTGCTCAGCTCGCGGGGCGGCAGGACGAGCAGCCCGCGCTGGTTCTGCGGCTGCTCGTGGGTGATCGCGAAGGTCTCGGCGAGGAAGCGCTGGGTGGCGTCGGTCTGCGCCTGCGGGCTGCTCAGGTCCTTGTCGAAGAGCGCGGAGACGGTCTCGTCGGCCACCACGGCGCTCTGCCCGCTGCCGATCGGGCGGACCGCGGTCGGGGTGTAGGTGAGCGAGTCCGGCTCCGGCATGCTCGCGCCGTCGACCAGCACCAGCCCGTTGCCGGACTGCTGGGCGAGGGCGGCGATCTGCTGGTCGAGGTAGCCCCGGTACGGCCAGGCGACGTCCGAGCGGGTGTCCACGGAGAGCCGGCCCTCGACGGTCAGCCGGCCGGCGGTGGACGCCTTGCTCAGTGCGGTGGTCATCCCGGCCAGGTCGGAGCCGTTGTGGGCGATCGAGGCGAGGTCCGGGTCGGCGTACGGCAGCGAGACCACCTGGCTGCCCGGCTTGGCGACGGCGGCCCGCAGCTTGTCCAGCCAGGCGACGGCGGCGGCCGAGGCGGGCACCTGGACGGTGTTGTCGTCCTTGGCGGACTTGCCCGCGGCCTCGGTGCCCGGCTTCTGCACCCGGTAGGGCTTGGTCATCGCGAGCGCGGCGTCCAGCAGGTCCGGGTCGATCACCCAGGTCAGGCCGTTCAGCTTCGCGCCGGTGTCGACCAGCTCGTACAGCCGGCCGCCCGGGGCGAACTCGCCGGCCAGGCTGTCGTCGCGCAGCACCGGGGTCGGCTGGTCGCTGTTGTCGGCGGTGGTCTGGGCGGCCAGCACCGGCGCGTGCACCAGCGGCCAGATCGTGGCGACCTTCGTCGGCTGCGCCTCGGCGCCGCCCGGGTTGTACGGCAGGAAGGTCCGGGCGATGCCCAGGGCGCGGTCGCGCGGGTTGTCGCCGGTCCCGCCCCAGGCGTCCACCGCGAGCTCGTACGCGCCGCTCGCGGAGAAGCCGAGGTCGCTCACCGCGACGCTCAGGGTGTACGGCTGGCTCTGCCCCGGGTTCAGCTCCGGCAGGGCGTACTGCGGGCTGTCCAGCTCCACGCCGTCCTTGCTGTCCGGCGTGGAGCGGTCGGCCACGTTGGCCAGGTCGCTGCGCCGGTCCAGCGGTTTGCCGGAGTACGGCTTGCGGACGGCCGCGTGGGCGCCCTTGATCGCCGACTTGCCGGCGTTGGTGACCTGGCCGGTGATCGTCACGATCCCGCCCGGGGCGGCCACCTGCGGGTTCAGCGTGTCGATGGTCATCACCACCGGGTACTCGGCCGTGGCGGTGGAGTCGCCGGCCGGCCGGACGTTGCCGCCGGCGGGCAGCGCACCGGCCGGGGAGGCCGTGAAGAGGGCCAGGGCGGCCGCGCAGGCGGCGGCCAGGCGCCGGCCCGCACGGCGGGCCGGATGGCGCCCCCCGGCGGGGCGCTCGGCCCGTCCAGGCTGTCGGTGCGCCCCCAGGCCCGAGTGCCGTGCCGGCTCACTCACTCGCTTCGCCCTCGCCGTTCTCGATCGTTCGCTGCTGATGCTGTCCGTCCGGCGCGGTCCGCCCGACGGTCTTCGCTTGACTCTGGTGGAGCTCTTCGCCCGACGCCGTCGCCGCACCGCTGCCACGGGGATCCCGCGGACGGCGGCGGCGCGCGGCACCGCATCCCCTGTCCGGTGCCCGAGACTCGTCCACCGGCATGGTAACGATGCAGCCCGCGGCGCAGTGTTGCGGGCTGTGGGGTGAGACGCCCAGAACGCGCGGGCGGTTGACCTGTCGGGGCACGTACCCTTGTGAGCCGTGTCCACTGCCAATGAGCCCACCGCGCGCACCGACCGTTCCAGCACCGACGTCCAGGTCGTCCCAGGGCTGAGCGAGGCCCAGACGCTCGGCCTCCAAGAGCTGCTGCGGGTGTCGCCGGTCGCCGACGAGATCGCCAGCCGGTTCCAGGCGGCCGGTCACCGGCTGGCGCTGGTCGGCGGGTCCGTCCGGGACGCGCTGCTCGGCCGGCTCGGCAACGACCTGGACTTCACCACCGACGCCCGTCCGCAGCAGGTGCTCAAGCTGGTCAAGGGCTGGGCGGACGCGGTCTGGGACGTCGGCATCGCCTTCGGCACGGTCGGCGCCCGCAAGGACACCCCCGAGGGCTCCTTCCTGATCGAGATCACCACCTACCGCTCCGAGGCGTACGACCGCACCTCGCGCAAGCCCGAGGTCAGCTACGGCGACACCATCGGGGAGGACCTGGTCCGCCGGGACTTCACGGTCAACGCGATGGCCGTCGACCTGCCCGGCCGCGGCTTCGTCGACCCGCACCACGGCCTGGAGGACCTGGAGGCCCGGGTGCTGCGCACCCCCGCCACCCCCGAGGAGTCCTTCTCCGACGACCCGCTGCGGATGATGCGGGCCGCCCGCTTCGCCGCCCAGCTGGACTTCGACCCGGCGCCCGAGGTGGTCGCCGCGATGACCGCGATGGCCGAGCGGCTCACCATCGTCTCCGCCGAGCGGATCCAGGCCGAGCTGAACAAGCTGCTGCTGGCCAAGCACCCGGTGAAGGGCCTGCGGCTGCTGGTCGACACCGGCCTGGCCGGGTACGTGCTGCCGGAGCTGCCCGCGCTGCGGCTGGAGCGGGACGAGCACCACCGGCACAAGGACGTCTACGAGCACTCGCTGACCGTCCTGGAGCAGGCCATCGACCTGGAGCAGGACGGCCCGGACCTCACCCTGCGGCTGGCCGCGCTGCTGCACGACATCGGCAAGCCGCGCACCCGCCGCTTCGAGTCGGACGGCCGGGTCTCCTTCCACCACCACGAGGTGGTCGGCGCCAAGATGACCCGCAAGCGGATGCGCGAGCTCAAGTACTCCAAGGAGCTCACCGAGGACGTCTCGCGCCTGGTCGAGCTGCACCTGCGCTTCCACGGCTACGGCGGCGGCGAGTGGACCGACTCCGCGGTGCGCCGCTACATCACCGACGCCGGGCCGCTGCTGGAGCGCCTGCACAAGCTGACCCGCTCCGACTGCACCACCCGCAACAAGAAGAAGGCGGCCGCGCTCTCCCGCACCTACGACGGCCTGGAGACCCGGATCGGCGAGCTGAAGGAGCAGGAGCAGCTGGACGCCGTCCGCCCGGCGCTGGACGGCAACCAGATCATGGAGCTGCTCGGCCTCAAGCCCGGCCCGCAGGTCGGCAAGGCGTACAAGCACATGCTCGAACTCCGGCTGGAGCACGGCCCGATGGAGCACGACGAGGCGGTCGGGGCGCTGCGGGCCTGGTGGGCCGAGCAGCAGGGCTGAGCCCGGCTCCGGACGGCGCGACGGCGCCACGGGAGCTCCGGGTACGACGAGAGGGGTGGGGGCCGCCCCCCCCCCGGGGGCCCCCCCCCCCCCACACCCCCCCCGAA